>JAVVVJ010000005.1:20134-76699 GCA_036652695.1 Clostridia bacterium | reverse complement strand
TACCATCCATTGTACTGATTTCCTCTTTCTTGTACAATGGATGGTACTTTATTCTCAAAAATGTGCTTTTGCCATCCGTATCATTCCCTGATATGCAAGAAAGACCGTTCCTTCTGCGTTACATTTGCGTCGGGTGGAGTTAAAAACCGTATTCCGCTTGACACCTTCACAGATTTGCAATAGAATATCATGGTAAAGGCCGTGAATATCCACGCAACGTAGCATAATGACTCATGGAATTGGCAAGGATAACCACGAACCACGCTTGTACCATGAGCAGCCGTCGGCATGCCGAAGGGAGGAAGGGCGGCCATTGCCGCCCGACGAATAGATGATGAGGAAACGTAAGCTGCTCCTAGTGATCGCCACCATTGCGGCAACTTTGCTGATGATGGGGTTTGCCATGGCGGAAACGGATCCAGTGGTGTGCAGCATGGAGCTGAACCCCACGAGGCTTGCCGGTCCGGGCCCAGTGAATGTGGCCATCACCATTTCCAATTCGGGTGATACCGATTTGAAGGATCCGGTCGTGCTGTACGACCCGGCCGCCCAAATTGTAGCCGACTTTGGCACAAACGGCGCCGCGCTGCTCAAGGCGGGCGAGTCCAAAACATGGACAGGCACCTATGATGTCAACCAGCGGATGCTGGATAATGGATCCGTCATTTATTTTGTAAAATACACCATTTATAAAGATAGCGGCGAGGCCGTGGAGCAGAGCCAGCCCATTCGCGCCAAGATCGGCGTGCAAACGGCGGAGGCGGCGATTGACGTCAAGCGTACCATCACCCCGACCGTTGCCAAGGAGGGTCAGACGGTCACGGTGAAATACGAGATCATGAACGCCGGGACCATCACCCTCAAGAACATCGTCATCAAGGAAAATGCTGATGTCCATAAGGAAAAGCAGACGATTAAAGAGTTAAAAAGTGGGCAGCTGGCCGAAATCAGCTATCCCGTAACCATGGGTAAGAAAAATCTTACCAGCGGCGCTACCATCACCTATAAAGCGGAGGGCGAATCCAAGACCAAAACCTATACGGTGGAGGATACCAAGATCAGCTATGGTGAATCCGCGCTTACGGCGACCCTCACGTCCAGCGCAAAGGGCGTAACCATCAATGGCAAAGTGACGTTCACGCTGGAGCTTAAAAACACAGGCAATGTGGATTATACCGCGATTCGCGTAACCGATGCCGCCCTTGGCGAGGTTTTTGCCAGTCAGGAGCTTGCCGCAGGCAAGAGCTTGAAGCTGGACAAGGAAATTACCGTGCCCGCCACCGCGCAGTATCAGTTTACCATTACCGCAACGGATGCCACGGGTGGGGAGAGCGCCACGGCTACCGACGCCGTTACAGTGACGGCGCTGAACCCGGAGGACGTGCTGACCCTTGCCATCACCTGTACCCCGGATCGCACGGAGGTATATGAAACGCCTGGCTTGGTGCGGTTTTCCATCAAGGTGGAAAACACCAGCAAGGTGGAGGCAAAGAAGGTAGCCGTTTCCCATGGCACAATGAAGCTTTATACCTTTGATAGCATTCCGGCGGGGGAGAGCCGCACGCTCACGCGCGATACGGCGCTTTCCATGGCGGGAAAGTTCCGCTTTGCCGCTGCTGGCGAGGATCCGCGCGGCGATATCATCACCGCTGAAAGCAACGAGGTGCAAATCGCGTTTTCTGTACCCACACCCGCGCCTGTTACGCCTACGCCGCCGCCAGTGCCCACCAGCGAACCGATATTTCAGCCGGTCACCATGCCGCCCATCCGGGATGCGAGCATTGGCGCTGTGCCTAAGCTCATTCAAAACATCCTGTGGCCGGTGCTCATTTTGGCTGGCGTGCTGCTGATTGGCTCAAGTGTGCTGCTCATCATGGCCACAAAGCGCCGCGCCGATCAGAAAAAGGCTTCCGAGGCCGCGTTTGATCATCTGGAGCGCGCCAAGCGCCGCGATTACGTCTCTCCTGCGGAGGAAGAGGAAAAGCCGATTGAACCGACTGCCGCCGAGGATGACGCGCTGCTGATGGGCGAGCGCGATGAGGAAGATCAGGAGCTGCCGCATATGAAATACGCGCGCAGCGCCGCGCAAACGCAGGGGGAAACGCACACCGAGGAGGAGGACTACCCCAACGACCTCTACGATGAAGCCCTCACCAGCGATTTGAGCAGCTATGAAGAGAACCCTTCCGACGAGAGCGTGCTGTACGAGAATCCCTATGACGGCACTGCTTACGATGATGCCGCATATGACCCCAACGCCTATCCGGCAGAGGAAAGCGACGGCTATACGGACGATTATGCGCAGAGCGATGCAGGCGTTGACCTGAACGGCTATCCGGAGGATGACTGGGCATATCAGGACGCGCCGGACGGAAGCGCAAACGGCACGGATGGGCATTTGCCGGACGATCGCGAAAATGGATATGCGTACCCTGAGCCGGAGGCCAGCAAGCCCGAGGACGCTTCCAAAGCCAAGCCGCGCAGCACTGGCAGACGCACAAGATCCAGCCAGAGCGCTCAAGGCTAAGCCGAGCCTTCCATAGTCACTTCATTCAAAGCGCGCAGGGCAAGCACATGCCTCTGCGCGCTTTTGCTTTCGCCCGCCCTTGATCTTTCGTACGGAATTTAGTATAATCAAGCGTGAGAGGGTGACCATTGATATGTTTGAAGGCTTCCCGGAGGAAACGATTCGCTTCTTTTTAGATTTGCGCTTTCATAACGATCACGCGTTCTTTCAGGCGCATCAACAGGAATATGAGGAATACGTCAAAAGGCCGTTTGCGGCTTTTATTGAAGCGCTTGCGCCTACGGTTCTGGGCATCGCGGGCGATATGGATACGCGCCCCGGGAAATGCCTTGCCCGCATCCACCGGGATACCCGTTTCACCAAGGATAAATCCCCCTACCGCGATCATATGTGGCTGCTTCTGCGCCGCAGTGGGGAGCCGCGCGACACGGCGGTGATGTACTGGTTTGAGCTTTCGCCCGATGTGGTGGAGTGGGGAATTGGCTTTTGGGGATATAACCGCCCCGCGATGGATGTGATCCGCCGTCGGATGGTGGACAAGCCCAAGGATGTGCTCCGCGTGTTGCGCGCGTGCGGCATACCGGATGAAAATCTGTTGATTTACGGCGATCAGTACAAGCGCATGAAACTGCCGGAGGGCATGCCAGCGCAGCTTGCGATGCTGTACCCAAGCAAGGAAATCTTCGTCAAGCGCATCCATACACCGCTGCAAGCGTGCTATTCCAGCGGGATTGTGGATATGGTGGCAAAGGACTTTTTACGGTTGAAGCCGCTGTACGAGCTGATGCGCTCGGCAGCGGATGAGGGGATGGCGCAGTTGGACGCATAAGCGTGGGGGAGTGGAAGGTCAAAAGGCTTTTGCATGCTTGAGGTTTTGAAAGGATGGTTCGCAGCATGGATTACATGAAACTCAAGAGCGGCTCGGACGTGCGCGGCGTTGCCGTGGGTGAGGGCACAAAGCTGACGCCGGATGTAGCAAAGACGCTGGGTATGGCCTTTGCGCGCATGCTGGCAGCAAAAACGGGAAAGTCCGCGCAGGCGCTGAGCATCGCGCTAGGGCGTGACAGCCGCATAACTGGGCCGGCGCTACTGCAAGCGGCGGCGGAGGGCATTGCGGCGACGGGTGCGAAGGCGATTGATTATGGCATGTGTACGACGCCTGCCATGTACATGGCGATTTTGACGGAGGGCTTTCGGCCGGATGGCTCCATCATGGTCACGGCCAGCCATCATCCGTGGCAGCTGAACGGCTTCAAATTCTTTATGGCAGAGGGCGGCATCGGCTTTCATGAACTGGACGAGCTGCTTGCGCTTGCGCAGGGGCTGGAAAGCGAAGCCGCCGGTACCGGCAGCATTGAGCATATACCCTTTTTGCCAACCTATCAAAAGCATCTGCAAAACCTCATCATTACCTCCCTTCAGCCGGAGGTGCAAAAGCCGCTGCTCGGCCTCCACGTGTTGGTGGATGCGGGCAACGGCGCGGGCGGTTTCTATGCGGATATGCTGGAGGAGCTGGGCGCGTGGGTGGAGGGCAGCCAGTTTTTGGAGCCGGACGGTTACTTCCCCAACCATATCCCCAACCCGGAAAACGAGGCGGCAATGGCCTCCATCTCCTCGGCAGTCAAGCGTGTAGGCGCTGATTTGGGTGTGATTTTTGACGCGGACTGCGACCGCGCCGCCATTGTGGATCATACCGGCAAGGAGATCAACCGCAACCGTCTGATTGCGTTGATTTCCGCCATTTTGCTGGATACCATGCCAGGCGCAACCATCGTTACGGATTCCGTTACATCCTCCGGCCTTTCGGACTTTATCAAGGAGTGGGGCGGGGAACATTACCGGTATAAGCGCGGCTACCGCAATGTGATTGATGAGGCCATTCGCCTGAATAAGGGGGGAATCAATTGCCCGATCGCCATGGAAACGAGCGGGCACGCGGCCTTGCGCAGCAATCACTTTTTGGATGACGGCATGTATTTGGTTACGGTGCTGCTCATTAAGGCCATGCAGCTCAAACAGCAAGGCGAGGTGTTGAGCAAGATGTTGGATGGCTTGCGTGAGCCTGTGGAGAGTGTGGAAATTCGCCTGCCGGTTTTAACGGAGGATTTTGCCGCCACGGCCAAGCAGGTGATTGAATATGTGGTGGAATACGCCACCGAGCATGAGGAATGGCATATCGCGCCCGACAACCGTGAAGGCGTGCGCATCTCCTTTGATTGCGATGAAGAAATGAACAGCGCGTGGTTTTTGCTGCGCCTGAGCGTACACGATCCCGTGATGCCCCTCAATGCCGAAAGCGATGTGCCGGGTGGCGTGAAGGCGGCGCTTGGCAAGCTAGCCGAGGCGCTTGAGGATGCGCAAGGCGTTGACCTTACGCCCCTCAAGGCTGCGCTGTAGAGGTTATTTGTCCAGCCCCTGACGCATGGCGCGCAATAGCTCGCCGCTTGTGTCACCACCGTATTCCCAGCACATCAGCCCCATCAGGCCGCTTTGCACGGCATAGGCGCCTTTATGACGAATGGATTCGGCACTGTCGTAGGTGAGGAAGGAGCGGCCATTTGTTGCATAGGCCGCTTTTGCCTGTTCATCAAAGCCGTGTTTCCAAGCGCTGTTGGTGATGATGCTGCGATACGTGACGGTTTTGGCCCCGCTGTTCGTGGCGGCGGCAAAGAGCGGTTCGCCGTTTGCGGCCTTGAGCTGGTACACGCGGCCATAGAAAGCCGAGCCCAGCATGATTTTCGAGCGGGGAATGCCAGCGGCGGCATAGGCGCGCACCGCGTGGTCAGCCGAGAGCGGGTAGCGGTCGCCAGTGGGAAAGAGCGGCGTGTGATGGCTAGCGATGCGTGGGGTATGCAGGTCATAGCTCATCAGGTTGACCTGATCCACAATGCCGCCGATGGCCGCACAATCAATGTTTTTGATCAGTGAGGGGTCGGCGCCAAGCGCGATGGCGAGCAGGCGCTGCTTGCCATCGGCCGCGGTCAGCTCGTTAAGGCCTGTGCGAAGCTCCGACAAAAGCAAGGTGTAGTTCTTGCGGTCATCCGTGCTGGCGGCGATGCCAGCCGCGCTGGAGCCGGGATATTCCCAATCGATATCCACGCCTAGAAAGCCATGCTGGTTCATGAGGGCAAGGGTGCTTTCCACAAGGCGTGCGCGTCCCTCAGGCGTGGCGGCAGCCTGTGAAAAGCCGTCTGCGCCCCAACCGCCGATGGAGAGTACCGGTAGAATATGCGGGTGCTTTTTCACATAGCTGCGGAAAACATCGATGGATTTCCAATGCTTTCCGCTTACCGCGCCGTTTTCCAGCAGCGCGAAGGAGTAGTTGAGCTGGTCGATATGCGTTGCGTCGGCATCTGATAGCGTGAGGCCGGCACGGTCAAAAACATAGGCGGCGGTGCGTTTGCGCACGCTCTCGCTCTTTGGTGCGAGCTCCTCCGCGGGCGCGGGGTCGCCAACGCCCCCCGGGCTTAGGCCAAGCCAAAGCAGCGCGGCAAGCGCGGCGCTGTGCCAAACGGCTCTGCGTTTGCGCTGCACATGGTTACATCGCATTCATGGTCGCTCCTTTCACCATTGGATTTGGATGATGAAGTATACCATGCAATGGCAAAGGAAAGCAATGTTACATGTTGTTATGGGTAAATTGTATAAACAAGGATATACAAGAGGGTGTAAAGAATGAGCGGATATATCATGGACATGCGCAGGCGCGTGGGCGCTATCCCCTTGATGCAGTGCGGCGCATCGGTGATTGTGGAAAACGAGCGTGGCGAAATTCTGCTTCAACTGCGTACCGATAATGGAATGTGGGCGTATACAGGCGGTTCTGTGGAGCTTTATGAGCGCGTGGAGGATGCGGCGGCTCGTGAGCTTGAGGAGGAAACGGGCCTCATCGCTGAGGAGCTTACGCTGCTTGGCGTGTTTTCCGGCGAGGAAATGCGCTATACCTATCCCAATGGCGATCAAACAAGCAATGTGGACATCGTGTTCGTGTGCCGAAAATACCATGGCACGCTTTGCTGCCAGCCCGGCGAAGTGGAAAGCCTCCGCTTCTTTGCGCCGGACGCGCTGCCCGTGCCGATGCTGGGCATTCATCGTCCCGCACTTTCGCGCTATTTGCGGCAGCGCGGGCTTACAGCGCTGTAAGCGTCCATTTCACGACCCGCGCATAGAGGAGGAGTGATCTCCCTGAACATCCACCAACTGCGCTGCGCGGCAACGGTCGCGCGGCTGGGTTCTCAAACACGCGCTGCTGAGGCGCTGTGCATGAGCCAGCCCAACCTGAGCAAGGCGCTCAAGGATTTGGAGCAGATTTGCGGCTTTCGCATTTTTACGCGCACGGGCGCAGGCATGATGCCCACGCGCAAGGGGGAGGCGTTTTTGCTTCAAGCGCGCGCTGTGCTTGAACCGCTGGACGCGATGGATGCGATCTATCAGGGGCATAACCGCACAACGGCCTATTTGAGCGCGGCTATTCCGCGCGCGAGCTATATCGCGCACGCGGTGACTGCGTTTGTGAGCGCTGTGGATGCGAAGGGCGGCATGGAGCTTAACATCCGCGAAACAAGCACTGCCGAGGTGGTGCGGGATGTTGCCAGCCGCGAGATGGATATTGGCATTGTGCGCTATCCGCTGGAAAACGCAAACAAGCTGCTGGGGCACTTGAACGAACAAGGGCTGAGCTATATCCTTTATTGGCGGTTTCAGCATGTGGTGATTCTGTCGCGCGAGCATCCGCTGGCGCGTGAAAAAGGCGTTCATATTGCACAGCTCCAGCCCTTTACGGAGATTTCGCATGGCGATACCGCTCAGCCGGTGGTGGCGGAGGATACCGCGCCGGAGACGCTTTTAGAGCCGCGGCGGCTCATCCGCATTTATGAGCGGGGCAGCCAGTTTGATCTGTTGAGCCGCTGCGCCTTTACCTATATGTGGGTATCGCCCATGCCGCAGGAAACGCTGGAGCGCCATGGCCTTGTACAGCTTGAGTGTGTCGATCCCATGCCTGTTTATCAGGATGCGTTAATCTACCTGAAGGGCTATGCCATGAGCCGCTGGGAGCAGGCCTTTTACGATTTGGTACGAAAAGAAACCAGCCTGGTAACTGGACAATTGACGCAGCTTGTGAAACAATAAGCGGGCAATCGCAAAGATCTTAAGCTTGCAAAGAAGGTGCGTCCCTTGGCAACGGAGCTTACAACCGGCAACCCGGAGCGGGTGCTGTGGCGCTATTCCCTGCCGCTCTTTGGGAGCGTTGTGTTTCAACAGCTCTATAACATCGCGGACAGCGTGGTGGCTGGCAAGTTCATCGGCGAAAACGCGCTTGCCGCCGTGGGCAATAGCTATGAGGTCACGCTGATCTATTTGGCGTTTGCCGTTGGCCTTAACATTGGCGTATCGGTGGTTACGGCGCGGCTGTTTGGCGCAAAGCGCGTGGGGGAGCTGAAAACCGCAATCAACACGGCCTTTCTGTTCAGCACCGCACTATGCGTGGCGCTGATGGCGATTGGCTTTTTGTTTTCGCCAGCGCTGCTGCACGCCATTCGAACACCGGACGAGATTTTTTCGGATACGCTGCTTTATTTGAACATCTATACGGGCGGACTGCCGTTTTTGTTTCTGTACAACATCGCTACGGGTATTTTTGCGGCGCTTGGCGATTCCAAAACGCCGTTTTGGTTTCTGGCAGCGTCATCAATATCCAACATTGCGCTGGATATTTTATTTGTGGCGGAGTTCCATATGGGTGTGGCGGGCGTTGCGTGGGCGACGTTCCTATGCCAGGGCGTGAGCTGCTTGCTCGCGGTGTGGGCGTTGCTACGCCATGTGAGCCGCATGCAAGCGGATGAAAAGCCGCGGCTGTTTTCGATGCCCATTTTAGGTTCCATCATCCGCATCGCGCTGCCCAGCACCTTGCAGCAGAGCTTTATCTCGGTTGGCAACATCCTCATCCAGAGCATCATCAACGGTTTTGGCACCAGCGCCATCGCGGGCTACGCAGCCGCTGTTAAGTTCAATAACTTTGCGGTCACCAGCTTTTCCACGCTTGGCAATGGCATGAGCAACTTCACCGCCCAAAACCTTGGTGCAGGGCTTCCCAAGCGCGTGCGGCAGGGTCTGCGCGCGAGCCTGAAGCTGATGGCCGTTGTTGTGACATGCTTTGCGGCGGTCTATCTGCTGTTTGGCAATCAGGTGATTCGCCTGTTTTTGAACGCAGAAAACGCCGAGGCGTTAACCATCGGCGTGCAGTTTTTGAAAGTGGTTTCCCCATTCTATTATGTGGTAGCAATCAAGCTCGCCACGGATGGCGTGCTTCGCGGAGCGGGGCGCATGGATGAGTTCATGATCGATACCTTGACGGATTTGGTTTTGCGGGTTGCGCTTGCCTTTGCGCTGGCACTTCCCTTTGGCATCCTTGGCGTATGGTGGAGCTGGCCCATCGGCTGGGCGCTGGGCACGCTGCTGAGTGTGTTTTTCTATCGCCGCGGACGGTGGGAGTCGCTGGGCGCTCAGAAGGGATGAGTGATATACAAGGGCTTGCGATAAAAAACCTTCGCAGCCTTTTCGGGCGAGCAATAGCATACGGCATCCGCAAGCCAGCTAAGCTCGTCCGCGCCATAGCGCCCCAAAATGAGGCATGAGAACTCTTGTATGCGCATGCGCAGGTCGGCAGGCTTTTCCGTTTTGCACACGCGGTTGGGCGTGCCTTGCGCGAAGACAACCTCAAAGCGCCCGTTGTTTTGCGGAATTTGACCATCGCTGATTTCCAGCACCAGCTCGCCATCGCCGCGCATGCGCGCAAGGCGAAGCGCCTCCTCCACATTCACTACCCGTGCCATGCCGCGAGCCTCCAGCTCTCGACTCACCGCGCCTTGACTGTGCTCCGGCAGGAGCGCCGTGAGCGGGAGATCGGCGGGTAGGCTGATGATCGCATAACGGTGATCGGCCGCTAAGCTCAACAACAGGTTCAGCAGGCCATAAAAGCCTTGCTTTCCCTCGAAATAGAACCTTGTGCAGCGCATGTTGCGTTCACAAGGCGTGGAAAGATCCAGCTTAAAGCTGAGAAAGCCCAACGGTGCGCCGCTGTCCGCATAATATACATAGGTATATTCCTGCTCGTGAAAGGGATTCGCCTGAACGACCCATTGGTAATCCAGCTCATCCTCCACAGTCATCATATTGTAGCGCGTCTGCCAGCTGTGGTAGACGCTTTTGATATCCTCCAGCAGATCAACGCCTTGCTCCAACAGCTTGCAATAACCGCCAAGCTCAACCTTGGGCATATGGCTCAGCAGCAGCTTGTAGCGGATCGCGTCACAACCCAGCTCGTAGCCAAATTTGCGATAATACGCCGTGGAAAAAGGATATAGGTAGGAAAAGACCGTGCCTTCCGCATACATTGCGGGCAGCGCGCTTTCAAAACAGGCGCGTATGCCGCCGCGCCTGCGGTATTGCGGAAGCGTGGATACGCCGCCGATGCCCCGCATGCCAACCTCGTGACCATCAAAGTTCACGCGGAAGGGAACCGCGCCAAAGGTGCTGATCATGGTGCGGTCGTCATCCTCAAAGGCTGCCCATTGGGACTGCCAGCATTGATCCCCGCGCTGTTGCGGATCGCCGATTAGCTCTTCATAAAAAGGCATAGGATCTTTATTGGTATAGAAATGCGCTTCAAACGCAACCGCGAAAAACTCCTGTACGCGCTTGACTTCATCGGGACGAATCCTGCGAACAATCATCTCATATGCACCGCCGTTTCATTATTAGTAGCCAAGGTTTAGGCTATCATATCATCAAAGGGTTCGAAATTCAAGCGGACAGCACAGTTGTATCCGTTCATGGAAAAGTGAGCAACGCGGTACAAAAAAAGGCAAGTCAAAACGATGCAATCTTCTCTTCCATTTCGTACAATACAGATACCAAAGAACGAAACGACGCATGGAGGGATCGCAATGACGAGGACGCAACCACAAACGGTGCAGGCGAATCTGCGGCACAACTCCATGGGCGGCTCACATAAGAAAAAAACGCTGCTCATGCTTTCGATGGCCGCACCCGGCGCCATATGGCTCCTGTTGATCCGCTATTTGCCGATGTTCGGCATCGTGATCGCTTTTAAGGACTACCGAGCCTTTAAGCCAAATACCTTTTGGAACAACATTGTCAAGAGCGAATGGGTGGGATTGAAAAACTTCGAGTTCCTCAACTCGCCGGAAACAGGTACGATGATCCGCAATACGCTTGGGTACAACATCCTGTGGATCGCCTTGGGGCTGGTCATCGCGGTGGCGTTCGCAATTATGATGAGCGAGCTTCACAGCCGGTTCGCGGCCAAGACCTACCAGACGCTGATGTTCTTCCCGTACTTCATGAGCTGGGTTGTGGCAAGCTACTTCGTGCTTGCGTTCCTAGATCCGACCAGCGGCATGATCCCCAACATGCAAAAGTCCATGGGCGTGACCCCCACAAATTTCTACCACGATACTACGTACTGGCCATTGATCCTTACGCTGAGCAACCTGTGGAAGAACATCGGTTACTCATCGGTGCTGTACTTGGCGGCCATCACGGGCATTGATGCCACCCAGTATGAGGCGGCGGCAGTGGATGGCGCCACAAAATGGCAGCAGATTTGGAACGTGACGTTGCCAAACATCCGCACGATGATCATCATTTTGCTCATCATGAATGTCGGCAGAATTTTCAACTCGGACTTCGGCCTGTTTTACAATGTCCCGCAGAACTCAGGCTCCCTGTACCCGGTGACGCAGGTCATCGATACCTATGTATACCGCGCTTACGCCAATACGCACAACATCGGCTTAAGCTCCGCGGCGGGTCTTTTGCAAAACGTGATCGGCTTTATCTGCATCATCGGCACAAACGCTATCGTGCGCAAGGTGGATTCGGATAGCGCGCTATTCTAAAGAAAAGGAGGCGGAACCATGGTTGCTTCTCAACAACTACGCCACAAAAAGGATATGCGCTTAAACAGCTTTAGCGCGCCAATGGAAGCCCTGTTCCACGTCCTGCTTGCGGTTTTCGCGCTGGCATGCATCATTCCCTTCGTCTTTGTGCTCATCATCTCCTTCTCTTCGGAGGCCAGCATTCGGCAGATCGGGTATTCGTTTTTACCGGTGGAGTGGTCGCTGGAATCCTACAAGTACGTGATGCGGCTGGGCGACGCGCTGTGGCGCAGCTACTTCAATAGCTTCTACATTACCATCCTTGGTACGGCAATGAGCGTAATGATGTGCATCCTGTACAGCTACCCGCTGTTTCGAAGGGATTTCAAGTATCGCGGCTTCTTTAACTTCCTTAGTTTCTTTACCATGATCTTTGGCGGCGGCTTGGTACCCACGTTTATCATCTGCAAGAGTGTGCTGGGCTTAAGCGATAACTACGCAGCGCTCATTGTGCCCATCCTGTTTAATCCCTTCAACGTCATCGTGATGCGCACGTTCTTTCAAACCTCGGTGCCCATGGAGCTGATTGAGGCCGCTACAATCGATGGCAGCGGCGAGTACAATACCCTCTTTCACATTGTTATGCCCATTGTAAAGCCGGGCATCGCGACCATCGCATTGCTCAACGCGCTGGCTTTTTGGAACGAATGGTTTCTCTCGCTGCTCTACATCAGCAAGAACAATGCCATCATTCCGCTGCAATACCTGCTGATGAAAATGCAGCGCAACGCCGATTTCCTTGCTAAGAACAGCCACATGCTGGGCGCGGAGGCGGCCAATATCGCCCAGAACCTCCCCTCGCAAACGCTCAAAATGGCGTTGGTGGTATTCATTGTGGTTCCCATCGCCTGCGCCTACCCGTTCTTTCAGCGCTACGTGGTGGCGGGCTTGACCATCGGTTCTGTAAAGGGGTAAGAACGGTCAAGGGTTGCTTGATCGCTTACATATAAAAAAGGAGGATTCCATCTATGAAGAAGTTTCTGGCTCTGTTCCTGGCAATTGCCATGCTGCTCGCCACGGCCAGCTTTGCGGCCGCCGAGGAGCTACCCACCATCACCATCATGTTCCATGGTAGCTCCGTTGCGGATGATACCGAGGTTTTGCAAAAGGTAAACGAGTACATCGCCGACAAGGTTGGCGCAAAGCTGGAAGTCATCTGGGGCACATGGGGTGACTTTGATGACAAATCCACCAACTCCATTGCTGCTGGCGATAACGATGTAGATATGTACTTTACCTGCTCTTGGAGCGCGGACGAGTACAATACCTATGCCAAAAAGGGCTACTGGCTCAAGCTGGATGAACTGATTGCGGAATACGGCGCGGATCTGGTTGCGGCGATTCCTCCGGCGCTGATGCAGGCCGCCACCATCGAAGGTTCGGATGGCTTAGGCGTTTACGCTGTGAATGGCTATAAGGATTGTGCCACTCAGCTTTGCTGGGACATCAACGTAACCTTGCTTGAAGAGCTTGGATATACGCTGGACGATGTGAAGGCTCTGGATTTCTACGGCTACGGCGATCTCTTCGCCAAGGCGAAGGAAGTAAAGGGCGATAGCTTCTACCCCTTCCTTGTTGAGCCCATGGTGCTTGAGCGCATGGTGACCAACTCCATTATCCTGCCTGGCGACGCTGGCGCCACCAACCTGCTCAGCTATTACATCAACCCCACCGATGTGAGCGCAGAGGGCGCTTATGGCAACACCATGCTCAACAAGTTCGCCACCGAGGAATACAAGAAGTTTGTTGAGAAAATGCGTGAGTACTATGCGGCTGGCTATGTGAACCCCGGTTGCGCCGTGGCCGAAACCTCCAACGATACCCGCAACAACGCTCAGCTAACTGGGGATTACCTCATTGGCACGCAGAGCTACGCGCTTGGGTATGAGCATGAAGCCGCTCAGCTGCGCAAGATCAAAGTGGCGTTCCTCCCCACCACCGATGCCTATGTAGACAGCACCGTTTCTCAGGGCGCAATGATCGCGATCTCCTCTGCCTCTGAGCATCCGGTTGAGTCCTTCAAGTTCCTCAACCTTCTTAACACCGATCCCAATCTGATGACCTTGCTCAACTACGGCGTGGAAGGCATTCATTACAACATGGAGAACGGCCTTGTCAAGTTCACCGACAAGCGCGCTGACTTCACCCCGTGGCGCAACGGCATGGGCAATGTCACCATTTTGCCCGCAACCGTGGATGAAGGCGAAGGCTTCTGGGATACGTTTAAGGCTTTCTACGGCAGCGCGAAGGCGATCCCGGTACTGGGCTTCATCTTCGATAACAGCGGCGTGCAAAATGAGATGTCGGCGCTTGGCAGCGTTGCCGCGCAGTATGCGTTGGCGCTGGATGCTGGTGCGGTTGATCCCGCAACCGAGCTGCCCAAGTTCCTAGAGGCGTTGGACGCTGCTGGCATGCAGAAGTATCTGGACGAAGCAAATGCACAGCTGAAAACCTTTCTTGGCAAGTAAGCTACGCTAAAAAAAGCTCCTCCCCGGGCGTCGCAAGTAGGTGTAAACCTACCTGCGACGCCTTTTTCGGCTCATAGGGATTTGCATTCGCCACATAGGCACGCGCACGCGCACGCCGCGCTTGTGTCGCATTGGCAGGCGGCTTGCTGCCGCCGAGCGCGGAGGAGCTGAAAAGCCCTTGCCGCGTGCTTGCGATACTTGGTGCGCAAGGTGCCCTCGCGCGCCGCCTTTGTGTTATCGATAGGGGAAAAGCAATGGATCAGCATCAATGGAATATACATAGAACATCAACCTTTCTGCTGCTTGTGCCCGTTTGGGAGCAAGGCGATTCCCTAGGGTTCCTAGGAATGCTGATATCTTAACATATGGAGTTGACTCCAAGTCAAGTCTTTTTTACGATTTGCTCACAAGAATTTTTTGCGTTTCAAAATATGACGCTGCTTTGTGGCTGATGGGGCTGGCGGGAAAATGGCAAAACTGCTATAATGCTTGCATAAGACAGTAAGGAGGGCAATGGCTCTATGCGAATTGGGATCTTTTATGACCATCTGCTGGATGCGGCGCGGCAGGAGCAGCTTGAAATGAGTGAAATCGCCGCGCGTGCCGCGCTTTCGGGCATCCGTTACGCCGATGTCAACAGCGGCGATCTATGCGCGCACCCGCAGGAGCTGCGTGCCATGCTGCAAGGCGCAGGCATGGAAATCGGCGCGGTCATTGGGCGCTTTGATTTTGCCCATGGCCACGGCATGGAGGAAGCACGCGCGCTTGTTCGCCTTGCGCGGAACGAAAAAATTGCTCAGCTGCTGGTGATTCCCGGCTTTCTTGCGCCGGGAGACGAGCGGCAACAGGTGATGGAAGAAATCTGCCGCCACCTGCGCCCATTGGTTGATGAGGCGCGGCAATGGAATGTAAGCGTTACCCTTGAGGATTACGATAGCACCGATGCACCCTACGCCACATGGGAGGAGCTTGTATACCTGATGCGGGAGACGCCCGGCTTGGGCTGCACCTTTGATACGGGCAATTTCCTGTATAGCGGCGAGGATGCGCTCACGGCGCTTGAGCAGCTGTTGCGGTATGTGCAAAGGGTGCATTGCAAGGATCGCGCCCTCAGCGGCCGCGCGGGGGACGAGGGTACGGAAACGCCCGCGGGAAGCCGGCTTTATTCCGCACCGGTGGGCGGAGGCGTCATCCCCGTGCGCGCGGCGCTTGAAAAGCTGACGGCAAACGGCTATCATGGCGATTTGACCATAGAGCATTACGGCTCGCCTTGCATGCTGGCGGATATGACTGCCTCAGCGGCCTATTTGCGCGGACTTGCGCAGGAAAAGTAGAAAGGAAGAACACTATGCGCTTTACAAAAGGCTATTGGCTGACCAAAGAGAACTACACGATGAGCTATGCCACGCAATGGGTGCGCACCGCTCGCGCCGATCAAACGCTCAAGGTGCTGGCGGCGTGCAAGCCAATCCGCAGCCGGGGCGATATCCTCAACAGCGCAACGCTGGACGTGGAATTTTCCGCGCCGATGGAGAATGTCATTCGCGTAAAGGTGGTGCATTTCGCGGGTGTACAGCCCAAGCTGCCGCAATTTGAGCTGCGGGAAGAGGCTGTGCAAGCCGTTTGTGCCGAGGAGGAGAGCAAGGTCTCCTTCCGCTCCGGTGCGCTGGAGGCGGTGGTGCATAAGCTGAACGGCGCGTGGCAGGTGGATTTTATGGCAGATGGGCGGTTGCTCACCCAAAGCGGCTACCATGGCATGGCGCACGCGTTGGACAAGACCACCGGCAAGAGCTATCTTTCCGATTCGCTCTTGCTGGATGTGGGGGAGTGCGTATATGGCTTGGGCGAGCGCTTCGGCGCATATGTCAAAAACGGCCAGACCATCGACATGTGGAACGCGGATGGCGGCACAGCCAGCGAATACGCGTACAAAAACGTTCCCTTCTACATGACCAACCGGGGCTATGGCGTGTTTGTGGAGGATACCGCCGACGTGAGCTTTGAGGTGGCTAGCGAGAAGGTGGAGCGCGTGCAGTTCTCAGTGCTTGGCGAAACGCTGACCTACGATATCATCTATGGCGGCACGCCCAAGGGAACGTTGGAACGCTACACCCGCATGACAGGCCGCCCCGCGCTGCCGCCCGCGTGGAGCTTTGGGCTGTGGCTTACCACCAGCTTTACCACCAGCTATGATGAAAAGACCACCTCGTCGTTTATACAGGGCATGGCGGATCGCGATATTCCATTGCATGTGTTTCACTTTGACTGCTACTGGATGCGCGGCTATCATTGGTGCGATTTTTGCTGGGATCCGGATACCTTCCCCGATCCGCAGGGCATGCTTGCACGCTACAAGGCACGCGGCCTGCATATCTGCTGCTGGATTAACCCTTATATTGGGCAAGCCTCCCCGCTCTTTGCAGAAGGCATGCAACATGGATATCTGCTCAAAAAGACAAACGGCGACGTTTGGCAAACGGATCTGTGGCAGGCGGGCATGGGCGTGGTGGACGTTACCAACCCAGCGGCGCGCGATTGGTACTGCTGCTATCTGAAAAAGCTGATGGATATGGGCGTGGACTGTTTTAAGACGGATTTTGGCGAGCGTATTCCGGTGAAGGATATTGCGTATTTTGACGGCTCCGATGCGCTGCACATGCACAACTACTACACCTTTGTGTACAACAAAATGGTGTTTGAGCTGCTGGAACGGGAGCGCGGCAAGGGTGACGCAGTGCTCTTTGCGCGTAGCGCGACGGCGGGCGGGCAGCAGTTTCCGGTACACTGGGGCGGCGACAACAGCGCATGCTACGCCTCCATGGCGGAGACGCTTCGCGCCGGGCTTAGCATTTCACATAGCGGATTTGGGTTTTGGAGCCACGATATTTCCGGCTTTGAGCAAACGGCTCCGGCGGATGTGTACAAGCGCTGGGCGGCTTTTGGGCTGTTGAGTAGCCATAGCCGCTTGCATGGCTCCTCTAGCTACCGCGTGCCGTGGATGTTTGACGACGAGGCCTGCGATGTGGTGCGCCAGTTTACCAAGCTGAAATGCGCGTTGATGCCGTATCTCTACGGCGCGGCGGTAGAGGCACATCAAGCTGGCACGCCCATGCTGCGCCCGATGATGCTAGAGTTCCCGGGCGATCCCGGCTGCGATACGCTCGACCGTCAATACATGCTGGGCGGGAGCTTGTTGGTAGCGCCGGTGTTCAGCGCTGCGGGGGATGTGGATTTCTACCTGCCAGAGGGCGAATGGACGAATTTGCTGGATGGGCATGTGGTGGTTGGGGGAGGTTGGCGCAAGGAGCGCCATGGCTTCCAAAGCCTGCCGCTGATGGTGCGGGAGGGCAGTTTGCTTGCGATGGGCGCGCACGATGACCGCCCGGATTATGATTATGCGGATGACATTGCCTTGCATCTGTACCAGCTCAAGGAGGGGCAGAGCGCGAGCTGTGTGGTTCCGGCGTTGGATGGCGCTGCCGCCGCATGGTTTGAAGTGACGCTCAAGGAGGGTAAGCCGCTGGTGAAAACCGATAGCGCAAAGCCCTATCATTTGGTGATGCATAACGCGGTCGTGCGGTAGCCGCGCGGGGGATCATCAAGCTGAAAATGTTAACGGCCATTTGACGGCGTTTGTGAAACGCATGTCAAATGGCCGCTTTTGGTGAGTCGGTAGAGCGTTAACGCATATTGGCGAGCAGCAGGTCGCCCAGAAGCTCGGGCTTATTTTGGATGCGATCCGCCTCGGTAATTTCGCGGATGACCTTGCAGGGATTTCCCGCCGCAAAGGTGAGCGGCGGGATGTCGCGCACCACCACGCTGCCCGCGCCGATGACGCAACCAGCGCCAATGGTGACGCCCGGGCAAACCACTACGTTTGCGCCTAGCCAGCAATCGCGGCCAATGGTCACGGGCTTTGCGTAGCACATATGCAGCGTGTTGCCAGCAGTATCAATCAGAGCGCGGCGCTCATCCGGCAGCATGGGATGCACGGGCGTAACAATCGTCACATTGGGGCCAAAGTTACAATTGTCTCCAATGGTCACGCGGGCGTCATCCTGTATGGTGAGGTTAAAGTTGCCAAAGAAATGTCTGCCGATTTGCGTATGCTGGCCATAATGGATGTAGAGGGGGCCTTGCAGAAAGCTTCCCTCACCAACCGCTTGAAATATTTGTGAGATGATAGCGGCACGCTTCTCCGTTTCATCTTCAAAGGTTTGGTTGTACTGCGTGCATAGGTTGTGCGTTTTGAGCTTGATTGCGCGCAGCTCTGGATTGCCGGGGGCGAACAATACGCCTGCAAATATTTTTTCTTCTTCATGGGTCATGTAGATACGCCTTGCCTTTCTTTTGTCAAAATCGGTTGATCAATGTACGCTCCCACTGATCCGTGGAGGAACCGGAAACGTGGAGGGATTGAAACCGCAATGCTGGCAGCGGTTTCTATCGCCATCAATGGCAGCTCCGCAGCTTGGATATTTCATGCTTCGTTCGCTCCTCATTCCGCGCTTTGCGCATCGGCTGATGGTGAAATTATAGCATAAAGACGTATTCGGTGCAAATTCCATATCCGTGGGAGGGATTTGCAATTGATGACGCTCCGCATCCATGTTATACTGTTTAGGCGGGACGCTTGGCGCTCTGCCTGACAAATGAACGTTGATAGCGGGCACTTGCTTTTGAAGCGCACCCGCTGAAATAGGAGGAAATACTGTGAAAATTTCGAAGAAGGACGCGTTGACGTGGTTTGAGTTCTTTTCATCCTTGCCGGAGGATGAGGAGATCATGACGCATCAACAAGAGATTATTTATGCTACCTTTGCACAGATTGAGGCGGCGGTTGACAGCCGAAACGCAAGGCTGATGTCTGCGATTGAGCACTTGCAGACCTTGCAAAACAGAACCTATTTTGTAGGCGAGCAAAGCAAGTTTCCGCAGGGCTGCCGCTCCTGCTTGCTGGGAACGGGGTTAAGCGCCATTCGCAAAACAAACAAATGCAACATGGCGTGCAAATTTTGCTACGATTATGGCGAGCTGGAGAATATCCCGCCGATTGGGGAAGGGCTATGGGAAATAGGCGGCACAAAGTTCTATGAAAAGGATATAGAGCTTCTGCTCTCCATTCAGCGCAAGCCGACCGGTATTTCCTATGTTTATCTGGAACCCTTTATGGAAATCGAAAAATACTATTCGATTATTGCAAAATTCCGCGATGCACAAGTGCATCAGCATTTATATACCAATGGCACTTTGGCCACGGAAGAAACGTTGAAGGCGTTAGGCGAGGCTGGTTTGGACGAGATACGCTTCAACTTGGGCGCGTCCAATTGTGCGGAGCGGGTGATTAAAAACATCGAAATTGCAAAAAAGTACATTCCTTATGTGGGAATTGAAACGCCCATGACGCCCGAACTCTTTGAGGGGTTTATCAACAAGAAGCAGGCGATTTTGGCAACCGGCCTCGATTTTATGAACTGCGCAGAGCTGCACCTCAACGCCAACAACATTGATAATTATGCTGGTGAAAACATGTATATTTCTCGTCACGGCTATCTTTCCCCCATTTGGAGCAGGGAATTGACGCTGAAATTCATGAAAATTGCCGATGACGAGGGCTGGGACTTTGTTGTGCATGATTGCTCCAACGACACTAAATTCGCAAGGGATTTGAACCTACGCGGCAAGGAAGGCGGCTGGTTTGGCGCCAGCAATTACGCTTGCGAATTTTCCAGAATCCCCTATGCGGCTTTTTTGCCGATCCTGAGGGACGATACTTTTGCTTTTTTATCCGAGGAGGAATTGCCTGACGGCTATCGGCCGGGACAGATGGTCTTTTGAACGCGTGAAGCGCTATGCGATACGGGTAGGAAGGAAAAAGGGTACCCATCCGCAGTGGAAGCGGGCGGGTACCCTTTTTATCAACAATCCGTCATGATCTTCAATATTTCCTCGTTGGTTTCGCGCATGCCATCCCGCCCAAGGCGACCCACGTTGCGGATGGTGTTTTCGATTCCCTTTGTGACGATGCCCTCGCCTCCGCGAAACTGGCGGTTGTGCAAAGCCATTTGATAGCCCATCAGTCCCGCGTCTACCGCGCAGGCGATTTTTGCCGCGCAGGAGGGCTTTGCACCATCACAGATGGTGCCGGAAAGGATCGCTAACGAGTTAACGATGGTGTGATTGATGATGTGCAGATCACCGCCGAGCAGGTACGCGATGCCCGCGCCAGCCGCGCACCCTGCGCTGATCGCTCCGCAATAGGCGGATAGGCAACCGATCAACGCCTTTTGACGTATGGCGGCCAAATTGCTCAGCACAAGCGCACGGTAGAGCGCCACGTCGCTGCTGCCCAGAGCGCGCGCATATTCGATCACCGGTACGGATACCGTGATGCCTTGGTTGCCGCTGCCGGAGTTGATCACTACGGGCAGCTCGCAGCCGGACATGCGCGCGTCCGAGCCTGCGGCGGCATACGCCTTGGCACGCATGCGTACATCGCTGTCACCATAGCATTCCAGCAGCAGCTTCCCAACGCACGCGCCCCATTCGCCCGTAATGCCTTCGCGGGCAATGCGCGTATTGTATTCAATTTGCAGGTCGAGCACCGTGCGCACGTCCGCGATATCACAGCTGCTGGCAAAGTCGTAAGCGCCCTCGATGGTCAAAAGCGCCTCGTCCGTATCGGCAGCCAGCTCGTCGCCGCAGAGCGGGGCAGAGTAGAGCGGCACGTTGTTTCGCTCCACGCGCACAACATTGGTGTGTCTGTCCGCAATGCGCGCGCTGGCGCTGCTCTCGCCGCTTTTGACGGTTACGAGGATGTCAAACAGGCGCGCCTGCGGCATAAGCTCTACCGCAATTGCGCCGCTGCGCGCAAACGCTTCGATGCGCTCAAGCTGCTCCGCGTTCACATCGGAAAGAACCTGTAGTTCCTTTGCGGGATCGCCTGCGATGATGCCCGCCGCGCATGCCGCGCCAATGCCTTTTTGCCCGGCTGTGTTGGGCACCGTTACGGATTTCGCGTTTTTCAGGATGCTTCCACTCACCAGCACGCTTGCGTGCTCCGGCATTTTGCCAAGTGCGCGCGTGGCAATGGCCGCCGCGTAGGCGATGGCGATTGGCTCGGTGCAGCCCATCGCGGGCACCAGATGGTGGTTTAGAATGGTAAGATAGGCGCTGTAGCGCGGGTCTGTCTTTTGCATGGCGAAGCCTTTCTTTACACAGGTAGGATGGTACTATCATAGAAAAACGGCATGGATCTGTCAAGCTTGTTTGCGGTTGCGCAAACCGCGAAAATGTTGTATACTAAAAACGGAGAAAGTTAAACTTGTAAAGGGAGGGATCGCGGATGAAACTCATCATCGGCATTGTACAGGACGAGGATGCTTCCCGTTTGATCAGCCAATTGATGAACGATGGTTTTGGCGTAACAAAGCTAGCGACAACAGGCGGTTTTCTGCGCGCGGGCAACACCACGTTGCTTGTGGGCGTGGAGGATGATCGCTTCCAAAATGCAATGGATATCATCGAAAAGGTTTGCAAGAGCCGCAAGCAAATCGCGCCTTCGCCTGCGTCCATGGTGGGCATGCCCGGCGCTTATACCCCTTACCCCATTGAGGTGGTTGTGGGCGGCGCGACGGTGTTTGTGCTTACAGTAGATCAGTTTATGAAGCTTTAAGCCGCGCTGGAAAGGAACAAATCCTTTGATTGCAACGGATCATGGCACATTGCTGCCTGCGCTTACCCATTACGAGCGGGTGAGCGCAAGCTGCGGTGTGGTGCTAAATCAATTCAGTAGGCGGGAAATGGTACATGCGTATTTGCTTACGGGCGCGCGCGGCCTTGGCAAGCGAACCTTTGCCAAGGTATTGGCAAGCGCCCTATTTTGCACGTCCGCTGAAAAGCCTTGCGGCCATTGTGCTGAATGTGAGCACTTCTTTGGCGAGCACAATCCGGATGTGCTTAACTTGTATGCGGATGATGGCAAGCAGATCGGCGTGGAGCGTGTGCGCGAAACCATCCGCGGGATTTCGCAGCATGCCTTTGGCTCCAGCTACCGCGTGGTGCTCATTGAGCCGGTGGAGAAGCTGACGCCGGCGGCACAGAGCTGCCTACTCAAATCGCTGGAGGAGCCGGTGGCGAATGTCGTGTTTTTGCTCATGACCCATGAGCTGACGGCGACGCTCGGCACCATCGCCTCCCGTTGCGTCCGCGTCAAAATGATCCCATGGTCGGATGAACTGCTGGCACAGACCCTGCGGAGACTTGGTCATCCGGAGGAAAAAATTGCGTTGGTGCTACCGCGCTGCGGCGGAAACATCGGAATGGCGCTGGAGCTTTTGGAGGAAAACGCACAGGAGACGGAGGTACAGGCCTTCGTGCGGGAGGCGCTCGCCATGGTTGGCGATGCGCAGGCCGTAAGCGTAAGCACCCATCTCAAGGAGGGCCGCGCGGATGCGGATCAGTACCTAACCGCACTGGAGCAGGCGATTCATCTGGTGCTGCTGGTGCGCACGGGCGGGCTGGATCGTTCCCTTTTGCGGGAGTACCCTCCTATTTGGCAGCGCGCGGCGCAGGAAGCCCCCGTGGCGGATCTGAGCGCTATGCTCGGCGCGGTTTTTGAGGCGCGCAAACGCAAGGCGAGTCAGGTGAACTGGCAGTCAAATATCGATCATCTATTGATGAAGCTATTGGAGGAACAGACCAAATGGCATCAGTTGTTGGCGTGAGATTCAAAAACGCAGGCAAGCTTTATTACTTTGATCCCGGCGAGCTGTGGCCGTCCGCCGGATGCTATGTAATTGTGGAAACGGCGCGCGGCATGGAATATGGACAGGTCATTACAGGCGTGCGAGAGGTCAACGACGAACTGATCGCCTCCCCCCTGAAACAGATTCTCCGCATCGCAAACGATGCGGATGCGAAGCACTCGCAGGAAAATGGGCTTTTTGAAAAGGAAGCCTTCCGCGTTTGTCAGCACAAGATTGATGAGCACAAGTTGGATATGAAGCTTGTGGGTGTGGAGCAGACGTTTGATAACGCCAAAATTCTGTTTTACTTTACCGCAAACGGGCGTGTGGATTTCCGCTCGCTGGTCAAGGATTTGGCTTCGGTTTTTCATACGCGCATTGAGCTTCGCCAGATCGGCGTGCGGGACGAGGCGAAGATGCTCGGGGGCTTAGGCCCCTGCGGTCGCCCGATTTGCTGCGCTAGTTTTCTGGGCGATTTTCAGCCCGTGAGCATCAAAATGGCAAAGGAACAAAACCTTTCCCTGAACCCCACCAAAATTTCCGGCGTGTGTGGGCGGCTGATGTGCTGTCTCAAGTTTGAACAGGATCATTATGAAGCCACGCGCAAGCGCATGCCAAAGCTTGGCAAGGAAGTGGAAACGCCGGAAGGCTTTGGCGTGGTGATTGACGTTAACGTCCTCAAGGAGGCGCTCACCGTGCGTATTCGCAAGGGCGATACCTCGGAGGTGAAGACCTTTGCGGTGGAGGATGTCAAATGGCAGCGCCCCGCGCCCCAGCCTGTGGGCGATGCAAAGCCCCGCCCGGTAAAGCTACAGGACGCGCGCCCTGCTCGCAAGCCCGTTAAGCCCCGTCCCACCATTTCCAGCAACCCGGATGAGGAGCCCTTGCGCGAGGACGAGCTTGACGAGGAATTGACGGAGGAGCTTCTTGAGGAAGCCATGCGCCCCGTGGAGCAGGATAACGATTGGCGGCGCGCCGTTGAGGAAGCGCTGAATCATACCCAAAAACAAGAATAGTCCGTGAACGCGGCAAACAAACCCTTGCCAAATAGACCCTTTGATGATATGATACGCAGGAACAATTCCTAGTTTGGGCAATTGTGAGTGAAGCTCGGGAGGTGAAAATCATGGCTTATCAGATTTCTGACGACTGCATCAGCTGCGGCGCTTGCCAGGCCGAATGCCCCACGGACGCGATTTCCGAAGGGGATAGCAAGTACGTTATCGATGCCGACAAATGCATCGAGTGCGGTGCTTGCGCTGGCGCTTGCCCCGTGGGCGCGCCCGCTCAGGCGTAATTCACTTGAACAAGGCAACATGGTGATGCCGCTTTCCTTTGAACGCGGTGGAGATCATCCAGAAAAAAACAGAGCAGCGCGCCTGTCCCCAGGCATGTGACGCTCTGTTTTTACATGTTGTATTTTGAACGAAAAAATGGTATAATTAAATTTACAAACCTCATCCGTTTTGGGTGAGGAAAGTGAAACCCGAAAGGAGGAAGTCAATCCATGCAAAGCATGACGGGCTATGGACGCTGCCGTGTGTGCCGCGATGGCCGGGAGCTGATTTTGGAGCTAAAGACCGTCAATCACCGCTATTTGGATCTTTCCTTCCGCCTACCCAAGAATCTTTCTTTTTTAGAGGATGCGTTGCGTACTCGCATCAATCAAAGCGCCCTTAAGCGTGGCCATGTCGATGTGTTTCTCACCTATCAAAATTCCCGGGAGGATGGTAGAAATGTGCGCATCGACGCCGCGCTTTTGGCTGCTTTTAACAGCGCTATGAAGCATGAGCGGCACGCGCTGGAGCCGTATAAGCGCGCCACCGTGTCAGATGTGCTGATGCTCAGCGGCGCTTTGAGCGTTGCGCAGGCCGAAGAGGATGCGGACGCTGTAAACGAGCTTTGCGCGGAGGCGTTTGACGCGGCGCTGGAGGCACTGCTTGCCATGCGCATGCGCGAGGGCGAAATGTTGGCGGCAGATTTGCGGGACAACCTCGCGACGCTGTCCGACCTGTGCGAGCGCATTGCTGCCCGTGCGCCGGAGGTGCCCCAGGAATACCGTGCGCGGCTGCAAGCGCGATTGGAGGATTGGCAACTGAATGCTACCGATCCGCAGCGCGTGGCGCAGGAGGTGGCTATCATGGCTGACCGCTGTGCCATTGATGAAGAGCTGAGCCGCTTGCAGGGGCATATGCTGCAATTTGGCGAAACGGTGGGCGTTGGTTTGGAAACAGGAAAAAAGCTGGATTTCCTGTTGCAGGAAATGAACCGCGAGATCAACACCATCGGCTCCAAGGCCAGCGATGGGAAAATCGCCCAGCTGGTTGTGGATGCGAAATGCGTCATCGAAAAACTGCGTGAGCAAGTGCAAAACGCGGTATAATGGGGGAGGAATCGGATGCTGCGGCTTATCAACATTGGCTTTGGCAACCTGATTGCATCGGATCGGATCATTGCCATTGTAAGCCCGGATAGTGCGCCTGTAAAGAGGCTGGTGCAGGAGTGCAGGGAGCGTAAGCGCGTCATTGATGCCACGCAGGGGCGCCGCACAAGGGCGGTCATTCAAACCGATAGCGATCACATCGTCCTCTCTGCCATCCAACCGGAAACCATCGCGGGGCGTGCGGGCGTGCGGGAACCGCTTATCCGCGAGGAGGAAAAGGAGGTCTAGTATGTCTGTTACCATCAAACGTACAGGAATGCTGCTGATCATCTCCGGTCCGTCGGGCACGGGCAAGGGCACGCTGGTCAAGCTGCTTATGGACAGTGATCCAAGCTTTCGTTTCTCGTGCAGCGTCACCACGCGCAAGCCGCGCGAGCACGAAATGGAGGGCGTGCATTACCATTTTGTAAGCGACGAGGCCTTTGCTCAAATGGTTGCCAATGATGATTTTCTTGAGCACGCAACGGTGCATGGCCATCACTATGGCACGCTTCGCAAGCCTGTGGAGGAAATGATGGCTGACGGCTGCAACGTGCTGTTGGATATCGATCCGCAGGGCGCGATCAACGTGATGGGAAAAACCGAGGATTATGTGAGCGTATTCATTTTGCCCCCCAGCTTTGAGGAGCTTCGCGTGCGCTTGCATACCCGCAACACCGATGACCCGGTGGAGATTGAGCGCAGGCTCAACAACGCGCGCGGCGAGGTCAAAAAGGTGGACTGCTACCAGTACGCCATCATCAACGATAATCTGGAGCTTGCCTTTTCACAGCTCCAGTCCATCGCAAACGCGGAAAAGCGTCGCACCACGCGTTTTAAGCCCACCATCAACGAGGACTGACCTGATTGTAAGGAGGATGTACCATGGCTATTGTACAACCCACGATTGTTGAATTATGCGAGAAGGTAGATTGCCGCTATACCTTGGTGGTGGAAGCCAGCAAGCGTGCGCGTCAGCTTGTGGAAGGCGCCCAACCCCTGATTGACCCTAAGGATATGAAGCCCCTCAAAATCGCCGTGGAGGAGATCAACCGCGGTCTGCTGACCTATGAGCGCGATCCTGAATTTGATGAGTAAGACCCTCGCCGGGAAGCATGTGGTTGTGGGCGTAACGGGCGGCATCGCGGCCTACAAAGCATGCGAGGTGGTGTCAAGGCTTAAAAAGCTTGGCGCGGAGGTAGACGTCATTATGACGGCGAACGCCGCGAAGCTCGTACAGCCGTTGACCTTTGAAACCTTGAGCGCCCGTCCGGTGGCGCTGGATACCTTTGAACGCACAGAGGCGTGGGATGTTAAGCATATCTCACTTGCAAAAAAGGCCGATCTGATGCTCATCGCGCCTGCGACAGCCAATCTGATGGCAAAGCTTGCGCACGGCATTGCCGATGATATGCTCACCACCACGCTGCTTGCTTGCAAAGCGCCGATTCTGCTTGCTCCCGCCATGAACACCGGCATGTGGACGGCGGAGGCCACGCAGGAAAACCTACAAATTCTGCTTGGACGCGGCGTGCATACCGTTGGGCCGGAGAGCGGCTTCCTCGCTTGCGGGGATACGGGCGCGGGGCGCATGAGCGAGGCCGCGCAGATCGTTGCGGCAGCGGAGCTGCTCCTATGCCCCAAACGGGATTTGGAGGGTCTGCGCGTGCTGGTGACGGCCGGGCCAACCGTGGAGCGCATCGATCCCGTTCGTTACCTCACCAACGATTCCTCCGGCAAGATGGGCTATGCCATCGCGGAGGCGGCGCGCGACCGCGGTGCGGAGGTTACCTTGCTTTCTGGCCCTGTGCAGCTGCCTGCGCCAAATGACGTTAAAATGGTGGGCTGCACTTCTACACAGAGCTTGCTGGACGCGATGCTTGAACGCTGCGGCGAGCAGGATCTCATTGTGCAGGCAGCCGCACCGGCGGATTACCGCGTGGAGCGGCCTGCCCAGCAAAAGCTCAAAAAACGGATGGGCGAGCCGCTTACGCTTACGCTGGTGGAAAACCCAGATATCGCGCAGGCGGTGGGCGAGCGCAAGCGACCCGGGCAGGTGCTGGTCGGCTTTGCCGCCGAGACGCAAAGCGTGCTGGAGCACGCCAGAGAAAAGCTTGCTCGAAAGCAGTTGGATATGATTGTCGCCAACGACGTGACGCAGGAAGGCGCTGGCTTTGGCGTGGATACCAATATCGTTACCTTGATTACGCCGTGCAAAGAGCTGCCGCTGGAAAAAATGAACAAGCGCGAGGTAGCTGAGCGCATTTTGGATCAAGCCGTAGCGATTTACAACGAAAAAAAGCAACGGGAAACTTCATCCCAGTAACGGGCGAAGCCTGTGAAGGGATTCATCATTGCAGAGCCGTTATGCGGTTGGTGTTGGGAGGCAGAGCCTCCCAACGCTTTCTTTTTTTTGCCCGTGCGCCTCCAGAATCCCCCATACATGGAACGCCGCCGTTTCTCACAAGATACCACAGGACAGAACAGCGGGACGGCGACGTCCGCGAATGGAGGATTCATGTTGGTCAGCGCGATTTTGTTTGCCATTCAGCTATTGGTGACCGTGGTGGTTGGTATCTACTTCTACACGCAGCTGCGCGCACAGCGCAAAACACAACCCGCGCATCGGCGCGAGAGTGGGCGCGAGTTTGAGCGCCTGCAAAAGATGCGCGCCCTCAAGCTAAGCGAACCGCTGGCGGAGCGCGTGCGCCCAGCCAAATTTTCCGATATCATCGGCCAAGAGGATGGAATCAAATCGCTCAAGGCCATTCTTTGCGGAAAAAATCCGCAGCATGTATTGATTTATGGACCTCCAGGCATTGGCAAGACCTGCGCGGCGCGCCTTGTGCTGGAGGCGGCGAAGCAAAGCCCTGGCACGCCGTTTTTGGCAAACGCGCCCTTTGTGGAAATGGATGCGACCTGCGTTCGCTTTGACGAGCGCTCCATTGCTGATCCGCTCATCGGCAGTGTTCACGATCCAATCTATCAGGGCGCGGGGCCGCTTGGCGTGCAGGGCATTCCGCAACCCAAGCCCGGCGCGGTGAGCAAGGCGCATGGCGGCGTGCTGTTCTTGGATGAGATCGGCGAGCTGCATCCCATTCAGATGAACAAACTGCTCAAGGTGCTGGAGGATCGCAGGGTCATGCTGGAATCCGCGTACTATAACGCGGACGACAACAGCATTCCGCGATACATTCACGATATTTTCAAAAATGGTCTGCCTGCGGATTTCCGCCTTGTGGGCGCTACCACGCGCAGCCCGCAGGAAATATCGCCCGCCCTGCGCTCGCGGTGCATGGAGATTTTCTTCCGTCCGCTAGAGCCGGAGGAGGTATCGGAGATCGCCTATCATTCGGCGGAACGCGCGGGCTTTCAAATGAGCCGCGACGATGCCGATATGGTGGGGCGCTTTGCCTCCTGTGGGCGCGACGCGGTCAATATCGTGCAGATGTGCGCCGGGCTTGCACAGATGGAGGAGCGTAACAGCATCCGCACCCAAGATGTGGAGTGGGTGGTTTATTCTGGCCACTACGCGGCTCGCCCAGAGCAGCGGGCAGATACACAAAACCGCGTCGGAGTGGTGCATGGGCTGGCAATCATCGGCAGCAATCAGGGCGCGACCATGGAAATTGAGGCCGTATCGCAGCGCGGCACGGGCAAGCTGATGATCACCGGCATTGCGGAAGAGGAAGAAATCGGTACGGAGGGACGCCGCATTAAGCGCAAATCCACCGCGCGCAGCTCTCTTGAAAACGTGATGACCTTGTTGCATGCCATGGGCTACCGCACTGATGATTGCGATTTGCACATTAACTTTCCCGGCGGTACGCCGGTGGACGGTCCTTCGGCGGGCGTTGCCATGGCGGTGGTCGCGGCGAGCGCGCTTACGGGTCGGCCGGTGGATGGGCATGTGGCGGTGACGGGTGAGGTATCTGTGCGCGGGCTGGTAAAGCCGGTTGGCGGCGTGCCGGGCAAGGTGGAGGCGGCGGAGCGCGCGGGGCTTACCACTGTGCTCATCCCCACGGATAACCGTTTGGAACGGTTTGAACATACGAGTATACAGGTGTTGCCAATCGAAACGCTTCAGGATGCGCTGGATCGCATGCTGCTGCCCGCAAGCGTCGTTCAGCCGGAGCCGACGGTTCGCATGCCCAGCCCTGTGCCCGTGCGCGTGCTGGCTGCCGAGGAACAAAAGGCGGCGGGGGAGGGCTGAGGGAAAAACCAACAATAAACAATCCCAGCCGAACGCTTGCATTCGACAGCCGTTGCCAGTATAATAAAAGATCGACGGCAATTCTGCCGTTTGTGATTGGGATAGGATGGTATAAGCATGCAGGAAACGACGCGCAAGGGAACACAGCAGTGCCTTCCCGTGCTGCCGCTGCGGGGAATGATGGTTTTCCCGCATATGGTGCTTCACTTTGATGTGGGGCGCGCGAAGAGCGTGGCCGCGCTAGAAAAGGCCATGATGGAGGATCAGCAGGTTTTTCTGGTCGCTCAAATGGACGTGGAACTAGAAGATCCGGAGCTTGCGGATTTGTGCCATGTGGGCACAATCGCCCATATCAAGCAGGTGCTGAACCTGCCGGGCGATAACATCCGCGTGCTTGTGGAGGGCGTGCGCCGCGCGGTGCTCGTCAACGTTACAGAGGAAGAGCCGTGCATGATGGCGAATGTGCGCCCCGTGCGCGACGATCATGTGCGCGAGAGTGCCGAGATGAGCGCGCTTGTGCGCACGACGCATGAATTCTTTGAGGAGTATTGTCGCTTGAGCCTGCGCGTATCGCAGGAAACGCTGCATTCCGTAATGAATGTGGACAAGCCGGATCAGCTTGCCGATATCATCGCCGCAAATGTGCTCATCAAGCTGGAGGATCGGCAGGCGATTTTGGAGCAGCTCAAGGTGAAGGATCGCCTAGAAACGCTCTGCGGCATCCTCCTGCGGGAGACCGAGCTTGCCGACGTGGAAAAGCAGGTGCAGGCGCGCATCAAGCAGCAGATCGAAAAAAACCAGAAGGATTATTATCTGCGCGAGCAGATCAAGGCAATCCAAACCGAGCTTGGCGACAAGGATAGCACGGATGTGCAGGATCTGCGGGAGCGTTTGCAGGCAACCCCGCTGAACGACGAGGCGCGTGAAAAAGCCGAAAAGGAACTGGATCGGCTGACGCGCATGTCGCCGGGAACGCCGGAAATCGGCGTGAGCCGCACCTATGTGGAGTGGATTTTGGATTTGCCGTGGGGTAAGCTCACGCCGGACAATCTTGACCTCAAACGCGCGCGCCGCGTGCTGGAGGAGGATCATTACGGCTTGGAGCGCGTGAAGGAGCGCATTGTCGAATACCTTGCGGTGCTGCGCATGAAAAATGATATGAAGGGCCCGATCCTGTGCTTTGTAGGGCCTCCCGGCGTGGGAAAAACCTCCATCGTTCGTGCGGTGGCAAAGGCGGTTGGGCGTGCGTTTGTGCAGATGTCGCTTGGCGGCGTGCGCGATGAGGCTGAAATTCGCGGTCATCGCCGCACCTATGTGGGCGCGATTCCCGGGCGCATCATCGCGGGCATCAAGCAAGCCGGTTCTATGAACCCGGTGTTCCTGTTTGATGAAATTGATAAGATGAGCAACGATTTCCGCGGCGATCCTGCCGCCGCATTGCTTGAGGTGCTGGACGCGGAGCAGAACAACGCTTTTCGCGACCATTACATGGAGCTGCCATTTGATTTGAGCCGCGTGATGTTCATTACCACCGCCAATACGGTGGATAGCATTCCTCCGGCGCTGTTGGACAGGCTAGAGATCATTGAGGTGCCCAGCTATACAGAGGAAGAAAAGCTGAAAATTGCTCGTCGTCACCTGCTGCCAAAGCAGATTGAGCGCCATGGGCTGAAGGCTCAAAGCGTGAAGCTGAGCGATAAGGTGCTCAATACCGTGATTGGCGGCTATACGCGCGAGGCGGGTGTGCGTGAGCTGGAGCGGACGCTTGCGCGCGTGGTGCGCAAGGCCACGGTGGAAATGCTGGATCAAAAGCTGGATACGGTCACCGTGAACCCGGAAAAGCTTACGGCGTACCTAGGCGCGGTGAAGTTCACGCGCGAGGCGCTGGACTTGGAAAACTTGGTGGGCGTTGTCAACGGCTTGGCGTATACGCAGGTCGGCGGTGAAATGCTCTCCGTGGAATGCTCCATCATGCAGGGCGGCGGCGCGGTGCAGCTGACGGGTAAGCTAGGCGATGTGATGCAGGAAAGCGCGAAGGCTGCGTTATCGTGGGTGCGCGCGCATAGCGAGCCATGGGGCGTGCCGGTGGAGTTTTTTAAACAGCACGATATTCATATCCATGTGCCGGAGGGCGCGGTGCCCAAGGATGGCCCCAGCGCGGGCGTCACGCTTACAACGGCGCTTGTCAGCGCCCTGCTGGATGTTCCCGTGCGCCAGAACGTTGCCATGACGGGTGAAATCACGCTGCGCGGGCGCGTGCTGCCCATTGGCGGCCTGAAGGAAAAATTGATGGCGGCCTACCGCGCGGGCGTCAAGCTCGTGCTGATCCCTTGGGAGAACCAAAAGGATCTGGAGGAAATCCCACAAAACGTGCTCAAAAAGGTCTGCGTACAGCCTGTGCATGACGTACACGAGGTGCTTGCCGCTGCGCTTGTGCGCGAGCTGCCCAAGTCGGTTCCTCCGCATGTGGGCTCGCTAGATTTGAGCAAAGCGTCTGTGCAGCCGTCTGCGTATCGGGGGTCTTGAAAATGGAGATCAAAAACGCCGAATTTGTGACCAGCCTTGCCGCGTACAATGAACAGCCGCCCATCACGCTCACGCAGCTGGCGGTGGTCGGCAAGAGTAACGTGGGCAAAAGCTCGCTGATCAACGCGCTTTGCAACCGAAAAAAGCTTTGCAAGACCAGCTCCACGCCCGGCAAAACCAGGCTGATCAACATTTTTTTGATTAACAATCGCTTTCATCTGGTCGATTTGCCCGGCTATGGCTTTGCGAAGGTGGATAAGCTTGAAAAACGTCGCTGGGGCGCGATGATGGACGGATACTTTCAGCACAGCACCTTGCTTGCGCATGTGTTGCTGCTGGTGGATATCCGTCACGATCCTACGGCGGATGACGTGGTCATGAGCCAATATTTTCGCAAAATGGGCATTCCCTTTACGGTAGTGGCTACCAAGGCGGATAAAATCAGCCGCGGTGCGCGCATGAAGTTCATTGCGCCCATCTGCCGCGCGATGCTCGTACAGCCATGGGAGATCATTGCCTTTTCAAGCGAGGACGCCACGGGTCGCGACCAGCTGCTGGAGCGGTTGGACGCGCTTGTGGCACTCCCGGAGGGAGCACCCGACGCCGCTTTGCACAGCTGAGCAGAACCGCTGCTTCTGCACCTTTGCCCGTGGAGCGCATAGCATGCTATAGCTTCCCCTTGTAAGCTGGAAAGGAGTGTTAGCATGCAGCGCTACTTATGGATGCGCCCCGCACTGCAAAAGAGCGAGGCGGTACTGCTGCCCGCGCTGCAGCGTAGAATCATGCCGGAATCCGATTTCTCCATTCCCTTCACGCAGGAGAAAACGGAGGAAAGCCCGTTTCGCCCCATGCCCATGGACGGCGTTCCCGCACCGCTGGCGTTGAGCACCTATGTGCGCCCGCGCGGAAGCATGGCGGGTCGTAGCGTGCTTCGTGCGGTAGGCGTGATGCCATGCCTCTCAAACGCGAAGCCGCAATACTATGCTGGGCGTGGACGCACGATGCCCGCGATGAATCGCTGGCGCTATTGGTGACCATGGCGATTGAAAAGAGCACCCGCGCCAAAAAGCGCGGGTGCTTTGCGTAGCCTTATCGTACAAACAACTGCGTCACATAGACGAAGCCTTGGCTGTCATAGCTAACGCCAATGCCAACCTTTGCCCATTGTGAGCCTAGGATGTTCTGACGATGCCCAGTGCTGCTCATAAAGGCAGCCTGCGATTTTTCCACCGTGGAGTGGTGGGCAATGTTTTCGCCAACAGAGGTAAAGCTGTAGCCGTGACTGCGCAGCATATCGGCGGCAGAGCCTAGCGTAGGCGAGGTATGGGCGAAGTAATTGTTCTTAAACATGTCCGTGCTTTTCAAACGCGCCAGATCGCACAGCGCGGCATCCAGCGTAAGCGCGGAGCGGCCATTGGAAGCGCGATCCGCATTCAACAAATTAAATGCAGTTTCCTCTTGCGCTGTTATGGAACCCGTAGTATAATCATCGTCTGTAGAGGGCCCAGTTGTTGGTTTCACTGGCGTTACAGTGGATGTGGGCGCTACGGTCGCGGTCGGTTTGACGGTCGGAGTCGGCTTTACGGTCGGCGCGGGCGTCGCTGTTTGGGCGGGCGTCAAAGTTGGCGCGGCGGTTTGCGTGGGCGCTAGGGTCGGCTCCTGCGTGATGGCTGGCGTTTCAATAGGCACGGCCGTGACGGGTGGCGCGGGTACTTCGGTAGGCGCCACCGTGGGGCAAAATGTCGGGCAGGTGGTGGGAACCGTTTGTACCGGAGGACATGGGGTGGTTTCACAGCCAGCAGTTGGCGCTTCGGTTTGTTTGTCGCAGTTGGTGCTTTGCCGATAGGGCCAGCCAGAAAAGCCGAATTGCGAGGTCGGCGCGCTTCCCGCAAGCGAGGTTCCGCTCACCGTGAGGCAGAAGGTCAAGGTCAAAATGGTTAGCTTCTGTTTTCCGTTCATAGGATACCTCCAAATGTTAATAATGTACGTCATTGACGTAACATAATCGTAATAGAATTTGAATGGCAGCGCAACATAAATGGAAGCTCATTCCCATGGAAATCATTCCAAGGTTCTTTAACCGCCACAGGTCAATTTCATTGAGGAGGATTCGACACATGAAGCTTGTAAAATGCCCAAGGTGTGATTTGAATTACATTCAGGAGACGGAAAAGCTATGCAAAGTCTGCCTGCGTGAAATGAAGGGGGAGCAGGTCAGCGATGAAATGGAGCTTTGCTCCGTGTGCAATGCTGCGCCTGCGCTGCCGGGCAAGGACATGTGCCTTGGCTGCTACAAAGAAATGAACGGCGGAAGCAACGATAGTAGCGATGAAGAGCCGGCCACCGTGGATGAAAGCACCATCGGCATCAGTTCCGTAAGCACGATGGATGAAATTATCCCGCAGATTCATGAAGACATTCCTGAAAATGAGTTTGGCGATATTGAGAGCGAGCTATCGCTTGAGAGCGTCATTGAGGATGAGGATCAGGATGACGATGATGAAGATGAGGATAAGGACTAACAAAGCGAGCTGAGAATGGCGTGAGCCAATCTGCGAAATGAGGGAAGCATGTCGATTTATGCCATTGGCGACCTCCATCTGCCGGGTCATGCGCAAAAGCCCATGAACGTTTTTGGCAGCCATTGGGATCGCCATTTTGAAACCATTCAGATGCATTGGCTCAAAATGATTGAGCCGAATGATGTGGTGCTCATCCCCGGCGATTTGAGCTGGGCGATGCAGCTCGCCGATGCGCTGGATGATTTGCACGCCATCGCGGAGCTTCCCGGGCAAAAGGTGCTGCTGCGCGGCAACCATGATTATTGGTGGAGTTCGCTTGGCAAGGTGCGCGCGGCGCTCCCGCCGGACATGCACGCCTTGCAAAATGATGCCGTTATGCTCAATGGGCATGTCTTTTGCGGCACGCGCGGCTGGATGTTTCCCACGCCTCAGCAGCCGCTGAACGCTCAAGATGAGAAGATTTTTCATCGCGAACTGATGCGCCTGCGCTTGTCCCTTGATTGCGCGGTGGCGCTTTCGGGCGGGGAGCCGGTTACCGTGCTCATGCACTACCCCCCTCTGTTTGGTGATGGGACGGCTACTGCGTTTTCGGAGCTTCTGGAAAGCTATCCGGTGTGCCGGGTCGTCTATGGGCATTTGCATGCGGCTGGCATTAAAATTGCATTTTGCGGCATGCATGGCGGCGTTAGGTATCGCCTTGTTTCGTGCGATGCTTTGGACTTTTGCCCGATTCAGTTGGATGAGAAAGACTTCTAACTTTTACAACAAACATTTGTAACGCTTTAGAAACAAAAGAACAAAAACTGACGTTCCCCAAAGCCGCAACACATTGCATGAATGTGGATTGCGGCTTTTCTTTTTTTTTACCTTCGGAATGCCAGAACTGCTGTTCCTGCATCAAATATGCTTTGTGATATAGATGTTACACATTGATGCAAAATGCCAAATCCGGCGCGTTGACATGGACAAAATAAGTGGAGCATAATGGTGTAGAAGCCCTAAAAAGGGTTCGAAGTGGGGAATATCGTAGAGCGAGGGGGCGTAGGCATGGACGAGGAGCAACTCCAACACGACGTCGCTTCTGTAGCGCCTGCCACCCCAAGCAACTTTACTTTTTTTGGAAGTTACGATCATACCATCGATAGCAAGGGTCGCATCATCATCCCAAACGGTTATCGCAAACCACTGGGCGAGGTGTTTACCATCAGCCTCACACGCGATGGCGAGGGCATTGCCCTGTACCCGGATTGGGTGTTTGATGCGCTTCTTGGAGAACTGTACCATTTGAACCAGCGCAGCGTAGCGGTACAGAAATACCAAGCCTATTTGGCAAAGATGAGCTATCGCGGCATGCAGGCCGATGGGCAGGGACGGCTGTTGTTGCCCGTTAAGCTGCGCCAGTACGTGCTAGGCGAGGCAAAGGATGTTGAAATCAGCGGCGCGCTTGATCATATCCGGATTGTGGATAGCGTGGCGGCTGGCGGAGAAGATACATATTTCAAGGAGCATCGTATGTCCATCCTTGAAGAAATTGCGAATATGAAGGAAAGCTAGCAGAGCGCTGCAACAAGTAAAAAGAAGAAGGAGAGTGGGAACATGGCACAGTATACGCCCATTTATGATAGCTATGTGAATGACAATTCGGGCCGTTATGTGCCTACGGGGCGCATGTCGGTATCCAATAGCGTTTATCTGCCGGGCAGCGACTTGGATATTCAAACGGGAAGCTTGAAGCCAGATCGGCAGCGTCGCTGCCGCACGCAGAACATGCGGCTGGAAATGGAACGCTTAGAAAAAGAGGAGCAGCGCATTAGCGCCGACATGCACCATGAGCTGAGCAAGGGCGGGGTGCGGGTATCGATGCGCTTTGCAATCTTTTTGGTGGCGTTTGTGCTGTTTGTGTGCGGCATTGCCGTGCTTGTGCAGCAGGGTACGATTGCCGATCGGCAAAAGGTGATCAACCGGCTGGAGGGCAAGATGGAGGAGTGCATCGCCGCTAACGAGCAGATCAAGGAGCAGATTGCCGAGGCATCGGACGCCGCGACCATCTGCTATGCCGCCGCGCGCAACCTGAACATGATTCCCGCCGAATCTGCCGAGGCAATTCATCTGGTGGCGGTGGATACGCGCCCGGGCGAGAGCGTTGAGGCCGCGCCGCAGTCCGCTGAGGCGGCGCTAAGCGCGCAGACCAGCGCGACGCGCGCGCCCACCCTTGCGAGCAATGGAAACTAACGCCTCCTTTTGCGATGGCCGGGCGAGTTGCGTCGAATCATACATAACCTAAGCATGCTTTGCATACATCCCTCTATCACGCATAATGGGGGAAGAAGCATGCCGACCGAGCTGCATATCCGCAAGCGCGTTTTTATCCTGCTTGTCCTATTGGTTTGTTTGCTGGTACTGTTGATGGCGCGTATTGCCTATCTGACAACGTCGGAATCGGCAAGCCTTACGGCGCGCGGCATCCGGCAGTGGACGCGGGAAGGCACGGTGTACGCGCGGCGCGGCAACATCTTGGATACGCATGGCCAAACGTTGGTGGTGAGCGCCACGGCGTATATTGTAAGCGCAAACCCGCGCAAAATATCGGACATATCTTTGTTTGCGCAAACGGTATGCCCGATATTGGATATTTCAGAGGAAAGCGTCACGCGCAAGCTTGCCGATCAAACCAAGGCCTCCATTATGCTCAAACGTCAGGTGACGCGCGAAAAAGCGGACGAGCTGCGCCTTTTGCAGGCGAGCGCCAACACGGCGGTGGCTGCGGAGCTCAAGGCGCTGATCTTTGATGAGGATGTGCGCAGGGTGTATTCGCGCGGCACTTTTCTTACGCAGACGCTGGGGCTTACCAATGTGGACAGCGTTGGTCAAAGCGGGCTTGAGCAGCAGTATGAGGAGCTTTTGCGCGGCACGGCGGGTACAAGCCTGCGCAGCGTGGATGGAAAAGCGCAGCCCATCTACGATAGCGGCAACCTCTATATTGAGCCGCAGGATGGCAACGCCATCAAGCTCACCATTGATGCCACCATTCAGGAGATCGTGGAAAAAGCGATGCGCGAATGCTATGATGTCAATCGCGCGCAGGCTGTACACGCCATTGCGATGGATCCGTATACGGGCGCAATCCTCGCCATGTGCAGCAAGCCGGATTATGATCCCAACAACCCGCCGCGCGAACAGGCGGACGCGCTGCAAAGCCTCATGCGCATCCGCCTCATCTCCGATGCGTACGAGCCCGGCTCCACCTTCAAGGTCGTTACGGCTGCCGCCGCGCTGGATGCGGGCGTTACCACTCCCGACGATTCGTTTTACTGCTCTGCTAAGATTAAGGTAGACGGCGATACCATCCGCTGCTGGGGAAGCCCTCACAAGGCCGAAACCATGGCGCAAGGCCTGCAAAACAGCTGCAACCCGGTGTTTGTGGAGCTGGCGCTCCGCCTTGGCACGGAACGCATGTATCAGTATCTGCATGCTTTCGGCCTTGGGCGAAAAACGAATGTTGACTTGCAGGGGGAGGGAAGTGGTATACTAATACCCGCAAACTCCGTAAAGAATGTGGACCTAGCGCGCATCGGATTTGGGCAAAGCGTCGCGGTAACGCCCTTGCAAATGCTCACAGCCGCGTGCGCGGCGATCAACGGCGGTCATCTCATGCGCCCCTACCTGCTCAAGGAGGCCGTTTCGCCGGATGGCGCGGCGCTTTACCGCACGCAGCCTAAGGTGGTTGCTACGCCCGTTTCTCAACAGACGTCCGCTACGATGCGCCAGCTGCTGGAGGATGTGGTGAGCACCGGCGGCGCGAAGAACGCCCGCATCGAGGGGTATCGCATTGGTGGAAAGACGGGCACAGCGCAGGTATACAAGGAAGGCAAAATCGTGCGCAACGTGCATATCGGCTCGTTTTTCGGCTTTGCACCGGCGGATGATCCCCGCATTGCGCTTCTGGTGATTGTGGATGAGGCGGATACGCCCGTGGATTATGGGGGAACCACCGCCGCACCCTTCGCTAGACAAATCCTCGCGGATGTGTTACCGTATTTAGGCTGTCAGCCGACTGCCAATGACGATCGCGAGGAGCTTGTGGTGCAAAGCGTAGTGGGAATGCCGCTATGGGAGGCGCGCAAGGCGATTGCGGATCAGGGCTTCCGCGTGCTGGATGACGGCGCGGGCGATGTGGTTACCGCGCAAATGCCAAGCGGCGGCGCGAAGCTCATTTCAGGCGGACAGGTGATGCTCTATACCTATGCGGAGGAGCTTCCAAGCGCCGAATCGCTGGTTTGCGTGCCGGACGTGCGCGGGCTTTCCATTGCACAGGCGGGCGCATTGTGCAGGCAGCGCGGGCTTGCGATGGAGATTGACGGCAGCGGCTTTGCCACCGCGCAGGTGCCCGCGGCTGGCGAGTTTATGCCGCCCGATACGGTGGTCACGGTGACCTTTGCACTACCAAATCCATCAGGATGGGGGAATACCGATGCTACTCAAGAACTTGCTGACTGATGTTCCCGGCGTTTTGGAGACGCGCGGAGACATGGCCGTTGAGATCGGCTCGTTGGCGATTTCAAGCCGCGAGACGGTGACCAATGGTTTGTTTTTCTGCATCAGCGGCGCTCGATTTGATGCGCACGACTTTGCGGCGCAGGCCGCGCAAAGCGGCTGCATCGCGCTGATTGTGGAGCGCTTTGTTGATCTGCCGCTGCCTCAGGTGCGCGTTGAGAACACGCGAGCCGCTATGGCGCATGTCGCCTCGGCATTTTATGGGCATCCGGCGCGGGAAATGCGCATGGTAAGCATCACGGGCACCAAGGGAAAAACCACTACCAGCTATCTTGTCAAGGCCATTTTAGAGCACGCGGGTCTCATGACCGGGCTGATTGGCACCACGGGCAATATGATCGGGCAGACTCATGTGCCCAGCAACATGACCACGCCAGACCCGATTGAGCTGCACCGCTGCTTGCGCCAAATGCGTGACGCGGGCGTGGAGGCCGTGAGCATGGAGGCCAGCGCGCACGCCATTGATATGCACCGCTTGGATGGCGTTTCGTTTGAGGCTGCCGCCTACAGCAACCTTTCGCAGGATCACCTCGATTACTTTGGCACCATGGAAAATTACTTTCAAACCAAATGCGGCTTTTTTCTGCATGGCGCGGTGCAAAACGCGGCGCTTAACGCGGATGATGAAACCACCGACCGCATCCTTCAGCAGATCAAGATCCCGTATCTGACCTACGGCATTAGCTCCGAGGCTGATGTGTTCGCCCGGGATATTGAGATCAGCGAGGACGGCGTTTCCTTCTCCATTTTGCTGCGCGGTGTGGAGGAGATGGCCATCAGCATGCACCTGACCGGCATGTTCAACGTCTATAATGCCCTTGCGGCTGCGGCGCTGGCCATGATTTTGGGCATCGATCGCAGTGCTATTAAGGAAGGGCTGGAAAGCGTAAAGAACGTTCCGGGGCGCGTGGAGGTGCTGGATACCAGCACGCCCTACAAGGTAATTCTGGATTACGCCCATTCCCCGGACGCGCTGGAGAACGTGCTCACCACGGTGCGCACCTTTACCAAGCGGCGCTTGATTGTGTTGGTCGGCTGCGGCGGTGACCGCGACCACGGCAAGCGCCCCATGATGGGCGAAATCGTGAGCCGACTGGCGGATTTCTCCATTCTCACCAGCGATAATCCCCGCACCGAAGATCCCAATGTGATTTTGAAATCCATCGAATCGGGGATGAAAAAGGCAAAGGGAAAGTATGTTGTGATTGAGAACCGCCGCGAAGCGATTCGCTATGCGCTTGAAATGGGCGGCGAGGGCGATGTGATTATTCTCGCTGGCAAGGGCAATGAAACCTATCAGGAAATCATGGGCGTCAAGCGCCCGTTTGATGAAAAGGTCGTCGTGCGCGAGCTGCTGAATGAAATGCGCGCCTGAACGTCCATTACCAAGGAGTGAACAACTGTGCTAAGGTTGATATTGGCGCTGATTTTATCCGTGATTGCGATGCTGCTGATTGGGCCGCGCGTGCTGCCGGTGCTTCGCAAGCTCAAGTTTGGGCAAACGATTTATGAGCTTGGGCCGGATCGGCATAAGACCAAGCAGGGTACGCCCACCATGGGCGGGCTGATGTTTGCGGCGGTCACGTGCATCGTGGCGCTCATTGCGCATGGCACATGGTACGGCAAGGATGATTTTATTCTCGCGCTGATCGCGGTATCGCTGTTAAGCATGCTGGTCGGCTTTGTGGATGACTACATCAAGGTGGTCAAGAAGCGCAATCTGGGCTTGATCTGGTGGCAAAAGATCATTGGGCAGACGCTAACGGCGGTTGCTTTTTCGCTGTACTGTTACCTAAGCCCCATGGTGGGCAGCAAGGTTTTGATTCCGTTTTTCAACGTCGAGTGGGATTTGGGCGTATTCTATGTGCCGCTGATGACCTGCGTGATGATCTTTATGGTCAACAGCGCGAACCTACAGGATGGCTTGGATGGGCTGCTGAGCAGCGTGACGGTTATCGGTAGCGCTACGTGGGGTTTGATCGCGCTATTTGTGACGCTTGCCGCTTCCGCTGCGATGGGGCCGGAGCTTGCGGGCAACTATCAGAACCTTGCGATTTTCGCGATGGCGCTTGCGGGCGCGTGCATGGGCTTCCTGCGCTTTAATCATTACCCCGCGCTTGTGTTCATGGGGGATACGGGCAGCATGTTCATCGGCGGCGCGATGGTGGGCATGTCGATGCTCCTGCGCATGCCGATCTTTATGCTGCTGGTGTGCTTTACGATGTTCATGTCCTCCCTAAGCGTGATTATCCAGCGGGTTTATTTCAAAGTAACGCATGGCAAGCGCATCTTCAAAATGTCCCCCATCCACCATCATTTTGAGCTAAGCGGCATGAACGAGCCGCAAATCGTGGCGATGTACGCTGTGGTGGAAGGCGTTTTGTGCCTGATTTCGCTGCTGTCGCTGAAACTGGTGCCGTAACGCACAAAAACAAACGTATGGAGGTGATTCCCATGTATCTTGGCAGAAAGCGGGTGCTCGTGGTTGGCATGGCGCGCAGCGGCATTGCCGCCGCGCAGCTGCTGATGAGCCATGGCGCGATCCCTATCCTTTCGGATACCAAAAAAGAGGAAGCCTTCGGTGACGAGCTGGATGTACTGCGCGATACCGCGTGCGAATTCCGCTTGGGCGAAGATCCGTCAAAGCTGCTGAAGCAGGCGGATTTGGTGGTCATCAGCCCCGGCGTGCCGATTGACTCCCCTCTGCCGCTGGCGGCAAAGGAGCATGGCGTTGCGCTGGTTGGCGAGCTGGAGCTGGCGTATTCGCTTATGCAGGGCGATATACTGGCCATTTCAGGCACCAATGGCAAAACCACGACCACCACGCTTCTGGGCAAAATCTTCGAAAATGCCGGGCACGTGACGCATGTTGCGGGCAATATCGGCTACCCGCTCTCCTCGGTGGCGATTTCCGCCAAAAAGGACGATATCACCGTTGTGGAGGTGTCCAGCTTTCAGCTGGAAAGCATCAAGACTTTTCACCCGCGCGTGGCGGCGCTTCTCAACATCACAGAGGATCATTTGAACCGTCATGGCAGCATGGCGCAGTACATCCGCTGCAAGCAACGCCTGTTTGAAAACATGACCGCGCAGGATGTTGCTGTGCTCAACATGGACGACCCCGTACTGCTGAAAATGGCGACCAAGCTCAAGCCGCGCGTTGCGTTTTTCAGCCGCACGCAGCCTGTGGAAAATGGCGCGTCTATCGAAAATGGAAAGCTCATCTGGCAGTGGGACGGCCTTCGCAAGCCCATTTGCGATGCGGATCAGGTTTTGATCCCCGGACCGCACAACTTGGAAAACGCGCTTGCCGCATCGGCCATGGCTTCCGCTATGGGCGTGCCTGCGCCGGTCATCCGCCATACGCTGCAATCCTTTACAGGCGTGGAGCATCGCATTGAAAAGGTGCGCGTGGTGGATGGCGTTACGTTCATCAACGACAGCAAGGGCACCAATGTGGATAGCACCATCAAAGCCGTGGAGAGCATGAAGGCGCCCACGGTGCTGCTGCTTGGCGGCTACGATAAGCATACGGACTTTTCACCGCTCTGCGCCTGCATCCGCGCGTCGGAGAGGATCTCCCATGTGGTGGTGATGGGGCAGACCGCAAAGCAGATCCGGGAGCAGCTGGAGGAAGCGGGCTATACCGACATCCAAAGCGCCTACAGCATGGAGGACGCGGTGGAAAAAGCACGCGCGCTGGCAGTTTCCGGGGGCAATGTGCTGCTTTCGCCCGCATGCGCAAGCTTTGATATGTTCCGGGATTACGAGCACCGTGGTCAAGTTTTTAAGGAGCTAGTCAACCGACTCTCCTAATCTTCCGCCCTTCCCACTGCTGGGAAAGATGCGATATACAAAAGACAAGCATCTTTCAAACGCTGGGAGGGGCTTTTTTGATTCAACCGACGAATGAACCCATTGCGCGCAGGCTACATGCGCGCCACGCGCCCGTGGATTGGACGCTGCTGCTCATCGTATCACTGCTGCTGATGGGCGGCCTGCTGGCGCTTTTCAGCGCCACGTACTATAAGGCGATCGATCATGGGGATGCGCTGCTGGAGGTCAAAAAGCAGCTGATTGGTGTAGGGCTGGGCGCGGTGCTCATGCTGATCACCAGCCGCATTCCCTACACCTTTTGGCGTCAGCCGAGCATTGTGGTGGCGGGCTTGGCGGGAAGCTTGGGGCTGCTCACGCTGGTGCTGATTCCGGGCATCGGCGTATACCTGAACGGCTCTAGGCGCTGGCTGAACATTGCCGGCATGAGCTTTCAACCCTCAGAGCTTGCAAAGATCGCCTCCATCCTCTACCTAGCTTCCACGCTTAGCTACCGCATTCAACAGGTGGAGCGGCTTTGGCGCGGCATTCTGCCGCTGCTGCTGGTACCAGCGGCTATGTTTTTGCTTATTTTTCAGCAGCCCAACCTTTCCACGGCGGGCAGCATCATGATTGTGGCGGCGCTGATGCTGCTGCTGGCAGGCGCGAAATGGCGGTATTTGGCGCTGATGGGCGTGGGCGGCCTATGCGTGGGCGCCCTGTACGCATGGACGGAGCCGTACCGCCGCGAGCGCCTGCTTTCCTTCCGCAACCCCTTTGCTCAAATGAGCGACGAGGGCTATCAGCTTGCGCAGTCGCTGATTGCCATCGGCTCGGGCGGGCTGTTCGGCCGTGGGCTTGGGCAGGGGCGGCAGAAATTTTCCTATTTGCCGTATCCGGAGAGCGATTTTATCTTCGCCATCGTCGGGGAGGATTTTGGGCTCTTTGGGTGCATCGTGGTGATTGTGCTGTTCATCGCATTTGCATTTGCGGGTATGCGGATCGCCGTAAGCTGTCCTGATCGCTACGGCTGTCTGCTGGCAGCCGGAATCACCGCGATGATTGTTGTGCAGGCGTTTTTAAACATTGGCGTGGTGGTGGGCATTTTGCCTACAACGGGGCTGCCGCTGCCATTTTTCAGCGCTGGAGGAACATCCATATCGCTGCTGATGGCATCGGTAGGGATCTTGCTCTCGGTTTCGCGCAACTGTGCGAGGTAGCGCCTTCCTCTTTCACAAATGATCGGGCATGGCATAGGATGGTGTATGCAATGCTTGACGGAGGTGGAGGAATGGACACCTTGCGAATTCGCGGCGGAAGACGCCTGCATGGGGAATGGACAGTACATAGTGCAAAAAACGCGGTATTGCCAATTATGGCGGCCTCGATCCTAACCGGGAAACCAACGGCACTAGAAAACTGCCCCAATTTGAGCGATATCGCTTATATGGGGGATATTCTGCGCATGCTGGGCTGCGGCGTGCAGGCTTCAGAGGGGGCGCTGGTGATCGACCCGCAGGGGCTGTGCCGCTACGAAATGCCGGATGAGCTGGCAAAGAAAATTCGCTCGTCCATTTTTTTGATGGGGCCAATTTTGGCGCGCTTCCGACGCGCTACGGTTACCTTTCCCGGCGGGTGCGAAATTGGCATGAGACCCATTGATCTGCACCTGAGCGGGTTGAAACAGCTGGGCGTGCGGATCGTGGAGGAGCGCGGCGTTATCCATTGCGATGGGCGGCAAATGCGCGCAGGTGCGGTGCATTTTGATTACCCAAGCGTTGGCGCCACGGAGAATGTCATGATGGCGGCGGTGCTTCTAAACGGCGTCACGCGTTTGCACAACGTGGCGCGGGAACCGGAAATTGTGGATTTGCAACAGTTTTTGAACCGCATGGGCGCAAAGGTGAGCGGTGCTGGCACACATACCATCAGCGTAGAAGGTGTAGCGGAGCTTCGCGGCGTATGTTATACTCCTATGCCGGATCGCATTGTGGCGGGCACGCTGCTGGCTGCCGCCGCGATTACCGGCGGCGCGGTGAAACTGCGCAACGTACTCTGCTGTGACCTTTGCGCGGTATTTGCCAAGCTGCGGGAAATGGGCTGCGAGATCAACGAGCAGGAGACGAGCGTTACGCTGAACGCGCCGGAGAGGCTTACCGCGTTTGCGCAGCTTCAAACGCAGCCACACCCCGGCTTCCCGACCGATATGCAGGTACAAATGCTTGCGCTTGCGACGATTGCAAAGGGAACTTCCGTGGTGGTGGAGAATGTATTTGAGAACCGTTTTACCCACGCGGGCGATCTGAACCGCATGGGCGCTAATGTGATGGTGAATGGCAGGATGGCCATCGTGCAGGGCGTAGAGGCGCTGTACGGCGCGTGCGTGACGGCGCGCGATTTGCGCGGTGGCGCCGCGCTAACCCTTGCGGGGCTTGGGGCAAGGGGCGAGACCATTGTGGAACGTGCGGAGCTGATTGACCGAGGCTACGAAAAGCTGGAGGATATGCTTTCCGCACTTAATGCGGATGTCCGAAGGGAGACAGTGGACGCATAAGCCAAGGGGGGGGGAAGGCACATGAGGAAGCGCGCGAATATACGGCGCGACGCCGAGCAGGAAATGGATGAGTTTCAGGCGTATGGCGAATATAGCTATGATTATCTTCATCGCGCAGCTGCGGATGAGGATGCGAAGCCAGAGGAGGAACAAGCGCCGACCCTGTCGGCCTCTTCCTCCCGGATGGATACGCCCATAGAGCCAGCCGCGCCCCAAAGGCAACGGCAGCGCAAGCATGGCTTTTTTAAGGTGCTGGTGCTTTTGTGCATGCTTACGACCACCATCGTGATCCTTCAGCAAATGGTGTTTCGGCTGCAATATGTGTATGTGGTTGGAAATACCAAAAAAACACCTCAGCAGGTGGTTACGGTCTCCGGCCTGGTCAGGGGGCGCAATATTTTCAGCATTACCGTGGATGAGGTGAAAAAGGCGCTCGCGAAGGACCATGCTTTGATTTTTTTGAATATGCAGATCGCTTACCCCAACACCATTTATCTTTACATTAACGAGCGGGAAACCGTGGCTGCCATGCAGTGGCTTGGCATTGGCTATACCTTGGATGCGCAGGGGCTTGTGATGAGCGAGGAAAACGGGATGGCGCTTCCGCAGGGCCTGCCGGTGGTGACGGGCTTTAACGTGACCAATGTCAATACTGGGCAGATGCTCATGGTGCGCAGTCAAAACCAGCTGGACGCGTATCGCAGTATTCTTTCGGAGCTTATGCTGCAGGGGTATCAAAGCCAGGTGACGGAGATCAACATCTCGGATCCGATGAATATTTACCTCATCACCGCGGAGGGCATTACCGTGCGGCTTGGCGATAGCAATTATATGCAGGCAAAGATCGGCGCAGTGCGCACGGACATGGCTTACCTGCGGCAACTGGGAAAAAATTCAGGTTTGCTGGACGTCACAATCCCTGAGGATGCGAAATATCTTCCCGATAATTAGCTTTTTGTGCGAAAAAACCATCAATCGAGCGCAAATTCATAAAATAGTGAAAAAAAAACTGGAATATGCTTGCGAATTCCTGCCAAAACGGGTACAATAAATGATGGTACTTCAGGTGCTTGTTTTGGCGTTGGAAAACGCTAAAGGAGCGATGAGGTGCTTGCCGCCGGGTTCCTGCCCGCGGCTGATTCCTGACGAACAGGGGTAGCTTTGTTATGAAATCAACCATTGCGGCAATTGATTTTGGCACCTGCAAGATTGTAACCCTCGTGGCGGAAACCAGCGGCACGCAGCGCTGCGACATTGTTGGCGCGGGCATTTCTGCCTACGACGGCTTTTTGGAGGGCGAATGGAACAACACCATGCTCTTAAACGAGGCCATCCAAAAATCCATTGCGGAGGCAGAAACACAATCCAAGCACAAAATACGCGAGATTAATGTGGGTGTGCCTGGTGAATTTACGCGCGTGTATGCGGTGGAGACAAGCGTAATCATTCAGGGTGCAGATCCGCATGTGACTGCGCGTCATGTGGAGAAGATCTTCGCCAATGCGGACAAGCAGCTTTCGCCTGTGCGCGGTGTTGTTGTGCACCGCAGCCCCGCGTGGTTCATGGTGGACGGCGGCAAAAAGACGCTGGAGCCAGTGGGCATGAAGGGTAGCGAGCTTAAAGCGCTGGTTAGCTTTGTGGTGGCGGATACCTTCTTTTTGGACGATGTCATGGCGCGTCTGCATGATATGAACATTACGGTGAGCGGCTTTTTCAGCAGCTCCACGGGTGAAGCCATGCTTTACCTGCTGGAAGAGGATCGCGATCGCACGGCGTTGCTCATTGATGTGGGCTATCTGTGCACGGATGTGATGGCCGTAGAGGGTGACGCGGTCATTTTCCAAAAGACGCTTTCCATCGGTGGCGGGCATATCTCCGCAGACGTGGCGGAAGGGCTTTCTATTCCGCTGGAATCGGCAGAGCAGATCAAACGCGACTACGTGTATGGAATATCTACAATTTCGCAATCCTATACAGTATCCGGCGGCGATGGGGTCAAATCCGAGACCTTCACACAGGAGCAGGTAGCCGCCGTGCTGGAGCCGCGTGTGGATGAGATCGCGGAAATGATCAAGGATTGCATTGAGGAAAGCGGCATCAAGCTAGGCAGCTGGTCCACCATTTACCTGACGGGCGGGGGGCTAAGCTTGAACCGGGGCGGAAGGGATTACCTTTCGGCAAAGCTTGAAAAGCCGGTGCGCGATACCATCAAGCGCACCATCAAGCTTTCAAGCCCCATTTATGCCAGCGCCATGGGACTGATGGACCTGATCATCGATACCATCGAATCGCGTAATGTTCCCTCGGGCGGAGTGACCGGCGGCGTGAAGGATTTTTTCAAGAGCCTGCTGGGCGGCTGAAACGGCCCCATTGCGACCGAAGCATAACAAAAACGAGGAGGATGTACTGTGCTCGAGTTTCAGATTGAGGATCAACAGAGCTTTGCAACGATTAAAGTCATCGGTTGCGGCGGCGCTGGCAACAATGCAATCAATCGCATGGTGGACGCCGGCCTCAAAGGCGTTGAGTTTATCGCTATCAATACAGATCGGCAGGCGCTTGCCATGAGCAAGGCCAGCACCACCATCCAGATCGGCGAAAAGCTGACCAAGGGGCTGGGCGCTGGCGCGATTCCTGACGTGGGTCGCAGAGCTGCCGAGGAAAGCCGTGAGGAGATCGCGCAGGCCATCAAGGGCGCAGACCTCGTTTTTGTAACGGCGGGCATGGGTGGCGGCACAGGAACAGGCGCGGCGCCGATCGTGGCAGAAATCGCGCGTGATCTGAATTGCCTGACCATTGCGGTGGTTACCAAGCCCTTTTTGTTTGAGGGCAAGCAGCGCATGAAAAACGCCGAAATGGGCGTGATAGACCTCAAACAGCGTGTGGACACGCTTGTTGTGATTCCCAACGACCGCCTGTTGCAGGTGGTTACCAAGGGCACCACGATGTTGGAGGCATTCCGGATTGCCGATGACGTGCTTCGTCAGGGCATTCAGGGCATCAGCGATTTGATCGCCGTGCCCGCGCTGATCAATCTGGATTTTGCGGACGTAAAAACCGTTATGGAAAGCGGCGGGCTTGCGCACATGGGCATTGGCGTGGGCAAGGGCGAAAACCGTATGGTGGAAGCCGCCAAGAACGCCATTTCCAGCCCGTTGCTGGAAACCAACATCGATGGCGCACGCGCGGTGTTGATCAACATCACTGGCGGCGAGGACATGAGCATCATCGATATCAACGAGGCTGCGAACCTTGTGATGCAGGCCGCCGATAGCGAGGCCAACATCATTTTCGGCGCAGGCATTGATGATTCTTTGGATGACGAGGTTCGCATCACGGTGATTGCCACCGGTTTTGAAAAGACCCCCTTCCCCAAAAAGGAAGAAATAAAGAAAAAATCGGGTTCTGAGCGTGATTGGACGCGCAGCTATGCCGCCGAAAACGCGGGGCGCTCCGGCAGCTATGGCGCGAACGGCCTTTCGGGCACACCGCTGGTGCATCAGGATTATCCGACCCCTTCTTACGAGGATATGAGCTTTAATATGCCCATGGAGGATGAGCCGGGTCGCGGTGAATACGGCGGCTATATGGGCGGCAACGCCATTCCCACCCCGGCGGCTATGCCGCAGATGGTGCAGGGTGCGCAGATGTACCCGACGGCCTACAATCAGGGCTATCAGCCCCAGCAGCAGTATGGCCAGATGGATTTTGGCATGCAGCAGCAACAGCCGGGCATGCAATACGCGGCGATGCAGCAGCCCGTTGCGCAGCAAGCCACCATGCCGCGCATGGAATATGGCCAGCAGTATCAGAACGCGCCTCAGCAGGGGCAGCAGATTGAGCCAAGAATTCAAACGCAAAATGCCGCGCCCGCTGAACCGCAGACTCCGCCCCCGTCCGTAGAGCGCGACGATTTGGGCGTGCCTGCTTTCCTTAGAAGGCCGAGCCGAAAGTAAATACCGCAAAAGGCGATCCGTTGGATCGCCTTTTGCGCACGCCGGGGAATGGAGAAGCGGCAGGAAGGCGTTGCCGCCTCCTTTGCTTCGCATGATCCTTAACGCCGCCGCATACCCTCCAGCATATTCCCATTGGAGGTGGAAAGGTGAAAAATCGCTGCATTTGTAGCGCGCTGGCGTGCGTGGGAGCGGTGATCGGCGCGGGGTTCGCGTCGGGGCGCGAGGTGATTTCGTTTTTTACGCGCTATGACGTACATTCATGGTGGCTCATTTTGCTTTCCGCAATCACCACAACGGGCTTGTGCGCGCTGTGCATGCGCAACGCAAACGGCGGCTGCGCGACATGCTGGTGCGATCTGTATCGCGGCAGTCACAAGCTGGTTCGGCTGGGCGCTCAGCTATGCGCGACGCTTTTGATGGCAGTTGTTGGAGGCGCGATGATTTCCGCGTCAGGTCATATGGTGGCCATGCTGTGGCCATCGGCTTGGGCGTATCCCATTGGGGCGGTGGGCACCATGCTGTTGGCGTGGCGGGTGGGCTTTGGCGGAACAAAGCCGTTGACGTTGGCAAGTGCCGTGCTGGGCTTGCTGTTTATGCTGGCAATCTTCGCGATCCTTGCGTCGGAACCGAGGAACACACAAGCCGCTGCTTCCCTGCAGCCCCCGTCTACCGTGGGTGAACTGGTGCTTGCGGGGATCAATGCGGTGGCGTATGCCGCCATGAACCTTACCATTGCGCTGGGGGTTATCTGCCGGTGCGCGGGCAACACACGCCGATATGCGTGCCGCGTGTCGGTATGCTTTGGATTGCTGCTGGTGGGGCTGCTATTTGTGAGCAACTATCTGTACTTGAAACACCCAGAGCTTAGCCAGGATGCCTTTGCGATGGTGCGCCTGCTGAGCGGGTTTGGTCGCGCTGGGTTTATCATCAGCGTGACGCTGATGTATTTGGCGGTCGTTACAACGCTGGTTGCCACCCTGTGTACGCTGCGCAACGCTGTGGAGCAGCACGAAAAGCGGCCGGCGCTTCAGGCATGCGTTACGCTGGGGCTGCCGCTGTGCTTTTCGCTGCTGGGCTTTTCGGAAATTGTAAATCGGATGTACGCCCCGGCGGGCATTTGCTGCTTGCTCTTTGTGTTCGCCCCGGTGTTTGTGCTCCGCTGCATTCAAAGAAGAAAGGCAAAGCGAAGATCGCCAAAGGCGTATGGAATCGGAATTCCTTCTTGACAATTCACTGGGAATACAGTAGGATATGGCTATATACAAACGATTGCACATCGGAAAGGAGACCGTTTACATGAGCTTTGAGGTTCATCCATGGAAGGTTGTTGAAACCGCTCTGGACAAAAAAACCATCCGTCTCTCCGAAAGCCTGACCTCCACAGGCAATGGTTATATGGGCATGCGCGGCAATTTTGAGGAGGATTACAGCGGCGATACGCATTTGGGCAGCTATATCGGAGGCGTGTGGTTTCCGGATAAAACCCGTGTAGGCTGGTGGAAAAACGGCTATCCGCAGTACTTTGGCAAGGCCATCAACGCTGTGCGCATGAATGGCATCCATGTGGAGGTCAACGGCAAGCCCATTGATTTGAATACCGCTGATGTGCTGGATTTTTACCGTGAGCTTGATATGCAGACGGGTATTTTCCTGCGCCGTTTTACCCTTTGGACGGAGGAAGGCAACGTGAGCGTGGTGGCGGAGCGCTTCGTATCGCTGGCGCAAAAGGAACTGCTCGCCATCTGCTATTCTGTAACGCCATCGTTTGATGCGGTGGTGGTGATGCGGCCGTATTTGGATGCAAATGTGAAAAACCTGGATAGCAACTATGACGAAACCTTTTGGGACATGCTTTTGGAAGAGGAAACAGAGGACGCGCTGGCGCTTCTCACCAAAACCAAGCCAAACCCATTCGGCGCGCCGCGCTTTGCGGTGAGCGCCGCAATGAGCTGCTGGGCGGATGGGCTGGAGCTGGAAAGCCGCAAGCACGATAGCGGCTATGTGGAGGCAACCTATCGCGGAACCGTGCAAGCAGGCCAGACCGCGACGCTTGAAAAATTTGCGCTCTGCTTTACCGACCGGGATTATGAGGAGAACCTCCTGACCACGATGGCGCTCAAGGCTGCCGCGCGTGCACGCGAGGTTGGCTATGCGGAGCTTCGCAAGGCGCATGCCGATACGTGGAAAAAGCGCTGGACAGGCTGCGACGTTTCCATCAGCGGCGACGACGCGGCGCAGCAGGGCATTCGCTTTAACCTCTTCCAGCTGCTGAGCACCTACTCCGGTGAGGATGCGCGCCTCAACATTGGCCCCAAGGGCTTTACGGGTGAAAAATACGGCGGCGCTACCTACTGGGATACGGAGGGCTATTGCTTTGCGGTCTATATGGCCGTGGCGGGGCAGGACGTGGCGAAGCAGCTGCTGCTGTACCGGCACATGCAGCTGGATGGCGCCTATCACAACGCCCAGCAGCAGGGCTTAAAGGGCGCGCTTTATCCCATGGTGACGTTCACAGGCATCGAATGCCATAACGAGTGGGAGATCACCTTTGAGGAGATTCACCGCAACGCCGCGATTGTGCATGCCATTTTCGATTATGCCACCTATACGGGGGATTGGGCGTATGTGCAAAAGGAAGGGCTGGACGTGCTTTGCGGCGTGGCGCGCTTCTACGCCGACCGTGTGCATTTCGCCAAGGGCAAATACATGATCCATGGCGTGACTGGGCCAAACGAATACGAGAACAACGTGAATAACAACTGGTATACCAACCGCATGGCCGCATGGTGCATTGCGTTTTTCTGTGACCAGGTCGAGCAGGCCGCGCCAGAGCGCCGCGCGCAGCTAGCGGTTACGCCTGAGGAGCTTGCGCACATGCGTGACATTGTGGAGCGCATGTATTACCCCGTGGACGCGGAGCGCGGGATCTTTGTGCAGCATGATACCTTCTTGGATAAAGAACTGATGCCCGCCTCGGAATTGCCCGAGAGCGAACGCCCCATCAATCAGCATTGGTCTTGGGATCATGTCCTGCGCAGCTGCTTCCTCAAACAGGCGGATGTACTGCAAGGCCTCTATTTCCTCAACCATCTTTATGATACGGATACGATACGGCGCAATTTTGATTTCTATGAGCCGATGACCGTGCATGAGAGCAGCCTTTCGCCATGCGTACATAGCGTGCTTGCGGCGCAGATCGGCTACCATGAAAAGGCGGTGGAAATGTACCGCCGCACAGCGCGCCTTGATTTGGATAATATCAATAACGACACAGTGGATGGCTTGCACATCACCAGCATGGCTGGCAGCTGGTTGGCGCTGGCGCACGGTTTTGCGGGCATGCGCACGGTGAACGGCCTCAGCCTGAAGCCGTTCCTGCCAGAGGCTTGGACGGGTTATGCCTTCCAGATCAACTATCGCGGCCGTCTGATTCGCATCAGTGTGCAAGCTGGCGAGGCAAAGGTGGAGCTGCTTTCCGGCGAGCCTTTGGAGCTGACGCTCTGCGGTGAAAAGCAGCTGCTGACGGATCGCCTCACGCACGCAATCTAAGGTTCTTTTGCTACCATGCACCTAAGGCCGCCTTTCGCATACGATGCAGTATCAATGCATCGGCGGGAGGCGGTTTTTTTGTTGAAACGGATTTTGCTCGTTGGCGGGGACGAACGCGCCCTGCGCATGCTGCCGCTGTGGCAGGCGGAAGGGTGCGAGGTACAAACCTTGGGCTTGCGTGCGGAGGATGAACGGGAGGCGGATATCGGCGCGGCGGACGCACTGCTCTTTCCCTATCCGTTCGCGGTGCGCGCCTGCTGCGTGCCCACGTTAAGCGGCTTAACGCTGCACCCCGAGGATGTGCTGAAACACGCAAAGTGCAAGGCCGTGGTGATTGCGGGCAATGGGCTGGAATTTGAAGTGCTGGCGGCCAACGAGGCGGGCAAACAGCTAAGGCTGATCCATTACATGCGCCATGAACCCTTTTTGCAGACCAACGCCGAGCTTTCTGCCGAGGCGGCGGTATACGAAACCATGCGTCAAACCCCGGCGGCGCTCATGGGCATGAAGCTGCTGGTAACGGGCTATGGGAGATTCGCGCGTGCGCTGGCAAAGCGGCTTTATGCATTGGGTGCGCTTGTGTGGGTGGCGGCGCGTCGCGAGGAACAGCGTCTGCTGGCTGCAAGCGACGGTATGCACGCGGTCACGCTGGAAGCGATCGCTCAAATTGCGCCGCAGATGCGCATTGTGCTCAACACCATTCCCGCACGCGTCATCGGCGAGGATGCGCTACACGCCCTGCCGCCTGATGCCTGTCTGCTGGAGCTTGCCAGCGCACCCTACGGCTTTGACCGCACGCAGGCTGAGGCGCTCAAGCTGCATTGCGAGGTGCTGCCTGCCCTGCCCGCGCGCTACGCGCCTCAATCAGCGGCGCAGGCTTTGTTACATGCAAGCGTTCGACTGCTATCGGAGGAAATGCAATGAAAAAGACGACCATCGGCTTTGCGCTCACAGGTTCTTTTTGTACCTTTGAACGCACGCTTCGGCAGATGGAGGAACTGGTACGGCGCGGCTATGAGGTGCTGCCGGTGCTCTCCTTCAACGCGGGCGCGCTAGATACGCGCTTTATGACCGCCGCCAGCCTCCGTAAGCGGGTGACGGAGCTTACCGGCCACGAACCCATTGACACCCTTCAACTGGCGGAGCCTATCGGCCCCAAACGCATGACCGATCTTTACATCATTGCCCCGGCTACGGGCAACAGCCTTGCGAAGCTTGCCAACGGCATGTTTGACACCCCTGCGCTGCTGGGCGCAAAGAGCCATCTGCGCAATGAACGGCCGCTTGTGCTGGCCGTTTCCACCAATGACGCGCTTGGCGCGGCAGCGCAGAACATCGGCAAGCTCTTAAACTGGAGAAATGTGTATTTTGTGCCCTTTGCACAGGACGACGCCGTAAAGAAACCACGTTCCCTTGTGGCGGATTTTTCGCAGCTTCCCAAAACGGTTGCGGCGGCGTTGAGCGGTGTGCAGCTTCAACCCATGCTTGCCTTTACCTGCCCCGGGGAGTGCATGGAGGATAAACCCATCTTGCATTAAAAAAGGATTGTTGGCAGAAAAATGTGGAGAGTAGAGAAATAATGTAACAAACTTGCAACAAACATCTTTTTGCTGTAAAATACAAAATGCAAATGAATGCGCAAAGGAGACGACAGAAATGCGTAAGAGGATAGCTTTGGGAATTTGGATTGTGTTGCTCGCGGCGTTCCTGCCCGTTCTTGCCGCCGTGGGGGAGGCTGGGGAGAGCGCCGTGAGCGTGCGAGAGGTGCGCACGGAAATCGGCGGGAACGCCATTGCTTATCCGCAGCTACAGGGCATGGCCGATGAGGCTGTCCAACAAAAGATCAATGACGATATTGTGCTTTCTGGCGATATTACAAGCCATATTATAACGCTGACCACGCTCAAGGACAGTAGCTGGGGGCTACAGCTGCGGCAGGAATCCTTTCTGGCGAAGGACGTGTTTTCAACCGTGCTTTGCGCAAGGGGCAAGCTGCCAACGGGGCGGGAGGGACAGGCCTATACCGCGTTGAGCTACGACCTTCAAACGGGCGAGCGCCTAACGCTCGCGGATCTTTTGACCGATGTGGACGGCGCTGTGGCATGGATGGAGGCAGAAGCGCAGCGCACGCTGGGGGACGAGCTGAACGATTATCTGGAGCACAGCAACGTAGCGCCGCTGCCCGTCGGCAGCTTTTATCTGGATGCGGAGGGCATCTGCTTTTACTACCCCGCCGAGCAGTTTCAATTGCTGAGCGGCGATAGCGGCGCATGCCGATTTTTCTATGAGGAGCTTGCGCGTTACCTGCGCACGGACGAGGCGGGCATTCCCGCGCGGATCAACGCGCTTCCAAAGACCTATACTGTGGCGCAGCAGAAGGCTAGCATTCAAAAAGCCGTGGAGGAGGGGGCGCTTGCTGGCGTGCCCGTCAAGCTTGGCGAGCCGCTCACGGGGCTTGTGGAGCGCTTTGGGCTGCTGCGCACGCCGGACGAGTTTCCGGGTGGGCGGTATTACCTGCTGGAGGAACCGCATTTTCGTGAAGTGCGCGTGATTTCGGACAGCATGCAGAGCGGCTATGAGCATTCCGTTGTGGAAGGTGTGCAGCTCCTGCGCGGCAGCTTCTGCGGCCTGCAAATCGGCTCTTCTGTGCGCTCCGAATGGGTGGCGGCACTTGGCGAGCCTGGGAAAACCATTGTCTTTACGGAGGGCATGGCGAATGATTATGCTTTGCCCGTTGGGCAGAGCGACCTGTACCGCTTTGGAGCGTACGAGCTGCGCCTGCATGCTGATGAAAACGGCGTGCTCAGGTGCATCCAGCTGGGCAAATAAGCGCGGAGAGCGGTCAAGCTGGTTTGGAACTGCAAAAGGATGGTATGACGATGCATATGGCAAAAGGCGGAAAAAAGAAGGCTGCAAAGAGTTATGATTCCGGCACACTTGCGTTTCTGGCGGGCATGGGCGTTCTGCTGATCGCCGCGGGTGTATTGAGCCTGCTTGCGATTGTGGGAGGGCTTCAAGGCGCTTTTTTTACGCAGGTGAAGGCGGTCATGCAGGGTCTTGGCGGCACGCTGTGCATCGGCATTCCGGTGCTGCTGATTTGGGGCGGCTTGCTGGTGGCATTTTCATCTGGCAGGGGGATGCCAAAGCGCGGTTTTTTTCTGATGTGTTTATTGTACCTTGCGGTGCAGGGCGTTATGAACTTGCTGAGCAAGGTGGGGGAATACGGGCTAATGGAATACGCGGTAGCCGCCAACAACAGCAGTACGCCGCCGATGGTGGACGCGGGCGGTTTTTTGAATGTGCTCAAAACCATATTTGCGTTTTCAGGCAATAATGGTGCGTTTGGCGGCGCGGTGGGTGTTTTGCTCGCGTGGCCAGCGTGGACGTTTTTGGGCACGACCATTGGTGCGGCAGTGTTGATTTTGATCTGCTTGATCTGCGTGCTGATCTTTTCCCGCTTTGACGTGCTAGGCGCGTTTCGGCAGGCGCAGGAAAGCATGCAGCAGCGCCAAGTGGATAAGGGGCAGAAGCGTGCGCAGCAAGAATATCAGCGCGCTATTGAGGATCAGCAGCACCAGCAGGCGGAGGATGAGCGTAAGCTCTTGACCCCCGCTTTCCGTAGGCGCGGCAAAAGGGAGCAGGAAGAAGCCACACCGATGTCAAACGTGGCGGCTCAGCCTTACCCGCCCTACGGCAGCATGCTTGTGCAAGCGCCGCCGCCCATGCCGCCGGGCTATGGCTATGGCTATCCGCC
>JAVVVJ010000005.1:0-20034 GCA_036652695.1 Clostridia bacterium | reverse complement strand
CAGCAGCCGCCAACGCAGCAGCCGCAGGAGATGTATGATGAAATCATCATTCCGCAGGGGCATCAGCTGCCATGGCGAAAAAATGATAAGAAAAGTAAAAAGGAGGCTGCCGATGCGTACCAGACCCGCATGAGCTTTACGCCGCGCGAAATGGGTGTGGAGGATGAGGACGGCAAGCCGCTCAACCAAGCGATGATCCTTTCCGGCGCAAAGCGCAAGGCCATGGAGCAGGTGGAAAGCATTCGCCGCCGCAAGGCCGCTATTAGCGAAGAGCTCCAGAGCAATCAGCTGGCAGAACAGGCAGAGGCAGGGAGCGCGTGGCAGGTGGCGCCGTTGCCGCAGACAACCGCTCCCGTACCCGTACCCATGCCCGTTTTGACTTCGATGCCGCAAATGTCCGCTTCAGCGCCGATGCCGCAAATGTCTGCACAGCAGCAACCCGTTCCGGCGCCAATGACGCAGGATAATGTGCGCGTGCAGGCCAGCGCCCCCCACATCGACCGGGATGCCGCCTATAAGCGCCCGCCGGAGGAGGTTGGAGCGCCAACTGCCAAGCCGCTGGCGCAGCCCCTGCCGTCCTACACGCCCGGCTCGCGGGTGCTGAGGACGGAGGAAGTACCAAGCCCGGAGGTGGTTCGTCCCACCTTTGCGCCCGCGCGTGCGCAGGTGCAAGCGCCCAAGCAGCAAGAGCCCAAGCAGCAAACGCCGTATGTCTATCCCACCATTGACCTGCTCACCATGCAGCAACGCAAAACCGCCGATACGCGCGCCATTGATACCGAAAACGCCACCAAGCTGGAAAAGACGCTGGAGAGCTTCGGCATTCCGGCGCGCGTACAGCGCGTTACGCACGGCCCGGCGGTCACACGCTTTGAGCTGGGGCTTGTTTCCAGCGGCATTAACGTCAAGCGCATTATGAGCATTGCGGATAACATTGCGCTGGACATGGCTGCAAATGGAGGCGTGCGCATTGAAATTCCGATTCCGGGCACCAACCTATTTGGCATTGAGGTGCCTAACAAGGAAATTCAGAGTGTCTGCCTTGCTGAGGTGCTGCTGAGCCCGGAGATGGAAAACGCAAAATCTCCGTTGGCTGTGGCGCTCGGGCGCGATATCGCGGGTAAGCCCATCATCTGTGACCTTGCTAAAATGCCGCATCTGCTGATTGCCGGTCAAACGGGCAGTGGTAAATCCGTATGCATCAACGCCATTATCACCAGCATGCTGTACCGCTCCTCGCCCGAAGAGGTGCGCATGATCATGATTGACCCCAAGGTGGTGGAGCTGCAATGCTATAACGTGGTTCCGCATCTGCTGATCCCCGTGGTGAGCGATCCGCATAAGGCCGCTGGCGCGCTTGCGTGGGCGGTTGCGGAAATGTTGGATCGCTACCATAAAATGCAAAGCAAGAATGTGCGTGAGCTGGGAGCCTACAACGCCAAAATTGGCCCGGGCGAGGAAAAGATACCGCGCATCGTGATCATCATTGATGAGCTGGCGGATTTGATGCTTGCTTGCAAAAAGGAAGTGGAGGAAAGCATCATCCGCTTGGCACAGCTTGCGCGCGCGGCAGGCATCCATATGGTGGTGGCCACGCAGCGCCCCACGGTGGACGTTATCACTGGCCTTATCAAGGCCAACGTCCCCTCGCGCATTGCGTTTGCGGTTTCCTCCAGCATCGACAGCCGCACGATTCTCGATCAAAACGGTGCGGAGAAGCTCCTTGGGCGCGGCGATATGTTTTATGCGCCAACGGGGTCAAGCTCGCCACTGCGCGTGCAGGGCTGCTTTTTAAGCGACGCGGAAACCGAGCGTGTAGTAAATTACATTGCACAGCATACCAGCGTGAAGTTCGACCCCAACATCATTGAGGCGATGGAAAATGACGAGGACGCCGCCAATCCACTGGATGACGGTGATGAGGAGAATGAGCTGGACAATCGTCTGGTTGAGGCCGTGGACATGGTGATTTCGGATGGACAAGCCAGCATTAGCATGCTCCAGCGCCGTATGAAGATTGGGTACGCGCGCGCGGGTCGGCTGGTCGATGATATGGCCGCGCGTGGCATTGTGAGCAAATCGGCGGGTAGCAAACCTCGTGATGTGCTGATGTCCCGCGAGGAGTACGAGAAAATCAGAGATACGCTTTGCTCATGAGCGCGGTCTGTAGGAGAAAGCTGATGAAAGAAAAGAAGCCCAAGAGCCTTGCGACCGCAATTTTCCGAATTGGCACAGGCGTGCCGCTTGCGCGGATCGCGCTGGTTGCCGATCTGCACGACCGCCCCTATGCCGAGGTCGTTCGCGCGCTCAAACAGCAAAAGCCGGATTTGATTGCGATTGCTGGCGATTTGATGGAGAAGTTCATGCCGGACGATATTGAGGAGATGCTTGCCGATTTGGATGAGGAGCATCAGGGTTCGCCAGCATGGAAAAAGGCGCTTTACCGTCTGCTGGTGAAGGCAGATGTGATCTATGGCCGCCTGAGCGGCAAGCGCGAGCGCGAAGGAGGAGATGAAAACGCCTATGCGCTCCTGCGTGCCGCGGCGGACATTGCGCCGGTTTATTATGCCCTTGGCAATCACGAACGCTTTTTGGCGGTGGAGGATCGTCAAAGAATTGCGGCTACAGGCGCGGTGCTGCTGGATAACGCAAGCGCTCGGCTGTGCTTGCCCCAATGCGATTTGCTGATTGGCGGGATGTCCTCGCGCTATCAAAAGGGCTGGCTGGAAGCGTTCTCCAGCCAGCGCAGACAAGAGCCCGGCTTCGTGCGCGGGCTGCCTGTTTTGAAGGTTTTGATCTGTCACCACCCGGAATACTACGAGCGGTTTGTGAAGGGGAAGGACGTTGATTTGGTGCTTTCCGGTCACGCGCATGGCGGACAATGGCGTTTTGGGAATCGCGGTTTGTTTGCGCCCGGGCAGGGCTTTTTTCCCAAATATACGGGCGGCCTTTATGAAAACAAGCTGGTCGTGAGCCGGGGGCTTGCCAACACAGCGCATGTGCCCCGCGTGAACAACCCGCCGGAGCTTGTGATGGTTGAAATTCTTAGTGAAAATGATCCAGCTGGTTTGCGTCCGCCACAGCCTCAAGCAGCGTGGCAAGCGTCGCGTTTGCGATAAGCGCCTGCGGGAAATGGATCTTTTCAAGCATTTGAAGCGCCCGGTCAAAGAGGCCGACCATGTATGGGCTATGCGCATCGCTGCTTACAACGATGGAAGCGCCAAGCTCTGCGCACCGCTCTGCGATTTGCTGGCATAGGGTGCACACGCCTTCGCCAAAATCAAAGGAATGTTCGTTGATTTCAATCAGCTTTTTGCGCTCCTTTGCGGCGGCGAGCACAGTATCTATCTCAAACGGAAGCCCTGCACGTCCGATATGCCCCAGAATCTGTACCCCGGGCGTGGAAATGGCGTTGATATACATGCGGGTATTTTCCGCAATGGTGCCGGATTGGGAGCCGTCAAAGCCATGCACGCTCGCGATGGCTACATCGCGCGTATCAAGCAGATGCTTGAGTACGTTTGGCTCGGCGTTTTGTGTGCGGATGAGGTTATACCCATACAGTCTGCCTTCGTGATCCACAATATCAATTTCGGCGCTTGCCAGCACGCGCACGCCTTCAATGACCTTTGGGAGAGCATCCATATTTGTGGTAACGCTGTAGGGCGGTGCGCCATCCTTGAGCAGCAGAAAATGCGGGCTGAAGTGATCGGACATGGAGATGGCCTCCATGCCATTTGCGGCGGCACAGCGGGCATTTTCACCAATCGTGCCAAAAGCGTGGCCTGAGATCAGCGTATGCGTATGTGGATCCGTTTTGACTATGTACATCTAAACCTCTCCTTTGATTGCATTTGCATTCCTATGCGTTCACGCTTGCTTTTTCCGATTAACTTTGATATGCTTATCATGATTACGCAAAAGGCGGGACCAAAAATTGATGAGGAAAAAAGCTTGCAAATCCAGCATCCGCTGGGTATGGATCGGTACATATCTGATTATTTTGCTTGTTCCGCTTCTGTTTAGCCATTTGAATTATGAGCAGGTTTATCAGACGGTGGAGAAAAACGCGTTTGAGCTCAATCAGATTGCCATTGCCCGCATCAGCGAATCGATTACGAGACTCTTTGAAAACGTGCGCTCCGTGGGGCGTGAGCTCATTACGCGTGAGGACGTGACATCGCTTCTGTATGCGAACGCTCCGCTGACGCCAGTGAAGCTGCAAAAGCTGGGCGTATTGCAGGATGATCTGCGTGTTCGCGTTACGCATAGCAATATCATCAACCAAATTTACCTGCTGTTTAACCGCCCCGGCGTGATGGCGTCCACCATTGGTTATGCCAATACGGTGGAAAAAATGGCTCAGCTGTTAAAAACAGATATCAATCTGCGCTTAGAGACCCTGTTGCGCTGGCTGGAGGATACCCCCAATTTCCAGATCCATGTGATACGCACCGATGAGGGTCAGCCTAAGGATTTGCTCGCCATCATGACCTCCTCCGCTTATGAAAATGTGCCGGATGTGGCGCTCCTGTTTAGGCTAGACATCGAAACACTCCGGCAGACAATTGACGATACGCCAGGGGAGGACATTGCGCATTTCTGGTTGGAATTTGAGGATGGTCTGCGCATTGTGCCCGATGTCGCGCAGACGTTTGCTCAGAAGCTTCCACTAATCCAGTCCGACGCGGAAAATCCGATCAATGTACGGACGCAGGATGGCGAATACATTGTAACCACGCTTCACAACGAGCTGACTGGCTTGAACATCATTTCGGCGGTCTCCAAGGAATGCTTTGCGGTGCAGCTATCCGATATGCAAGGGCGCTACATGATCTATTTTGCGTTCTGCCTTTGCTTTGGGGTAGGCATGACCGTTTATTTCGCAAGCCGACAGTATAAGCCCGTGCAAAAGCTTTCCGCACTGCTCAAATCATCCTCTGCGCCTGGCAATGAATACCTGACCATTGAACGCAGCGTGCAAAACCTGCTGTATAACGCTAGAGAAACCGCAATGCGGCTTCAAGCGCAGGAGCACACCATGCGCGAAACGATGCTTGCGCGCCTTTTACGCGGTACCATTGAGCCGGGAAAGCCGTTTGAAATGATCTGTACGGATTACAAGCTGCATTTTCGCTCCACAAGGTGTATGGTGCTTACCGTGCTTTTACGCGATGATGGCGGCTTTCTAACGGAAAGCGGAGATGACATCGACAGCGAAAGCGAAGATATCCTCTTCTTTGCACTGGCGAATGTGACGGAGGAGCTGATTGCGCCGCACGCGGATGCGCTGACCTGCAAATGTGATGGCGCGCTCTACGTGATTGTCTGCGCCGCTGAGGATACCTCCGACGCGGATACGCTATGGAAGGCCGTGCGCACCAATTGTGAGCTTGCGCAGAAGTGGCTTTCAGAACGCTGCCAGATACTAACCACCTATTTTGTGAGCGATTTGCAATGCGGCGGCTCTGTTCCACAGAGCATTCATGCCGCCTACCTCCAAGCCTGCTGGGCGTTGGAGCAAATCGAGGGCTTCGGACTTAACGACGCTGTTTTGGATGTGAAGCGGCTGCGCGCGTTTGTTTCCGATGATCAGAGCGGGGAACCCTCTAGGCTTCGCTGCGCTCGTTTAGCGGAGTACATCAGCACTGTGAAGAAAGGCGCGTTGGATCAGGCCGATCTGCTGTACCAAACCCTGCGTTATGAGGGCGTGGTTTGCATTGATCATTCTTTTGCGAATGTGCGCCTGCAAACCATGGAGATTTTTGAGGCGCTGCTGTGGGAATGCTTGTCCGAACGGCAGCTTTGCGAGCACAAGGCGCAGCTTGCGGCGTATCTGACGCGCATCCGCAGCGCAAAGAATATGGATTCATTGCGAGCCGCCTTGCGAGCCGCTGCCAAGGAAATTTGTCAGCTGAGCGCGGAAAACCCGCCGGCAGAGGATGATTGCCTTGGCCGTTCAGCAATGACGTTTATCCAACAGAGCTATCAGGATCCCAATCTAAGCGTGGCGGGCATTGCGGAGCATTTTGGCGTTAGCCCTTCGTTCTTGTTGCGCTCGTTTAAGAAAACCGTCGCATCCGGAAGTGTTTTGGACTTTATCCAGCGGGTTCGCATTGATCAAGCCAAGCTGCTGCTGCGAAACGATAGGCTTACCGTGGCGCAGGTGGCGCAGCAGGTGGGCTATTCCAACTCCCTTGCGCTCATCCGCACGTTTAAGAAGCTGGAAGGCGCTACGCCAACCACCTACCGCAACGTCATCAGCCTTTCACAGAGCCGATCATGACGCCTGTCACAAAATACTTTTGCACAAACGGGTAGATCAGCATCATCGGAAGAACGGAAACCATAATCGTTGCATATTTGATCAGCGAGCGATAGATTTCCACGTCCCCGCCGTCCGCGTCCGCAACGATGGATTGCTCCGTGCTGAGCAGCACAATTTCGCGAAGCGTGAGCTGTAGCGGGTAAAGGGAGCGATCCTTGATGTAAATGGAAGCGTTGAACCATGCGTTCCAATGCTGAATAGCGTAAAAGAGCACGATGACCGCAAGGATCGATTTGGATACGGGCAGCACAATCTGAAACAGGATGCGCATATGCCCCGCGCCGTCGATGGTGGCTGCTTCGCACAGCGCGTCCGGTATCGCGGCGAACGATGTGCGCATGATGATGATGTTATACGCTGTTACCGACATGGGAATGATCAGGCTCCAGCGCGTGTTAAGCATACCCAGATCACGGATGAGGATATAGGTGGGAATCAGGCCGCCGTTGAAGATCATGGTAAAGGTGACAATGAACACGATAGGGCCTTTGAAATACAAATTTTTGCGCGACATGGCATAAGCCGCCAGAATGGTAAGCGCAGTACCAAAAAGGGTTGCACAAACGACATAGATGATCGTGTTTAGGTACGAGGATAGAATAAAGCTGTTTTGCATCACCAGCTGGTATCCGCCGAGCGTCGGCGTGCCAAGCGGCGCAAGGATTAGGCCGGTGTTGGCCGATACCAGCAGCGGGTCGCTGATGGAGCCCATGAGCACATGCCAAAGTGGCAACAGAAAAATCAAGGAAAGCATGAGCATGCCAATGGTATTGAACACGGCGAACAGCTTTTCGCCGCGCGTGCGCTTTGTCATAGTGATAACCATCCTTTCACGGCCGCAACGGAATTTGAAACGCCGTTTTGCTTACTTACCACAGGCTTGTATTGCCAACCTTGCGGCTGATGCCGTTTGCAAGGAACAGCACGACAAAGTTAATTACGGAATTAAAAAGGTTTACAGCTGTGGAGTAGGAATAGTTTGCGTCTACCATGCCAACGCGGTATACGTAGCTGGAGATGATATCGGCGGTTTCATAGGTGGCGGGGCCATACATCAAAATGGTCTTTTCGTAGCCGACGTTCATGATTTGCCCAAGGCGCAGAATCAGCAAAATAACAATCGTTGGCGTGATGGCTGGCAGCGTGATATGAACTGTCTGCTGCCAGCGGCCTGCGCCATCAATGCGCGCCGCCTCGTACAGCTCCTGATCAATCGTTGCTAGTGCGGAGATAAAGATGATGCTATTATAGCCCATGTGCTGCCACATGTTGGAGCCGATATACAGCGTGCGGAACCATTCGGGGCGGGAGATGAGCGCTCCGCCTGTATCCCCTAGGCTTTGGGCGAGCTTTGTAAGCACGCCGTGAGATTTGGTAAAGTCGTTCAGGATGGACACAACCACTACGACGGAAATAAAATACGGTAGGTACGAAATGGTTTGTGTGAGCTTCTTGAAGCGCTGGTTGCGGATTTCGTTTAAGCACAACGCAAAGATGATTGGAAATGGAAACGAGAACAGCAGGCCGTAGAAGCTGATGAGCAACGTGTTGCGGATAATGCGCCAGCAGTATACCGAATTGAAGAATTGCTCGAATTGTTTAAAGCCTACCCATGTGCTTCCAAAGATCCCATGCCGGATACTGAAATCCTCAAACGCAATAGCGACCCCCGCCATGGGGATATAGTGGAAAATGATGAAATAAGCGAGAACGGGAAGCGCCATCAGATAAACGCACCAGTTCATGCGCAGGTCACGCCGGATCAGCTTGTGCCGAGCCAATCGTGCTTCGGCGCGTGTATGTTCAGTGATTGCCGTCATGCGCGTTCCTCCTAATCGGCAGTGGGGGAAAGCGGCGAGAGCTGCGTGAAACACTCTCGCCGCGCGGCCGTTGTGGTTGATTAGCGCGCGTTGTAACGATCCAACGCGGACTGCTTGAGCTCTATGCAGCGCTCAATGCCCATCTTGCGCAGGGTGTCGCGGTAGGAATCATAATCATCCAGCGACATTTGACCCATGATGAACTTCACGTTGCACTCCTGTACATATGTTTCAATATCGGTGTACATGGATGCGTATTCCGTGCCCTCTTCCGATGTGAAGGTGTTGCGGATGGAAAGCCAATTGGTGGGTACAAACTGACTCCATGTTTTGTAGCCGTTCTGCTTGTTTTCGTCCGATTGCTCGATCTGCGCGGATTCGACGCGGACGTTGGGGTTTTTAGCCCAATACTTGACAAGCACCGTTGCGGAAGAGATGCCATTGGGGTTTTTGTAACGGAAGTCGTAATTGCCAATGCGGTGGCCGTCCTCGGCCTTATGCCACACAACGTTCTCTTGACTCTCAATACCGAAGTTTGCGTTGAGGTAGATGCTCGCTGCATAGAACGCATCGGTCCAGCGGATGGCCGCTTCGATGTTTTTGCTGGCTGCGTTAATGTTCATGCAGTATCCATCCAGCATATCGTTTCCGCTCATGTAATCGCGGTATGCGGGCACATCGCCGACCTTCTTCACAGGCTGCTGCACGCCCACAAGGTAAAACTCAGGGTTGGTTGCGCCGCGCGTGATATAGGTGTCAGATAGGCGAGTGCCGTAATCGGTCAAGGAACCAACCTTGTCATTGAGCATCATTTCGTTATCGGCGGTGATGCCAGTGGACGTGCGGGTTGCAAAGTCGCGGTCAAGCAAACCCTCGTTCCACCACTTGTTGAGCATCGTCAGGTATTCCTTATAGGAATCGTCCAGAGGGCCATACTTCACCGCGCCGTCCTTTTGGTAGAAGTAGGGAGCCGTATCAAAGCCGGCCATCATTTCGCCCTTCACATCAATGCCGTATTTGGAGGTGTAGTAGGGCGCTTCAATACCAAGCTGATCCTTGAAGGCCTTGAGCATGACATACCAATCATCATACGTGACGGGGACATCCAGCCCGACCTTGTCCAAGAAATCCTTACGGACGGCCAACCCCTGATCGGCCTGCACGATATCATACATGGGGAACCATACGCCCCACAGGCCGTACATCTTGCCGGAATCGGAATACGAGGCTTTTTTGAAGGCGGGGTACGTCTCCAGCCATTCCTGATAGTTGGGCGCGTATTGCATATAATCGGCTAGATTGATGAAGTAGCCGTCTTCAATGGCCTTATCCTCGCCGCCGCGGTACTGGTATTTGCCCGGCTCGCTGTAGATAAGATCTGGCATTTCATCGGATGCGAAAAGCAGCTGGAATGCATCCTTTTCGGTGTTGGTGGTGGGAATTTCGAATTCGATATGGATGTTTGTAAGCTCCTCCATCCATTGGAAGAACTCAGAATCGTTGAAATTCGCCAACTCGCCCATGGAACCCGCCATTGGGTACCACAGTCGCAACGTGATTTTTTCCTTGCTGATGGGGTAGGTTTGATGATCCTCCATACAGGTGTACTTCACTTCGGCAACGGCCGAGGCTGCGCTTAGCATCATGACTAGGGCAACAAGCAGACACAGCATCCGTTTCATTTTGGGAATCCTCCTTAAGAAGTTTATTCTCCACGGCCCATGCGGCCGATAGATTTGTGAGGATGAAGTTTTTTCTTCCCGTTCCAACGCAATGATCATAGCATTGGCTGCACATGGGAACAAGTAGCACTTTCAAAAATGCCTATCATAAACGGAACGCTTGCATAGCGTTCACGCAGAGGCGAATGGGTTGTAAGGCGCACTTGATAAGGCGGAACCGCAAGCCATGCACCGCATCAAGAAAATTGGAGCATTATCATTTTCGCACCCTTGGATTGCTGCTTATGAGGAAAGTGATAGCGGCTTGCGCCATCCACGCTTGTAAAAAACCCGCGAACCGCTCATGCGCTTTACAGCTTATGCGTTTCGCCTTGCGCGGCGCTTTTTTGCCGTCGGTATTCGCTAGGCGTTACATCATAGAATTTCTTAAAGAAACGGATATAGCCGCGCGGCTCGTTAAAGCCCACCGCAGCGCTGATTTCCACGAGCGTATCGCTTTGGAGAAGCAACGGTATGCTTTGCTCTACACGGTAAAAATTCAGATATTCGGATATGGTTTTGTCCGTTGCCTGCTTAAAGAGGCGGTTGAGGTATACGGGGTTTACACAGGCCGTCTGTGCGATTTCGGGCACGGAAATGCGCTGCATATAATGCTGCTCAATATAGTCGATAGCCTTGCTGACATAGGCGGTGGATTCGCTGGAGAGGTTTTTTCGGCTGCCAAGCAAGGTATGCACCCATGATTGCGCTAACGCCTCGCAGCGCGGCACATCCGTTTCCTGCTCGAGGCGCTTGAGCAGCTGGGCAAATTGTTCGTACGCGGGTGGCAAATCCATCTCGGTAAGCGTCAAAAACACGTGGCAGCATAGGGCGGTGGAAAGCTTGCGCGCGTGCTGCAAGGGAATGCTTGCGGGAAAGTAGGTCTCGCTGATTTCGTGCAGCAAATGCTTTGCGCCGCTTTGATCGGCGTTGACGATGCAGGTGCATAGCGTGTTGATGGTTTGCGGGCTGATGGCGGGGGCGTATTCGCTGGCGCCTAGCAACGTGACCAGCTCCTCCGGCGCTGCGCATGCCTTCGCGCCCAGCAGCAGCACATTTTGACGTGCGCGCATGGCGGCGTTGCAAAGGTTAGGCTCATCCTTGGCGCAAAGGCCTACTGAAAAGGATGGGCGGATGGCAAGCGTGCCCGCGATGCTGGCCTGTAGACCGCGTAACGCCTGTTCAAGCCGCGTATCTAGGTTTTCATATTCCTGTGCGTTGATTAAAAATAGCGTGGTATTGCTTTCCCCATAGGTGCTGTATACCTTGCCCAGCTCTTGCAGCACGCTTTCAACGGTGCGGCGCAGTGCGATATGCGTGCGCTCGTCATAGGTGGCGCCCTGTGGCGGGGAGAGCAGCACCACGGCAAAATAAGGGTAGGGGAACTCAATGCCGCAGCTCTGTAGCTCCTTTTGATGCGCCTTGAGATCCATTGGCGCATATAAAAGGGAGGTAATCATGCGCTCACGCAGCAACGGCTGATTATTTCGCATAGTGCGCTGGCTGTGCTGCAGCTGATCGTTAAGGCGTTCAAAGGCCAAGGCAAGCATGTCAAACTCGTTGCCGTCCAATAGCTCTTCTGCCTCTGACGTGGCTCCTTCTGACGTGGCTCCTAGCTGCACAAGCAGCGCGTTGACAGGCGCTAGCATCAGGCGGCTTAGCAATAGCGATAGGATCAGCACAAGCAGCAGCCCGCCCATACAGCATAGCAGCATAAAGGACAATGGGGGAAAGAGGTTGAGCAGCAGCTTGAACCAAGCTTGGTAGTAGCGCACGCTCACAAGCCGTTCCGGTGCGGAGCTGACCGCGTAGCAGGGGTACGAACCGCGAAACGCATCAAGTGCCTGCATAGGTGTGAGAGCGGCATTTTTCGCGTGCTTGGCAAGCTCCTGCCCATCGTGGTACAGCCATGTATCCCCAACAAAAACAGCGCAGGCATCATAAGCGGGATTTCTGCTGCCGCTTGCCTGCTTTGCAAGCCGGGCGATGGGAACGTTGACAACCAGATAGCCGGTCTTTTTGGCTTCATACAAGGGCAATGCGCGCACATACGAAAGCGTTTGGCGCATGCTTTGGTAAATGTTCAAGCGAAAGCAGCGCGGCAGCCAATACTCCCATGCGCCGCCGCCTTGTAAGCGCTGCACAAAATCAGCATCCAGATAATCCGCAAAAGCATAGAGGCCGGTATCGGAAATATAGATCTTTTGCGATTTGAACATGAAAAGCTCTACCGAATCCTGCTCTGAGGAGGCGGTAAAGGGCAGCATATCCTCCCTTGTTGCAATAAGGTCATCCAGCAGCAGGTTTCGTTGACCCAGTAGCCGTCCAATCACGGACATGGAAGAGGCAAAGAAGCTTTGGGTCTGTACACGCTCAAGATCGGCTTGCAGGCGCAGCGAAAGCTGATCCGCATCCGCTCGCATCTGCCGCGTGTAGGTGAAATACTGCGAAATTGCGCTCATCAAAAAAGCGGCCGCCAGCACAAAAGCAAGGATGGCGGAGAGGGTTTTGAAAAAAGAACGAAAATGTCGAGAGTGTAGCAGCTTGCGTAATTGCTTATTTGTGTTTTGCACGGTGACAGGCTTCCTCTCCTATGGCATAGGATAAGTATACAAAAAATAGACTTGAAAAACAAGCGAAACGCATGGAAAGCAAAAATTAGACTGCGCCAATGCAAAAAACAAACCAAAAACAAGGCTGAAATGGTTTAATAATGGATATACAGAACAGGCTTTTTGGTTCTTTATATGCTTATGGCGGCATTTGCATCATTTCTTGACGCGGAGTGAGAATGTGGTTTGATTTTGGCCTTTTCGAACAAACGCCAATGTTCTATACTAAAGGCATACAAAAAAACGAAATACACGCCGCAAGGGGGAAAGTTAAGTGAATCTATCCGCAAGGCGCAGCTTTGAAAGGACAAGCAGGAAAGAAAACATTTTTCAGTATATTGTAAAGCATAAGTACATGTACCTGATGCTTGTGCCCGCGATTCTTTACTACGTTGTTTTTTGCTACCTGCCCATGGCAGGGGTGCAGATCGCATTTAAAAAGTTCAACCCCATGGTTGGCATTTGGGCCAGCCCTTGGGTTGGCTTTACCTACTTTGAAAAGCTGTTTTCGCTCAACAAGTTTTATCAGGTGTTTTGGAACACCTTGTCCATTAGCCTGACGCGCCTCATCTGGGGCTTCCCGTTCCCCATTATCATCGCGCTCATGCTCAACGAATTGCGTGGCTCGCGGATGAAGCGCACGATTCAAACCGCAATCTATGTTCCGCAGTTTATTTCGTGGGTGGTGCTGGGCGGCATGCTCATCAATCTGCTCTCGGCGGATAGCGGGCTTGTCAACGGCATTATCAAGGGGCTTGGCATGCAGCCCATCGGCTTTCTGACGGATGAAAAGTATTTTATTCCCACCATGGTGGTTTCGATGATTTGGAAAACGTTTGGCTGGAACACCATCATCTATTTGGCCGCGCTGACCAGCGTGGATCCGCAGCTGTACGAGGCGGCCATCGTGGATGGCGCAAGCAGGTGGAAGCAGCTGCTGCATATCACGCTTCCCTCCATCATGTCCACCATCGTGGTGGTGCTGATCATGCGCATTGGCAGCCTCATGCAGGCGGGCTTTGAACAGATTTTTGTGCTGTATCATCCCGGGGTTTATGGCTCGGCAGATATTATAGATACCTATGTGTACCGCATCGGCCTTGTGGATGGCAAGTTTGAACTGGCAACGGCAGTGGGGCTATTCAAATCCATCATTAACTTTGCGTTGGTCATTGGCGCGAACCGGATTGCTAGAATGTGCGGAGAGGAAGGTGTGTACTGATGCGAGCGGCAGCGACAGGAAACGGCCATATCAAACGAGGCTTTGGTTCTCGCGCGTTTGATATTTTCAATGTGATCTTTTTGGTACTGCTTGCGCTTACGACGATTTATCCCTTTTGGGATGCGCTGATGGTTTCGGTAAGCTCCCTCAAGGGCTATCTGTCCAGCAGCATTCACATCTGGCCCAGCGAGTTTTCCTTTGAAGGCTATGATTACATGCTCCACAAGGCGGAGCTGTGGAGCTCCTATGGCAATACGCTCTTTATTACGGTGGTGGGCACGGTCATCAACCTCCTCATTACGGTGCTAACGGCGTATGTGCTATCCAAACCCAACCTGCGCGGGCATCGCGTGCTTACGTTCATGGCGGTGTTTACCATGATGTTTTCGGGCGGCGTGATCCCCACCTATATGGTCATTAAGGATTTGAGACTGATCAATACGCTCTGGTCAATGATCTTGCCATGCGCGATCAACACCTATAATCTGATCATCATGCGGAATTTCTTTGTGGGCGTTCCCAAGGAGCTGGAGGAATCCGGCATGCTGGATGGCTGCACGGAAATAGGGGTGCTGTTTAAGATTGTGCTGCCAGTATCAATCCCGGCAGTAACCACCATCACCTTGTTTTATGCGGTGGATCACTGGAACGATTTTTTCTCCGCTATCATGTACATCAACAGCCAAAAGATCTGGCCGTTACAGCTCTTCCTGCGCTCCATGCTCTTTGAAAGCGACGCGGCATACTCCAGCGGCGGTGATAGCATGTTCCTGCTGGGGCAGCCGATGAAAATGGCGGCGGTCATGCTGGCGATTATCCCCATCATGTGCGTTTATCCCTTCTTTCAAAAGTACTTTACCAAGGGTGTCATGGTGGGCGCGGTCAAGGGATAATGGCGGCATATGAAACGGTATTGAACCCTCGCACGCGGGGGTATCGATAGAAACAACGACTTTAGAGGAGGAAAGAACATGAAAAAGGTACTGGCGCTTGTTCTGGCGATGTTGCTTCTGGCAACGATGGCGACGTCTGCGGTTGCGGAGGGAACGCCCATCCGCTGGCTCAGCACGGGCGATGCGGCGGCAAAGGCCATTGAGGACGGAGATCGCATCATTGCCGCGATTGATGAAAAGTTTGGCATCGACCTCACCGCGCAATACGTGCCGGAAAACAACGTTGAAAAGGTCAACGTAGCCATGGCTTCCGGCGATTTTCCCGATATTGTAACCGGCTATTATGGAACCTCGGCTACACAGTCGTGGATTGATAACAGCATGGTGATTCCGCTAAACAGCTACATGGATAAGTATCCAAATCTCAAGGCGTGGCTGGAAAGCTATTCGTGGTCGGCGATTGATGGCGTGTATTATGGCCTGCCGTTTATTACGCAGTATGCGGTGGCGAATGCACTGATCTCCATGCGCAAGGATTGGCTGGATAACCTTGGCCTAGCGTACCCCACCAATTTGGATGAGATGAAGGCTGTGCTGACCGCCTTTACAACCGGAGATCCCGATAAGAATGGTCAGGCTGACACCTATGGCATCACCGGCATTAAGCCGATCGGCAACTTCAACTGGGCGTTCTATGCGTACGGACGCCAGTACAGTGATTACGGCCTGAATGCCGATGGGCAGATCATTCCGTGGTTTGAGGATGCGTGCTTTATTCCCGGCATGACCTACCTAAAGGAGCTTTGGGACGCGGGCGTAATCGATAAGGAATTTGTGCTTAACGATCAAAGCAAGATGGAAGAAAAATTCTATCAGGGCAAGGTTGGCGCAGTTCCGTTCCCGCTCTATCGTAACCTAACCCGCCATGAAACCAACCTAAAGACCATCTTTCCAGAGGCCTCCATGGTTTACGGCCTGCCGCCCGTTGGGCCGGATGGCGTTAGCTTTGGCCTTAACCCGCAGGGTCGCACCGGCATGATGACCTGCATCACCGCCGCCTGCAAGGAGCCTGAAAAAGCGATAGCCTTCTTGGATTTCATGGTATCGCCTGAAGGCAACGATCTGGTGAGACTGGGCATCCCCGGCGTTCATTACACCAAGAACGCGGATGGAACCATCACCTACAACATGGAAGAGCGCACCAAGGATTCCTTTGCGGATAATGGCTGGGCGCATCCGCTGGCATGGGGCTCGCTGTACTGGCCGCTGGAAAGCAGCTATATGCCGGAAACCGAGCTTAACCGTGAACGTGCGCTGGAAACCGTGGCGCTTGCGACCCAGGCGCAGAAGCCCGCGCTTGTAAACCGCAAAACATCGCTGGAAATTGAGAATGGCTCCGCGCTGGATGATATCTACAACCAATATTTTGTGGATATTTTGCAGGGCAAGTATACCGTTGAGGATGGCGCGAAGCGGCTGTCCGAGGAATGGCGTTCGCAGGGCGGCGAGGAGCTGCTGGTGGAGCTGAACACGGTATATCAGGCATCCAAGTAAAGGCTGCGCGGGTGGCGTGCTCATACCTCTTTGGCATAGAAAACAGTACTGTGCGGAGGGCGGGCACGCCGCCTATCGTTTTAAGCGGAGGTTTGCATGAAAAAGAAACCGAATATTCTCTTTATTTTGTCGGACGATCAGGGCGCGTGGGCAATGCATTGCGCGGGCACGCCGGAACTGCACACGCCCAATTTGGATCGCTTGGCGAAGAGCGGGGCGCGTTTTGAAAACTTCTTTTGTGCTTCGCCCGTGTGTTCGCCCGCCCGCGCCTCGCTGCTTACGGGAAACATCCCTTCCGCACATGGCGTGCATGATTGGCTGCGCAGCGGCAATGTAGATCGCAGGCGCTTTTGCCAGCAGGGGCTTGAAAACCCATATGGCGGTTATGCCGATGAGGACGAGCCAATCCAGTACCTGCGAGGGCAGCCAACCTATACCGATATGCTTGCTGAAAGCGGCTATGCCTGCGCGCTGGTTGGCAAGTGGCATTTGGGCGATAGCGTAACGCCGCAGCATGGCTTTTCCCGCTGGTTTACGCTGGGAAAGGGCGGCTGCTTCTACAAGCATCCAGATGTAGTGGAAAACGGAGAAATCACTGTACGCCATGGGCAGTATGTAACCGACCTGTTGACCGATCAGGCATTGGCGTATTTGAATGAGCTTAAGCAGACGAAGCAACCATTTTATTTGAGCGTACACTATACTGCGCCGCATTCGCCTTGGGAAGCCGAGCAGCATCCGCAGGAATACATTCAAATGTATGAAAACTGCGCGTTTGAAAGCATTCCAGATGTGCCGGATCATCCAAACATGACAACAGGCCCGGTTTATGGCACCAGCCGCCGCAAGGAAAACCTGCGTGGCTATTTTGCCGCGATTACCGCCATGGACGCGGGCATTGGCCGCCTGCTGGATGCTTTGGAGGACGTCGCGCAGGATACGCTAGTGATCTTCGCGGGTGATAACGGCATGAGTATGGGGCATCATGGCATTTGGGGAAAAGGAAACGGCACCTATCCGATGAATATGTACGATACTGCGGTTAAGGTTCCGTTTTTGTTGCGCTATCCGCCAATGACCCGCGCGGGTAGTGTGGTGAGCGAGCTTGTTAGCGCGTATGACCTGTTTCCAACGCTTGTGGCATTGGTGGGTTCCCAAAGCCGCGTATGTGAAAAGCTGCCGGGCAGGAGCTTTTTGCCCATGCTTTGCGGGCAGGCGCAGGAACCGCGCAGCGTGGTGATCTGCGATGAATATGGCCCTGTGCGCATGCTGCGCACGCGGGAAATGAAATACATTCATCAGTATCCCTATGGACCGCATGCGCTCTATGATTTGGTGAATGATCCTGGTGAAACCACCAACTTGATTGACGATCCAAATTGGCAGGCGCAGGCGCTGGAAATGAGGCAGGCGCTTGAACGGTGGTTTTTGCTTTACGCAAACCCGGCGCTGGATGGCTCTCGCGAGGGCGTTACAGGCTCGGGGCAGCTGTGCTCGTCGGGCGCTTTTGCGGAAAAATTGCAGGTCTATGCGCCTCCACCCACCCAAAATGGGCAGTGTTAAGGCCGCTGTTTAGGGATAAAACCAATGCTGCTTTGGCAAAAAAGGAAGAAAGCATATGATGAAAACCAATATAATCATGATTTTGATGGACGATATGGGCTGGACAGATCTGGGCTGCACGGGCAGCAGCTTTTATGAAACGCCGCAGATTGACGCGCTATGCCGGCAGGGGATGCGCTTTACGCAGGCATATGCGTCCTGCCCGGTTTGCTCCCCCTCGCGCGCCAGCCTGCTTAGCGGGCGATATCCAGCACGCCTTGGCGTAACGGATTGGATTGATATGACCGGCGATTATCATCCCTGCCGGGGCAAGCTGGTGGACGCGCCGTATCTCAAACACCTGCCCGCCGACACCCTGAGCGTTGCGCAGGCGCTTAAGGAAGGCGGCTATCAAACATGGCATGTTGGCAAATGGCATTTGGGTGGTGGCGAGTATTACCCGGAGCGCTTTGGCTTTGATCAAAATATTGGCGGCTGCGATTGGGGGCATCCGCATTGCGGATATTTTAGCCCCTACCATATTCATACGTTGAGCGAGGGGCCGCAGGGCGAGTACTTAACCGATCGGCTGACGGATGAGGCCATTCACCTGATTGAAAACGCTGGCGATCAGCCGTTTTTCCTGAACCTATGCCACTATGCCGTTCATACGCCGATTCAGGCAAAGGCGCAGGATGTTGCGCGTTTTCGGGAAAAGGCAAGGACGCTGGGGTTGGATGATCAGAAAGCCATTGTGGAGGGTGAATGGATGCCCATATGGCACAAGCGGAACGAGCATGTGCAGCGCCGCACGCTGCAATCTGACCCTGAATATGCCGCAATGATTTGGAACTTGGATGAGAATATTGGAAGGCTTGTGGCGGCGCTGAAGGATGCAGGCAAGCTGGAAAATACGATGCTCGTCTTTACTTCCGATAACGGCGGCCTGTCCACCAGCGAGGGCAGCCCCACCTGCAACGCTCCCGCCAGCGAGGGCAAGGGTTGGCTGTATGAGGGCGGCACGCGCGTGCCCCTATTCATCTGCTGGCATGGCACGGTGGAGGCGGGCAGCGAATGCGATACGCCGGTTACCACGCCCGATTTTTACCCAACGTTTTTGGAGGCGGCAGGGCTTGCGGCGCGGCCAGAACAGCACTGCGACGGGGTCAGCCTACTACCGCTTCTGCAAGGCAAGTCACTTGCTCCGCGCCCAATTTTTTGGCACTATCCGCATTATGGCAACCAAGGCGGCACGCCCGGATCATCCGTAAGGCTGGGGGACGATAAGCTGATTGAGTTTTTTGAGGATGGTCGTTTGGAGCTCTATGACCTGCGCAAGGATCTGGGCGAAAGCAAGGATATCAGCGCCGAGCAGCCGGAAAAGACGCGCGAGCTTGCGGCACTCCTGCATGAGTGGCAAATCGCGGTTCAAGCAAAGCTTCCGGCGGTGAATGGGGATTATTGATGAGCGATGGCTCTATTGTGCTTGCGTGCGATGAAATGACCATGCTTAGCGGAGAACCAAAACATGCAAAACCCCATTTTCATCTTCCGCTTTTTAGGGTATACTATAAGCAATTGCACGCCTCAAGCAACCGGCTGCATGCTGAATGGATTTACGGGTTGCATGTACAAAACGACATGGCGTAAAGGAGGGTTTCTTGCATGAAATTCTATGTATGCAAGCATTGCGGAAATGTGATCGCCTACGTGGAGGATTCCGGTGTTCCGGTGATGTGCTGCGGTGAGAAGATGACGGAAATTGTACCCAATACGGTGGACGCGTCTACGGAAAAGCATGTGCCCGTCATCAAGCGGGATGGGAATCATGTTGTGGTAACGGTTGGCGCGGTGGAGCATCCAATGCTTGCCGAGCATTATATCAAGTGGATTGCGTTGCATACCAAAGAAGGCAATCAGCGCAAGGAACTGCATCCCAACCAAAAGCCGCAGGCTTGCTTTGCGCTTTGCGATGGCGATGAGGTCATTGCGGCCTATGAATACTGTAATATCCATGGGCTTTGGAAAGCGGAATAAGTAGTTGATATTAATAGGGGAAAGCGTGCAAGGTGGATGATCCACAGCTTGCACGCTTTCCTTTTTTGATTGTTGATTCTGTGCCATATCAGGCATTGCACCGCTGTTTACACTGGCGGTGCCTCTGCAACCTCCGCTGCCGGCTCGGGTTCAGACGCTGGCTCAGGCTCAGGCTCTGGCGCAGCCTCTGGCGCGGGTTCTGGCTCGGGTTCAGGCTCGGGCTCAGGCGCAGCCTCTGGCGCGGGCGCGGGTTCAGGCTCGGGTTCAGGCTCAGGTTCAGGCTCCGGATCGAAACTGGGCAGTGC
>JAVVVJ010000004.1:37094-77439 GCA_036652695.1 Clostridia bacterium | reverse complement strand
TTTAACCATTGCAGGAAAAGCTTGCGAAGGATGGCTGGTTTTCAATCGCCCCATGGTTACGCTTCGTTTTCATCAGATCCTCTGCCGTCATTTGCTTATGACTATATAATGAAATAATCACAATGGGTTATGGTGATTTATGAAGCTTGCCTATAGCAAAGCCTCCGTGCTGGCCGTTATTGGCTGACACGGAGGCATTTTGTCTTTCCTGCACCTTATCGTTTAAAGATGCAGCCGAACAGCTCATTTACAAAGATAAATGCACGGTTCGGATTTGAATTGATTTGGCGGAGAAGCCGGGATTTGAACCCGGGCTGCGGTTACCCACACTACTCCCTTAGCAGGGGAGCCCCTTCGGCCACTTGGGTACTTCTCCATTATGGACGGTTATGTATGCACTTACCTATTCCATAAAAATAAGTCGGCGGAGAGAGAGGGATTCGAACCCCCGGTACCTTTCGATATCACTGGTTTTCAAGACCAGCGCCATCAACCGCTCGGCCATCTCTCCAAACTTAACCAGCGGAAATTACTATATCATGCTTTTTTCTGTTTGTCAACGTCTTTTTTCTTTGGATCACGGAAATTTGCAGGCGCTTTCCCTGCTGTTTTGTGCTTCAAAAGTGAGGAAATAGATAGACATTGTGAATTTTTTGTTTTTTTTGAAAACCACTTTACAACGAAGCGTTTTTCTGTTACACTATATTTAGTAATTGTAAGCGTTTACACGCATCGAACAAGGGTAGGCTGATTTATGCATGCCGTTTAGCGGCGTGTGATAAATAAATGGAAGTGCAATACAAATAAGGAGGGTATTTCTTATGAAAAAGGTCCTTGCTTTGGTTCTCTGCTTGGTTATGATGCTCAGCGTCGCAAGTGCAGGTGCAGAGACGGTTCTCAAGCTCAGCGAAGTCCATGCCGAAGGTTATCCCACCGCGCTTGCGGATCACGAGTTTGCACGCTTGGTTGCCGAAAAAACCGAAGGCCGCGTTAAAATTGACGTCTATGCTGGCGGCACCCTGTACGCGCAGGAAACCGAATCCATTGAGGCCATGCAGCTTGGCGATTTGGCTTTCGCCCGCGTGTCCGCTTCCCCGGTAGCCAGCTATGTGCCCGCGATCAACGCTATCCAGATGCCGTACCTTTATAAGAATGGCGAGCATATGTGGGCAGTTTTGAACGGCGAAATCGGCCAGAAATTCCTAGCGGATATCGAAGCATCCGGTTCCGGCCTTGTAGGTCTGTGCTATTATGATGCGGGTTCCCGTTCCTTCTACACCACCAAGGCGATCAACACCGTTGCGGACTTGGCTGGCATGAAGATTCGCATGCAGAACAACGAAATGATGGTAAAAATGGTAGAGCTGCTGGGCGGCACCGCCGTTACGGGCATTGGCCCCAACGATGTGTACTCCTCCATTTCCACCAAGATCATCGATGGCGCCGAGAACAACTGGCCCACCTATCAGAACATGGGCGACTATGAGGCCGCTCCCTTCTTTACCCTTGACGCGCATACCCGCGTGCCCGAAATCCTGCTTGCCTCCGCTGCTGTGAAAGCCTCCATTGATCCCGCCGACTGGGCGATCATTGAAGCGTGCGCGGATGAGACCCAGGCGTTCGAAATCAAGGCATGGGCGGCGAAGGAAGCCGAGTCCGAGAAGATCGTGCGCGAAGCTGGCACCACCGTAATCGAACTGACCCCCGAAGCGCGCGCCGAGTTCGAAGCCAAGATGGCTCCCCTATACGATGAGTACGGCAAGGACTACATCGATACGATCAACGAGATCAAAAAGATGGGCGAAGGCTTCTAAGCCTACCCACTGAAATTCGTCATGTAAAAGAGGGAGAAGAGGCGGTTTGCTGCTTCTTCTCCCAATTTCACGTTTGGAAGAGAGGTGAGCCGTAAAGATGGTTAAATTTTTGCGAACTCTCAACACCTATACCCATAAGGCGTTTCTGCTCATCGCGGAAATCGCGTTGGCAGCGATGGTAATTATCGTAACCATAACGGTCATTATGCGTTACTGCTTTAATACGGGCATCAGCTGGGCAGAAGAGGTTCCGTTGTTGCTGGTTTCGCTTTTTGCTTTTTTAGCTTGCGCAATGGGTGTACGCGACCATGCGCATATGGCTGTCACGGTGATTTACAACAGGCTGAAAAAGAACGGGAAGGCGCAAAAGTCGTTAGATATTCTCACGGATGTCTGTATCTTGCTCTGCGGCGCTTTTATGCTGTTTTACGGCGGTGAGCGTTGCCTTAAGATGATGCGTTTGCCCGGCAAACTGCCAATGACCGGCTTGCGCACATGGTGGCAGTTCCTGCCCATCCCGCTAGCGGGCTTTCTAATGACCTTCGACTCCATTTTGTTCCTCACAGGCATTATCAAGCCAAGTGAAACGCTCTTTACCACACCTGATATCGATTATTCCGAGCAGGTGCTTCACATGGACAAAGCTGGAAACATCATTGCTCCTACGACAAATGTCCCGGACGAACCCGATTCCACCGTGAAAAAGGAGGGCGATGAGTAATGGACGCTTCAACATGGGCTGGCATCGTCCTAATCGGCGGCTTTTTCCTGCTTATGCTTCTGAAGGTGCCGGTTTCCTTTGCTATGCTACTTGCCACGCTTGGCAGTGCGGCGATTTGTGGAATCAATTTTTCTGATATTGTCAACCAGATGATTGCGGGCATCAAATCCTTCAGCTTGCTGGCCATTCCCTTCTTCATCCTAATGGGCGAGTTCATGTCCGCAGGTGGCATTTCAGAAAAGATTGTGGCTTTTGCCAACCTCTGCGTGGGTCGCTTTCAGGGCGGCCTCGCGTATGTCAACTGCATCGATTCCATGTTCTTTGGCGGCGTATCCGGCTCTGCCGTGGCGGATGTTTCCTCGCTTGGCTCCGTAGTAATCCCCATGATGAAAAAAGCGGGCTACGATGAGGATTTCTCCGTTGGTCTTACGGTTTGCACGGCTTGTCAGGGGCTGCTGATTCCTCCCAGCCATAACATGGTCATCTATGCGCTGGCTGCGGGCGGCGGCGTTACCATCGGCTCGCTCTTTATGGCGGGCGCCATCCCCGGCGTTATGCTGGGGCTGTCCATCCTGATCTACTGCTTCTGCATCCGCAAGAAGTACAACTTCCCAGTCGGCGTGGGTGCGCCCAAGGGCAAGCGCGCAAAGATCATCATTGATGCGATTCTGCCCATGATGACGCTCGTAATCATCCTAGGCGGCATGGCGGCGGGCATCTTCACCGCAACGGAAGCGGCTGCCATCGCATGCGTTTACACCTTCTTTCTCACCTACTTCGTGTTCCGCACCGCAAAGCTGCGCGAGCTAGGCCCGGTATTTAAAAACGCGCTGAAAACGTTAGCCATTGTCCTTACATTGATCTCCGTGGCAAAGGCGTTCGCGTTTATGATGGTAGTGCTGCACATCCCCGATATCCTTACCAACCTGCTCGTCAGTGTGACGCACAACAAATACCTGCTGCTGCTGATCATCAACGCGCTGCTGCTAGTGCTTGGCTGCTTTATGGACATGGCTCCGCTGATCATGATCATGACGCCCATTCTGCTGCCCGTGGTCACCAGCGCTGCGATTGGCCTAAGCCCAGTGCATTTTGGCATCATCATGATTTACAACCTAGCGATTGGCCTATGCACACCGCCTGTCGGCTCGGCGTTGTTCGTTGGCTGCGCGGTTGGCAAGACGCCCATTGAGCGCACCAGTCTGCATATGCTGCCAATGTATGCGGTTATGGTTGTTGGCTTGCTGGTGATTACCTACCTGCCTTTTGTATCGATGTGGCTGCCTACCCTGTTGGGCATGGTGTAATCGCACCGTCAAAGAAGGTTGCCGAAAAAGAAATACCATTGTTCCCCCGGCACAGCAAAGCCTGCTGTGCCGGGGAACTGTATGTCAACAAAAAAGGAGAGCACTTATGTTTTCATTCATCAAAAAGCTGGACAAAAGCGGGAAGGCAATCTTATGGACCTGCTTTTTCGCGTTTTTCTGTAATGGTTCCTTAACCCTGATGATGGGCTCCGCCATGCCCGACCTAAAGCTTGCCTATGGCCTCAGCGATACCATGAGCGGCATCTTCCTATCCGCGCACTCCATTGGTAACTTGGTTGCGGGCTTCATCAGCGGTCTCATCCCGCTGTATCTGGGGCGCAAGCGTTCCGTGATGCTGCTCTCCGCGCTTGCCTTCATTGGCTTTCTAATGATGATCGTGTGGGGCAATCCCGTTTGGTTGTTCATCGCGTTTGTGCTCACAGGCATGGGTCGCGGCGGCGTAACCAACTTTGACAACCGCATGGTCAATATCATTTCCGGCGGAAGCCCTGCGGCATCCAACCTGCTGCATGCCTCCTTCGCCACTGGCGCGATTGCCGCACCGATGATTTTTCTGCTGGCAAAGGCATGGCTCGGCTGGCAGGCAGGGCTTGCGGTTGTGATCCTCTGCGGCTGCTTAAGCCTGTGGAACCTCAGCCAAATGAAGCTGGTGGATGATCGACCCGACCGCGCCGACAAGACGCAAAGCACCATGTCCTTCTTGAAAAACCCGTCATTTCTGATTTTGGCAATGATGATGTTCTGCTACCTCTGTTCCGAATATGCCATCAACGGCTGGCTGGTCAGCTATGTGCAAAGCAAGGAATCGATCATGGCGAGCTTTGGAACGACTGGCGCAGAGCTGAAGCAAGCGATCAGCGCATACAGCCAGACCATGGCGACGCTGCTTTGGGCAGTGATGCTGGTAGGGCGGCTGCTCTGCGCAGCGATTTCGTCCAAGGTCTCGCAAAAGACCTTGATGATGGTCGCAAGCTTAGGCGTGGCGGTGTTCTTTGGCATGATGCTGCTGAGCAGTGACATTGGAACAATGACCCTCTCCGTAGCTGGGCTTGGCTTGTGCATGGCTGGCATCTGCCCCATGATCTATTCCGACGCAAGCATCTTCACCAACACCTTCCCCATGGCGACCAGCGCTTTGCTGGCCATTGGCTCCACAGGAGCGATTTTAATGCCCACCATCGTGGGCGCCACTGCGCAGCGCTTTGGCTTTACGGGCGGCATGAGCGCGATCTTCGTATCGGTACTGCTGCTAGTGGTGTTTGCGGTGCTCAATCAGTTTGTCAAAACCCGCGTGCCTACGGAATACCAAGTAGAGGGGTAAGCGAGTAGGCGGTTCTGGCTTAGCGTTTCGGGAATCCGGCATGAATGCCAGCAGTCACGTTCCCGTTCTTCCACAAAAAAGCGCCTCAGGCCGCATCGTTGTGCCAGCCTGGGGCGCTTTTTGCTGTTACTCTTTTTTCGAGCAACACGCGATATCGTTATCATAGACGATTGAATTCCCGTTTTTCTGCTTGGCTCTGTAAAGCGCCGCGTCCGCTTTTCCAAGCAAATCATCAAATGCCACATCAGCATGATAGTCAGTCACCCCAAAGCTGACGCTGATCTCCATGCCAATCGCCTTGTTATGCTCAGCAAGCCGCGCTTGCAGATACTGATATTTTTCATCAATGCCCACACTCGTGCTTTCAAAAATGCCAATGAACTCATCCCCACCCCACCGCGCCACAATTCCATTCGTGCCAAACGTCTCCAACAGCAACGCGCTTACCTCGCATAGAATCTGATCGCCAAAGAGATGCCCTTTTGTATCGTTGATCGTTTTGAAACGGTCAATATCCACAATGAATAGATAGCTATGGTTGTTGCCGTTTTTCGCCTTATAGCGATCCAGCAAATCCCCAAACCACTTTCGGTTTGGGAGCTTCGTCAGCTCATCGGTTGTGGCCAGCTTTATGATTACGCGATCATGGCGGCGAACCAATTGGATGCACAATAGCAAGATGCACATCAAAATGAGCAGTGCAACCACAACATTTTTTGTAATCAGCCGTTGGAAGGTACTCACCACGTCGCGCGTATCCTTTTCCACCACCAAATACCAATCCAGGTTATCAATATATCGCGTAATCAGGCAGTGATCCACTTGATTTTCCGGATACCACAAGATCGTCAACGCTTCCTTGTTGCGCAAAATTTCATCTTTGTACGAAGAAACCGTGCTGGAATCAAAAAAGTTCATTTGCTCAATCTTGCTTGAATCCGTATGAATTTGCACGTCTCCCTGTGGATTGATGAGAAATGTCTGCAACTCAAAACGATCCTCAAAGCCCTGCAAAAGCTGCTGGAGCTGGCTCATCTTTACGCCAACGCCAACCACGCCTAGCAACGTGCCATCGGCGGCATTAATCCGGCAATTCACAAAAACAGTAAGTTCATTTTCTGCTGCTTCATCGTTGTCTACATTCAGGTCATAGAGCTTTTCACTACGCAAAAAGTCATAATACCACACATCATGGGCATCGCTATGGCTGACGATTTTGTTGACTCCACCAAAATAATAATACGTATCGCTCTTTGCGGAAACCATAAACACGGAATCATAATGATACTTTTCTCGAAACGCGCTCAGATATTCGGTCAGGCGTTGCTGGTACTCCATATCACCCATATGCGCTTCTTCATTGTGAAGCCAATGCTTTAGAAAGGTATCGTTTGCCATGGTTTGGGATACGTAAATCGGCTTGGTCAAATCGTTGTCAATTTCCGCATAGATATTGGAGGATGTGAGCCGCCCGATATTTTCAATACTCTCGTTGGATACCTTGCGAAACGTTGCTTCGTTCATCCAAATGATGATACAAAACCCAATCGTCAAGGTTAAGCCAATCGCAACGTACGTTTGAAATAGCAGCTTCTTTTTCATGAATGCGTTTCTCCAATCGAGGAGCTTAGCCTCTTGTTTTTTGCATTGGCTGCAAAATGTGCCACCATACAGAGCTTAGCGACGCGTAGCAGCGGTCTTGCACCTACAACAAGAAAAAACACGGCGTCCTTGATGGAGTGCTATGTTCTGTGCCTCATCAGGCAGTATTACGATCACCCCATCGTTCTGCCGCGGAGCGGTGCAAAGTAAAAGCGGGTGTATCGTAAAAGTGAATGGATTTTGCGGATGAACGCATCAGCATATGACAATACCGCCAGCAATGGGATTATATCATGACGCTTGGTAATTAGCAACACTGTTCCTGCTGCCGGCTTCAGGGCAATCGCTCTGTGTTGTAAATTGATATGTGCCGTGAGAAATCGGCTAGGGCATTACGCCCTAGCCGACTTCTTGATTGCTTAGCGGACATCCTCCCAAGTGAGCATTTCATAAGCAGGATGCGGTTGTGTGTATTCAACCTGTATCATCTCGCCGGTTTGCGCGTTGTAGAAGGCATCACCGTATTCCTCCGGCACGGTGAGAGAACCGTCCGTATCGCGCTTTGCATAATAGGGCATTACCTGCTCCTTGCTTGGGTCTTTGGTGTAGCCGCAAAGCACCCGCCATACCGGCTGGAGAATCCAGTGTGAACCTTCCGCGTCCTTTTGCAGAAAGGGAAGATAGCAAAACTGCATCTCGTCCACACCTCGCAGCATTCCTGCTTCAATCTGCTTTTCAAGCACGGCCTTGAACGCGGCAAAGGATAGCAGAGGTACATCGTCTGCAACGAGCGTTTTCTCCCGAATCGGGTGTGCGATGAAAGTGTAGCAGTTTTCTCCATAGTAATTGAAAGTCATATATCCATAGGGGCCTTCCCACGCGCATTGCAGGGGGATACCGTGCACCTTCAACCATCCATTCACGTGCCAGCTGCCACTGACGGTAATGGGCTTGCCGCGTATAATGCGGCCGTCCTTCTTCTTCGCCGTCCAGTTGACGCCGCCCATGCTCACTGGATTCAGTTGGTAATCGTCAACGCTTCGTCCAATCAGCAGCTTCAAATGTCCATTGAGCGTTTCCATCAGCTGCTTGTAGGTACAGTCCAGCCCCTCCGGCTTGTCCGTTGGAATTTCGCCATCTGCAAGGTAGCGTTCATCTCTGTCCAATTTTCCAGCATACATCCCGGAATAGCCCTTCAAATACCACGATTTTCGTTTGCTATCCACGGCGATTTCAACCGAATGCCATTTGGTTGAGGCTTCCGCGCGATTATCTTTTCCTTGAAATTTTTCCAGCAAGGCCGGGTCAACGTCCTGTTCTTCTATTTCCACAATCGGGCAAGTATCCGCCTGCGGCATCCGGCGTATGTCCACATTGGCAACCACCTCTCGCCCATGCGCTGTATAGGTTTTGTGCCAGCCCTCCAGCGCCTGCGCGCTTAGCTCGGGCAAAGAAACGCAATCGGCGAAGGTTGGCTGGGCTTGTGCCAAGGCAAACAAGGGTGTTAGGGCTATGGTTAGGATCACCATAAAAGAGAGGCATTTTTTCATGAATGTTCCTTCTTTACTATGTATTATTTGCGAATTGCTTTTCATTTTTTGGAGACGTTCTCCCACGAGAGGAATCCCTTGTATTCGCAGCGGTCATAAGCGGTGCTTTCCTGTATCAGCTCGCCTGTTTGAGCGTCCACAAGGAGCTGGTAATAGTCCAGCGTGTTACGCTCGTCTGTGGTATAGGAAGCGGTTTCGCGCAGCTTGCCGCTGGGGCTTTTCACCCACAGACAGTTGATTTGCCACATGGGACGGGCATAGTAACGGGCGGCAGCGTGTTCTTTTGTTCTTTGAATACTGTCGGCTTCCATTTCCTCTTTGGTGTTTCTTCCCTCCACCATTTGCGTTTTGCGAGAATAGTATACGCCCGGCTCGTTGTAGAGCACATAACCAAGTTCCACCTCATAGATTTTTCGAATGTGACCGTCCATGATTTCCGGCTGGATGGCGGCAATCACCTGATCAAAGGAACAAAGGGGAACATCTTCGGCAATTGTTTCCACTGGCTTTGCCAGCCAAAGAGATAGCGTGTAAATTTTGTCATCGTAAGCGCTGTAGGACGCTTGTGAACGAGGTATTTCAAGCATTTCACCTTCCCGGCTCTCGCCATTGTAATGGTCGATTACCGCCATGTAAATATGGGAAAGTACGGGCGTATCATTCAAAAGAGACCGAAATTGAAAGCTCATATCACCGGGAAGCGCGTCTTTTTTATAGCCATAGTAAAACATGTGGCTCGAATCCAGCCGTGTTGGATTGCGAAACGTGAAAGTGGAAGCATCATAGCCTGCTTGGGTGATAGCGTTTTCCACCCTGTCGCAGATTTCCCCGAAGGTTCTATCGCTCATGGGCACATAGGTATTTTCTGGGGCAAAGCCACTGCTGTACACCTCTTTGGGTTCTGTATCTTTATTCAGTCGTTTCCCATCCTGTTTACGGGGGTACGTTGGCATATCATTGTACCATCCAGCTTGAAAGGGTTGTTCACCGGATTCCTTCCAGGCCTGCGTGGTTACCAGCGGTCTTTGCACACCGTCTGCCACCAGCAGAACAGGCATTTTTTCAATCTGCGGTACAAGTACCTTTGCGTCAATCTCCACCGTGCGCCACTTGGTTTTATAGGTCTGCTTCCATCCGCTTTGGCTTTGCTCCCCAAGCTCCTGAATGTTGATATATGCTTCTTTGGCGTAGCCCACCGTGGGCATTAGTGTCATCAAGGCAAGCGCCGTTGCAATCCATTGCTTCATACGCATGATTATTTTTTATCCTCCTGCTTTAGCTCAATCCCTTGTGTCATATCCACAACCCATTGGTCGCTATCGTCAATAATCGTTGGTGCAATCCAAACCCGGGTTACAGCTGTGGGTAAAAAGATAAAGCTGTAATCGGCAGATTGTCCCTCTTGCAACGCATCCACCTGAAATTCGGATAGCGTGGTTAACTCGTTGCCCTGCCCGTCCACCAGCACCGCATCCTGCCAATCGGCTAACAACAGCTCAAACGCTTTTGCTGATGTGCTTTCGTCCTTTTCAATATGCAGGTTCACATAAGCCCGCACAGGCGAAAGGGAAGCGTTGCGAACCGTCACCGTCGCGCCCTGTACCTGTCTTGTCGCCGCGGTTGTGGGCGCTTCCACACCTACCCGCACCATAAAATCCAAGGTTTTCATTTCCCTGTCCGCTTTGCGAACAATGGGCAAACGAACTGCAAAATCCTTTTGAGGAGCAATGTTGGAGGAACCAAGATACAAGTCCAGATAGCATAGCGCCTCTCCATTCTCCGTGCCGGGTAAAGTTGCGCTGGTTGACCCGTTTGTCATGCCGTATTCCACTCCATCAAGGTAAAAGCAATCGCAGCCCCATGAACTGACCCCATCCGCTGCCAATGCCTGACGGAAGGCGCTGTCCTCGTCGTTTAATTCTTGCGAGGTGATGGGCGCTGTACGACCCTTGACCTGCACGCTGTACACCAGCCGCAAATTGCCACCGTCATAGACGGCTTGGGTCAGCTTGATTTGCGTGTGTTCTGTTTGCAATGTGGCAAGGTCGTTTTGCACCAGCTGCTGCGCTTCCGGCAATACGTCGCCTTGCTCGAACAGCTCGCGCATAAAGTCGAACACGCCATAATGAAGCCCTGCCGCAATGCCAAAGGTGACTAGCATAAGCAGCAAAACCACTAGCACCGTTGCAAAGCGCAAACGAACCGCATAGCGTTTGGGCGGCTGTTGCGATGCCTGTTGAGCCGCCTGCCGATGAATGGCCTCCAGCGTCCTATCAATCCTTGCGTTAACCTGCGTTGGCACATGGGGATACGCCTTGAGCAGCGTTTCTTGCGTAAGCATCATACCAATTCCTCCTCGCCCAAAAGTTCGGCCAGCTTTTGCCGCCCTCGGTGCATTCGGTTCTTCACCGTGCCTTGCGGCAAACGAAGCGCATCCGCTATTTCTTGAACGGACAACCCTTCCATGTAATGCAGCGTTAGCGGCAGACGCAGGCGGTTATCCAGTCGCTGCAAGGTATCGTCCAAGTGCGCGTTTTCAACCTGCGGCGCGGGAATGTCCTCCGTCAGTTCTGTCAAGCGCACCTTGCGTTTTCGCAGTATGTCCCTGCTGCAATTCACCACAATGCAGGTCATCCAGCTTCGAAAGCGTGTGTCATCCCGTAACGTGTTCAGCCGCTGCCATGCCTTCATCAGCGCATCTTGCAGCGCGTCCGCGCAATCTTCGCTATTGTGCAGCACGGTATAGGAAACGCGGTACAGCAAATCCCGATGTTGATTCACCGCGTCCGTAAAGCTTTTCTCATCCATGGGCTTCCTCCTTTGCCTGTGATAACCGGCTTCACCTACCAAGACGCAGGTTTTTGGTGAAAAGTATGGTCGTCAAAAATTTTTGTCGCAAACAGGATAGCATGAGAAGGGGCAAATGAAAAGGAGCTGGCAAAACGCTTGCAAATCAGTGCTGATTGTTGCTACTTGCAAGCGCTTTTGCTATAATGCAAAAATCCAAGATCAAAAAAGGAGAGGACAATAATGGAAGCGAAAATTGCGCTTGCCAAGGACATCGCGCTAAAGGAGCTAGGCGGCGGTGTAAGCCGCAAGGTGCTTGCCTATCACGAAAAGCTGATGATTGTGGAGGTGCGCTTTGCGCAGGGTGCTGTTGGAAGCGTACACACCCACCCCCACCTGCAAAGCACCTACGTGAAGTGTGGAAAATTTCGGTTCACCATTGATGGCGATACGGTGGAGGTGGGCGAGGGCGATTCCATTGCGTTCCCCGAGAACCTTCCCCACGGCACCCTTTGCATGGAAGCGGGTGTACTGATTGATATCTTCACCCCCATGCGGGAAGATTTTGTATAATGGAGGCGTAGGTATTCCCGTAGCATTTGTATCTGATTCCAAAAGCATTTACAATGTGTGAAAAAAGTGTTAAGATAATACGTATCCTTATTGAACAACCTAAGGAGGTGCCTTGAGTGCCAACAGAACTACTCGCCAAATTGACCTCTGGCTTGTCCGAGACGCTGGTATACCTTGCCATTGCGCTTGTGACGCTGGTTGGCATATGCAAATGCATCTATCCCCTGCTGCGCAATGCCGCGCTTTTGAACCGCGCGGTCGTCAAGCTGGAAAAGAGCACGGCGGCTGGCGAGCGCCCGCTTTGGCGTGAGGCACGCTTTTTAGGCCGCTCCTTGCGCAATGAATGGCAGCAGTTTTTGTTGAATGCCGCACAGCTGGATCTGCGGGGCATGCCCTGCGATCTTAGAGAATACATCAATGAGGATAGCGCTGCTGATAAGCCGGGTCACGCGCAGCTGGCGGAGCTTATACCGGGGCTGCTGACCTCTTTGGGTATTCTGGGCACGTTTTTGGGCATGATGGAGGGTCTCAGCGGCGTTAATTTTACGAACGCCGAGGGCACCATCAAAAGCATTCCCACGCTTTTGAGCGGCATGCGCTTTGCGTTTGCCACCTCTGTGGCGGGCATTTCCTGCTCGCTTTTCTTCAATATGTTTAATCGCATGGCATCCGGCCGCGCATGCCGCGCACTGGATAATTTTGAGGACGCGTTTTATGAGCTGGCTATGCCGCGACCGCTTCAGCCCGAGGTGCAGCTCATGTGCCAAAAGCAGGATGAGGACGCGCGCATGTCGCGGCTGGCGGAGAGCGTCGGCAGCCACGTGGCCGCATCGCTGGAAATGGCGCTGGGTCGCGCTATGGCGCCGCTGACGCAATCGCTGGATACCTTCATCAAGGGCGCTACGCAGGAGCAGGTAGAGGGCATCCGGCGCATCGTTGGTCAGTTCGTGCAGCAGCTTAACACTTCCTTGAGCGGCCAGATGACCGCGCTTGGTGATACGATGAACATCGTTAATCAGGGGCAGATGCAAACGCAGAAGAATCTGCAAGATACGCTCGCCACCGCGCGCACGCTTGCCGAGGATGCGCGCGTAATGCAGCTTGCCAGTAGCGACATGGCAAAGCAGATGAGCGATTGGAACGTGGAAATGCGGCGCGGGCGCGAAGAACGCGCTTCCTCCTTCGCCACCGCGGAGCGCGCCAATGGCGATATGGCTCTCCAGCTGGAGGAGCTTACAGCCTCCCTTGCGCGCATGAAGCAGGCGGTGGATACCTTGACCGGCGAGTTGGATTTGCAGCAGGAACCGCAGCCGATTTATACGCCCGTGGCGGGCAGCGAATACTGACGCTCCAGCAGGGGAGGAACGATATGGCACGCAGACAGGTCACACGGAGAAACGGCGGAAAATCGGATGGCGGCGCGTCATGGATCAGCTATTCGGATATGATGGCGGCGTTGCTGCTGGTGTTTGTGCTGGTGCTGTGCTACAGCGTATACCAGTATTTTGAGATGCTGGAAACCAAGACCGCCGAGCTGGATGAAAAGCAAAGTCTGCTCTCCTCACAGGAGGAGAAGCTGACCACCCAGCAGGGCACGCTTTCCCAGCAGCAGGCGACGCTCGATGAGCAGCGTGCAACGCTTTCCGAGCAGCAGGCGGAGCTAAACGCGAAACAAGCGGAGCTGCTTGCCAAGCAAAACGAGCTGACTGGCGCGCTGACTGCCATTGACGAGCAAAAAGGACTGCTCAGCGATCAAAGCTTGACGCTTGAGGAGCAGGAGAAGATCATCATAGCGGCGCAGATGGCATTGAAGCAAAAGAAAGCCGAGCTGACCGCCGCCAAGGCGAAGCTTGAAAAAAACCAACAGGACCTTGCGGACGCGACCATTCTTCTGGGTACGCAGCAGCAGGCCATGAACACCCAGCAGCAAAAGCTGGATGATCTGGTAGGGGTGCGCACGGAGATTATTCGCGATTTGAGCGATGCGTTTGCCAACGCCAGCTTGAAGGCCTCCGTAGATAAGAACACGGGCGATATTATGCTGGAAAGCGCCGTGTTCTTTGACGTTGGCAAGAACAATATCAAGGATAGCGGCAAGGCGCTGCTGGAGCAGTTCATCCCCGTGTATTTGGGCGTGCTCCTGCGCGATGAATATGCGAACTATTTGGGCGAAATCATCATTGAGGGGCATACGGACACGCAAGGCACCTACCTGCGCAACTTGGAGCTTTCCCAAGAGCGTGCGCTGAGCGTAGCTGGCTACTGCCTGCAAATGAATAGCCTTACGGCAAGTCAGCTGGAAATGCTGCGCAGCATTCTGACTGCCAAGGGGCGCAGTTATTCCGACCCGATTTATGCGTCAGATGGCGCAATTGATATGGACGCCTCACGGCGTGTAGAATTCAAGTTCCGCTTGAAGGATTCGGAAATGATTGACGAAATCCGGGGTATCCTATCAGCGGACAGCTGACGAAGGGAGGATGGGTATGCGCGCGCTTAAGCTTGGAGCCATCATATCGCTGGCGCTTGTGGTGGTGATGGTGTTGATGGTGGGCTATCTCTTTTTAACGGCGGAGGTGGAGGTGACAAGCGTTACTTCTCACGGCGTTTCCGCTGGCGACTATCCGCAGGATTTTGAAAATTTGAAAAATGCTGTGACGGAAGAAACCTTTGCGGGTACCCTCTACCAAAAGCCGACGGAATGGAAAGCGGCTGGCGACTATGTGTTTTTGGATTATACGCTACGCATCCGCAACGGCTGTCTTTTGCCCATTGATTTGGTGGAGGTGCAGGTGGTGCCTCAGCCAACGGATATTTTGCAGGTGGGCGATTTGCAGCCGCATGCGCTGGCTGCCAAAACCGAGGGCGATCTATCGGCGCGAATCCTCGCGCCTAAGGATTCGCATCCCGTGCGGGAGCTGATTGTTACCTATTATGTGTGGGGTGTGAGCTTTAGCCTGAAAACCACCTACGCGCAATAACCTTGACAGGAAAAACGGAAATGGCCATCGAAAAATACAATGCGAATCTTTTTTGTGTAAAACTGCATAGAGGCTTGAAAGGTGCATCCGTGTTGAAGCGGTTGCCTGTGACGTGAATGCTGTTTTCCAAGAGGCTTTTGATTGCTTTCCTCTTGTAAAAAATTTTAGAAAAGCGGATGGTAATTGTAGGAAGGTACGTTTCATAGAGGACGAGGTCATGAACGGGCTTTGCCGATGTGTCCGATGGCACCGTCTAGCGCGCATTTCCTCCATGGCATGCGGGGTGGCCGCTATACCGCCCCGCCACTCTGCTCCTCGGCTGGTAAAGTATCCTTCCCAAGCTCAAGTAGAACAAATCCTATTGTGTAGCGAAAGCGCCGCGTTTCATAGCCTCGCTGGTGACTTTCGCAGAAAGACGGATGATCAACATGAAAAAGCTACTGTGTTTTACTACGATGCTCATGCTATTGCTACATTTATCGGCAGGGCAAGCCTTGGCGATGTCTGCGACGCCGCCGCCGCAAAAAGCCGTCAGCGGATTGTTTAACGAAGCATCCGTCGAAAGCTATCTGTATCCGCAGACGGGCACGCGGTGGATGCGATTTCCTCCGCTCTTTGGCAACGACGTTGCTTACTGCTGCATGGCAGATGGCTCCATTTACCGCTGGGGGCTTGGCGAAGCCGCACCCGAAAAGCTGTGCGCCGTTGTGCCATGGCCGGATGAGCGTGTCAGCTATGCTGATATGAGCAAGGCGCAGCGTGAGCAAGCCGACCAAACCATGACAAAGCTAGCGGTCAGTGGGCAGACGCTGTATGCCGTTAACGAGTACACCGGGCGCATCGGCACAGTGGACGCACAGGGCATTGCTTGGCAGGAAAGCGGCTTTGACAACGCGGACTTTTTTTCTGCCAATGGTGATCAGCGCTGCTACACCGCCAGCTTTGCCGATGATACCACGCTATACCTGCAAGCTGAATACGGCGAAGAGGAAAGCAGCCTATACTGGAATCATTCCGTGTTGACCCTTGAACTGCATACCGGCGCCACAAGGCGCTACAAGACGCCCGGCATGCAAGCCATGTGCCTATATCGTGAGGGTTCCATGCTGCTTTTGCGCAGAAGCAAGGCAAATACCTATCTGCTAACGGCGCTTGACTTGGCGACTGGCGCGCTTAGCGATCTTACCTACGCGCTTCCCAGTGTGGATGACGGCATCGGCGGTTTGGCGTACGATCCAGCAAGTGACGCAATCTATTATATGGATCAAGGCGGCATTTATCAGTCCATCGGTGGTGCGGCCTTCATAAGAATTCTGCCCCACAGCTACGGCAACCTAGTTCATGAGTTTACGCAAGGCTTCATAACCAAAGATGGCCGCTATGGCGCAAATCTGGACGGCATTGTGGTTTTCAACACCAAGGAGCTGCCAACAGCCAATAGCACGCTACAGCTTTGCCTCAGCACTCCCGATGAAGCCTCGACCGCCGCCTTTGCCGCCGTGCGACCGGAGATCACGCTAGACATGCGTTATGAGGACGGCATGACCGCCGCTGATATTGCCGAACGCATCCGAACGGGCGATGATCAAACCGACATCTTTGAGGTGATGGTGGACAGTTCCTTTTCCACGCTGGTGGAGAAGGGCTATGCCGCAAGCCTGAATGCATCCGAGACTCTCGTAAGCGGCGCGGCTACCCTGCATCCCGCCATTCAGCACGCGCTTACAAGCACTTCCGGGATGCTCGCCGCCTACCCCATTGAGTTGCGCATCAGCCTGTGGCAAGTGAATAACGAGCTTTGGCAGACCTACTTTGGTAGTGAACCGCCACCAACCACATGGACTGCTTTCTTTCAAACAATGCTCCGCTTTGAGGAAAGCGAAGGCCCTGATAACGGCGATCTTTTTGTGCATGAATGGTCGTATGAAAGCATGGTGAAGCGCATGATCAACGCTTATATGGAGCAGCACGACACGCCAGACGCACCCCTACGCTTTGATACGCCTGCCTTACGCGAAGCGCTTGACGCGCTGGCAAGCGTGAACAGCCTCATGCTCAGCCGCGGCATTACCCATCAATCCGAGGCCGACCTGTATCCGACAGCTGAATTGCTAAACCGTTCCTTGTTCTACATGGGTGGTAGCGGCGATCAGCTGTTGACCACTGCTGACAGCCTATCCGGCGGTGAAATGCTGCCTCTTGCCTTTTCGGACGTCGATACAAGCGTCATTCACGGCTACCTGAGCGTGTTAATCGTCAATCCCCTATCGCAACGTCAGGAATTAGCACGGGATTACATCGCCTGCGCCGCCGCGCGCAATACGGATGTGGTGCGCTATTACAAGCTTCATCCGGACGCGGTAGAGCCGGTGGAAGAGCCGAACTACGCACAGCAAATAGCGCAATATAAAGCTGACAAGGCCACATTAACCAACAAGCTTGCGGCACAAACGGATGCCGTGCAGCGCTCAACCCTCGAGGATCAATTGAAAAACGTGCAGTGGTACTTAGATCACGAAGACTTTCTGCGCTGGCAGATCCCACCCGAGGGGATCGCAGCTTGGCAAAGGATTGCGCCGACCATCCGATACTTTGAGCATTCCGCCTTTGTGACGCTGACGGATGGTGCGGTTGCGCATCAGATTGATGCTCTTTGCAGCCAGTATGCCAGCGCTCAACAGGAGGTTGGCGTGTTTTTGGAGCAGCTTGATGGAACGATGCATATGATTTGGCTAGAACAGCAGGGGGCGTGAGCAAGAGCCCGCTGCTCTAGCCCCTTTCCCGTCGTTTACTTGGAGCTGTTCCTAAAAACGAACGGGCAGTTGTCCGTAAAAAAATGGTGCGAGGGGATTGACAATGGATGAAATGCGCATATAATGAACATTGTTCAGTTTGGATGCGATGAATGCGCATTCTTGAGCATTCCACAGAAAAGCAACCAATCGAAAGGACGGACAAACGATGCAAGCTATTATGGAAACCATTTTCGACGTGCTTTATCTTTCTACGGTGATCACCCTTGGCATCCTCATGATTCGCAAAGGAGGGCAAAACAAACAGTACCTGCTCTTTGGCTTGATGGCCGTCATCCTCGGCGCGGGCGATTCCTTTCACTTGGTGCCGCGTGCCTATGCGCTATGCACCACAGGGCTTGAAAACTTTACCGCCGCGCTAGGCATCGGCAAATTTGTTACTTCGATCACCATGACGGTTTTTTATGTGCTATTGTATTATGTGTGGCGGATGCGCTATCAGGTTCGCGGCAGCCAAGGTTTGACCATCGCGGTTTACGCGCTCGCGATTGTGCGCATCGCATTGTGCCTATTTCCGCAAAATGCGTGGACCAGCGCGGAGGCGCCGCTTTCATGGGGGATCTATCGCAACATTCCCTTTGCGGCGCTAGGCATTTTGATCATTGTGCTGTTTTACCAAAGCGCCAAGCAGGCCGATGATCATGCGTTCCGCTTCATGTGGCTAACCATCGTGCTCAGCTTTGCATTCTATATCCCCGTGGTTCTCTTTGCGGATACCATTCCCGTTGTCGGCGTGCTGATGATTCCCAAGACCTGTGCCTACGTGTGGGCCGTGCTCATCGGTTACTGCGATATGAAAAAGAACCTAAAGCTTGGACAGGCATAAATCGTCCGAGCAAAGAAAGGATGGCCTTCCATGAAAAAATTCATTAACCTGTCCTTCCTCTATGCGATTGCCGCCATCGTATGCGGTGTGTTCTACCGGGAATTCACCAAGTTTTCAGGCTTTACCGGCAAAACCACGCTTGCCTTTACCCATCTGCATCTGTTTGTGCTGGGCACGCTGATATTTTTGCTAATCGCACTTTTCAGCGCGCATACCGATCTCGTAAGCCAAAAGCAGTTTAAGGGATTTTTTGTTCTCTATAACATTGGCCTGCCGTTCATGACGGTCATGTTCTTTGTACGCGGCATCCTACAGGTGCTGGGCACGGAGCTTTCCTCCGGCGCAAACGCCGCGATCTCTGGCATTTCAGGTATCTCGCACTGCGTGATGACGCTTGCCATTGTGCTATTATTCCTTAGCCTGCGCAAATGCGCTCCGGTCAAGGCGATCCAGTAAGGGCAGCAGCAGCCTCCCATGAGCAGCATAAAGCGCCGGTATCCACTGCCTTCTAGGCTGGCAGCGATACCGGCGCTTTGTGCATAAGCTCATCACAAAAAGCGATGCGCCACAACCTATTGCAGCTCGCAATATTGCGCGTTTGCCTGTCTACAGACGCCAAAGCACCGCGCCTATGGTTTTCATGGCAAAATTTTCTTCCAAGGCGGTGTAGACGGCAGCAAGCTTTGAAAATGTGCGATTTTTTCGTTTTCCAGCTCGCCACGATAGGTATGCGCGAACACCTGCGCCATGTTTTGCGGAAAGGCCTTCCAAGATGCGGCTTCCTCATCGGGACAGATGGGATAGAAGAGCGCGCCATTATCCTTCGCGGCACTGTGATCCCCCGGGGCATCGCCAATCATCACAACCTGATCCTGCGCGTAATGACCCTTCAACGCGCAAATGCAAGCCTTCTTTGTGGCGATTTCCTGCCCGCAAATCAAATGAGCATAACCATCCAAGGCGTGCTCCCGCCATTCGCGCTCCAACGCGCTTTGCTGCGTGGCGGATACCACAACAATATCCGCCTTGTCGCTGAGCATTTCCAGCCCCTCCCTAATGTAGGGAAAGGGCGGCACGCCATGCACCATCTGCGCAATGCGCTTGTTTACATCGATGGACCACGCCAGCGTCTGTTTCACATCCTCCGCATCGGAATGCTGCTCGCAATATGCGGACATCAAATCGTTGCTCATGGTATCCGTCGTTTTTAGCCATGTCCGCAACCCTTCCAACCGCGGAACCTGAAACCCGCGCTGAACCACCTCGTAACGGTTGGTTAACAAATCCAGCACGCGGATCAGCGCCAACAGCCGATGAATGCCGCGTGTATCGGAATACAAATTCACAAAATCCCACGCATCCCGCGCGTATCTGGAAACGGGTTGCAGATGAAAGTGATCGATTGCCGCAGGGCAAAAGCATTCCTTATGCTTAATCTCCATCGTGTCAAAAGCGCAGCCATCCGAATCAATGCACACTAGGAATTCTTTTTGAGGCTGATAATGGCTCAATGCATCCATGTGTAAACACCTCGCTCAAAAAAAGTTTTGTATGGCGTCGGCCGAACGTTCTATGCTGTTCCCATGGAGCAAAGCCTAGGGAAGCTCCCTGTAAAGAATCCCCTTTCACGCTATGCTCCTGCTCATCATACTCCAAAGGTTGACACGTGTCAATAATCGTGTGTGAAAATCAAAGTTCTTCGTGATTCTTGACAGGATTTATGGTACACTCTTTATGGGAAAAAAGGAGGAAAACAAATGCCAACCATTAAAGATATTGCCAAGGCTGCCGGCGTTTCGCACGCGACCGTTTCAAACGTGCTCAACAAAAAGGGCAATGTAAGCAGCCAGAAGATTAAGCTTGTGCAGGAAGTGGCCCATTCCATTGGCTATCGCCTTAACGAGGCCGCTTCTTCCTTGCGCAGTGGGCGTGGCCGTGCCTTGGCCGTCATTTTGCCGGATGTGAAAAGTGCTGCCTATGCCGATTTTTACGCCGGGCTTTCTCAAACGGCACAGCGTTATGAATACAGCGTTTTGCTGCACACCACCGATAACATTCCGGCGGTGGAAAAGCGCGCCATTGATGAAGTTGCCTCCTCCCGCGCCGATTGTGCATTGCTTGTCAGCAGCCTATCCAACCCCCACCAGCGCTGCGAGGCGCTCGTCAACGGCGGAACGCGCATATTGCTCGCGGAACGCGCCGTAGCGTCCGACCCTGATTTTATGGGCTTTGACATGGAGGCCGCCGCACAAGCGCTTGCACAGCAAGCCGCGCGGGACGGCATGCATTCCATCGGTTTAATGAGCAACATGACCCTCTATCCCAACGAAAAGCAGTTCGTCCATACCTTCACCCGCACCTTTGCCGATTTGGTACCGCAAGGGCAGGTGCAGTGCGTGCAGAGCATTGCAACGCAGTACGCAAAGCAGGCGTTTTCCTTTTTTTGCAGCAACGGCTCGCCGGACGCGATCATCACCACCTGCGAAGAGATGGCGGATGCCGTGCTTGCCGTATGGCCTTTGTACGAACAAGAAAAACAGCCGAAAATCTATACGCTGGCAACTGCGCGGTTGCTTGGCAACCCCCGTTATACGCGTTATGAGCTAGACTATCGGCTGCTGGGCAGCACAATGGCGGAGCAATTGTTGTGCGACGCCCCCCATGCCGCTCGTTTTTTACCCGCAAAGGGAATTGTGCAAACGATGCGTTCTCCCGCAAAATCCATTACAGAAACCATCAACATGCTTTCAATCGCCAACCCTTATACCAAAGCCCTCATCAAGCTCCTTCCATTTTTTGCACGTGAAAAAGGCATTGAAGTGCAAATCACCACCTTGCCTACAGCAGAGGTTACGCAGGCGTTAAGCCGTCCCGGTGACACCGATGTTTTTGATGTGGTGCGCATGGATTTGGCCTTGTTGGATTGCTATGCCAAAGAGCTTTTTTTGCCGCTCGACCAGCTCCCGCTTGATCTTGCGCGCATTGAAAGCAGCTTGCTAGATGGCCTGATGGAGGAATACGGGTTGGTTGATCAAGTGCCCTATGCCCTTCCCTTTGATTCCAGCCAGCATCTGTTGTTTTACCGTCAGGATTTGTTTGAGGACGTATCCAATCAGCGCAGCTTTTTTGAGGAAAACCATGTCGCCTTAACGATCCCGACCGATTATTCACAATTTTTGCGCGTTGCCTCTTTTTTCGACCGCCGCTTTCATCCAAAATCCAAAACGCCGCACGGCACCTTAATTGCCCGCCAATCCAGCGAAATCATCGCGCATTTGGTAGCGCTTTCAGCGGATGGCTCGCTGCCGCTTGACGATAAGCAAGCGATGCTGACCATGCTGGAGCAGCGTAGGGAGTTGGAGACCGTCGCCAGCATTTTGGATACAAGCCGTTGGGATGTCGCGGTGGAGCGCTTTGCACAAGGGGAATGCGCCATGCTGATTGTCTATGCAAACTATGCTGAAATGCTTGCCAGCAATCCGCTCTCCCATGTATCCGGACGCGTTGGCTTTGCGCCCGCGCCGGGCAAGCATACCCTGCTTGGCGGTGGAGTGCTTGGCGTATCCAAGGTTACAGAAAAAAAAGAGGCGGTCGCAGCGTTTTTGCAATGGCTGTACAGCGATGAAACCTCGCGTTTGCTTGCTTTGCTTGGCGGCATCTCCCCTTGCAAGCCAGTTTATGAAAACCAAGAAATATTGGATGTTTATCCTTGGCTGCGCACTTTGGAAAACGGGCATATCACGGGCGTTCGCCGAAGGATTTTTGCCACATGCCCGCGGCCATTTAATCAACTTTCGTTGGAGCACAGCATTGCGTTTGCCTGCCAAAACGCCATCCACGGCGTTATGAGCTGTGAGCAGGCGTTGCATTCCATTGAAAAGCTTTACCACAGCACCATTCAATCATAACCGGCGCGCGCCACTACACCTTTCTATTCCGTTTTTCGTGCCATCCGGAGGTGAAACTAGGTTTTTTCTCTTTAAAAAGTAAACTTGACACGTGCAAATTTGCGTGCTATACTAAAACCGAATCAAGGTCGTCACTATCTGATGAGCCAAAGGCGTGCAGAATGTTTACGGATGCAAATTTTACTTTCGCCAGCGGTGATCACACAACGGAGGAACGTGAATGAAGATTCGGGCAATACTCTTGGATTTTGACGGAACATCGCTTCAGCGCGATCAAACGTTTCTATCCTTCCGCAACATGTACGCAATCCGTCGCGCGATGGAAAAGGGAATTCAAATCATTCCCTGCACCGGGCGGTGTGAGGATATGTTTCCACCCCAGATTGACGCTGAAAAGCAAATTCGATATTGGGTAACGTCAAGCGGAACGCGCGTGGTCGATCGCCAAACAGGCGAGGTCATCAGCCAATGCGTGCTAACGCCGGAGGAATCCGCAAAGCTTTGCCGCATCTTCGAAGGGCAGAGCGTCTATGCGGAGCTTTCCGCCGATGGTCTCATCTTTTTGGAAAAAGAGATCAACGATCATTTGGAGCGCTATCCCGTTCCACCTCATCACGTCTGGTTCAACCTGCTGAATCGCCAGCGCTCCATAGCGCTTCCCTCCGCCTATTTTTTGAGCCATGGCATCAGCATGGAAAAATGCAATCTGTACGGCGTACCCAAGGAAAAGCAGGCCGATTTTATTCGTCAATTCAACGAAAGCGGCCTGGTAACGCTCACGGACGGCGCGGGAACAGATATGCAGTTTTTCCCCACAAAGCTGGATAAAGTTGCTTCCATTGAAAAACTGTTGAAGCGCTTGGGGCTTACTTTTGATGAATTGATGTGCCTTGGCGACAGCGCAATGGACGCGACCGTCATTGCGCGCTCCGGCTTGGGTATTGCCATGGGCAACGCGCCGGATTGGCTCAAAGCACAAGCAAACGACGTTACCCTGCCCTTTGATCAGGACGGCGTTGCGGCTGCCATCGAAAAGCATCTGCTGTAAAGCGCCGCCGCGTTCGCGCCTCAGTTTTGGTTCAGATACCCCAAATTGCGTTCGATCAACGCGATGCGCTGCCTGACGCAATCCACGGAGCGCAAAGGGTCGGCGGGGGTGTGAAACGCATAATCCACTAGCCGCTCCACTGTGGTGGCTGCAACATGCAGGCGCGTATCGGAGGATGCATAGTATAGGTACAGCTCGCCCTTTTCATTGACCGCCGCGCCATTTGAAAATACCACGTTGCTCACATCGCCCACACGCTCGCGCCCAAGCGGCCCAAGCAACAAGCCACCAGGCTCCGCAATCACCTTTGCGGGGTCTTTTAGCTCCGTCACAAAGACGTAGAGCACATAGCGAAGCCCCGCCGCCGTGTTGCGCACGCCGTGCGCAATGTGCAGCCAGCCGCGTTTTGTGCGGATCGGCACCGCGCCCGCACCGTTCTTGCCCTCGGTAATGGTGTGATAGCGCCGAAGGCTGACCATGCGCTCCTCATCGATCACAGCGTTTTTAATATCATCGCACAGTCCAAAGCCGATGCCTCCGCCGGAGCCGGTTTCAATAAAATCATCCATCGGGCGCGTGTAGAAGGCGTATTTGCCCTGCACAAATTCGGGGTGCAGCACAACGTTTCGCTGCTGGGGCGAGCGCAGGGTGCGCAGGTTGGGCAGACGCTCCCAGCTGTGCAGATCCTTGGTGCGCACGATACCCGCCGCCGCCACCGCGGCGCTTAAATCGCTCGCGCCCCGCTCCTTGCTTTCGGAGCAAAACACGCCGTAAATCCAACCATCCTCATGCTGGGTCAGGCGCATGTCATATACGTTCGTTTCCTCGGGCTGGGTATCTGGCAAGAGCACGGGCGTATCCCAAAAGCGGAAGCCCTCGGTTGGACGCTCGCTTTGCGCCACCGCGAAGAAGGACTTGCGATCCGCGCCCTCCACGCGCACCATCAGATAATACTTGCCGTCAAGGTAGAGCGCGCCGCTGTTCATGGTCGCGTTCACGCCAAGGCGCTGCATCATGTAGGGGTTGGTTTGGGGGTTCGCATCGTACATCCAAAAAGGCGGAATGTGCTCGCGCGTGAGCACAGGGTTTTCATAGCGGTCAAAAACGCCGTTGTAAAAATGCTCGTTCACCGGGTTAGGGCGGGTAAGCAGCCGCTCATAGCTCTCCATCAATGAAGCAAAACTTCGCATAAAAGGTTTCTCCTTACCATTCATTCGTCGCAGGGGCTTGCGTCGCTCGCACAAACCACACTGTGTTCCTTGATATACGCAACCAGCTCATGAACCTTCGCGAACGCCAGCCCAACGCAGGTATCCGCCGCGCCGTAGTAGATGGCGAGGCGCCCGGTTTTCGCATCCTGCAAGGTCGCGCAGGGGAACAGCACATTGGGCACAAAGCCGCAGGTTTCATAAGGCATTTCCGGGGTGAGCAGATGGTTTTCACAGCGATATGTAACCCGGCTCGGTTCATCGCAATCCAAGATCGCCCCGCCCATGGAATAGACGTATCCGTTGCACGTGTTGGTCACCCCGTGGTACAGCAGCAGCCAGCCCTCGCTTGTTTCAATAGGTGCCGCGCCCGCGCCGACCTTGAGGCTTTCCCACCATAGACTGCCCTTGCTCATCACGTGGCGATGCCTGCCCCAGTAGGTGAGATCTGGGCTTTCGGAAAGAAAGATATCACCAAATGGCGTATGCCCGCTATCTGACGGACGGGAAAGGAGCTTGTACATACCATGAAGCTTGCGCGGAAACAGCACGGCGTTGCGGTTGAAGGGGATAAACGGATTTTCAAGACGCGTAAAGGTTTTGAAATCCGTGGTTTTCGCCATGCCGATGGCCGCGCCATGGAAATCCGTACACCAGATGATGTAATAGGTATCCTCCACCTTCACCAACCGTGGATCGTAGGCGTAATGCGGCATGCGCAGGTTTCCCATCTCGTCCGTAAAGCGGATTTTTTCCGGCTCTACCGTCCAGTGGATGCCATCGGCGCTCCTCCCCAAGTAAATCTGAGGCACGCCGTTTAGCTGCTCGCCGCGCAGCGCCGCCACATACCCGCCCTCATAGGGCACAACGGCGCTGTTGAAAATGCGTGCAATCCCCTTGCTGGGATTGCGGTCAATAATGGGGTTTTCGGCATAGCGCCATACCGGTGCATCGTTGCGATCGCCGTCAGGGCGTTCTTGCCATGGAATCGTAGGCAGCTCGCCGCAGCCCAGCAGTTGTACCTCATTCATGCTTTGATTCATCCCTTCCGCGTTTGTTTCCTCCTGAGCAAAGCCCTTGCCGGGAATTTTATTCCCCCAGCGCCATTTCAGAATCTCGATAAACCGGCCTGCCGCCGATCACCACACGTCTATGCGGCGCGCCCTTGATCTGCTTTTCCAGCAGGTCAATCGCCGCATCCACCATTGCCTCGCGGTCGATCTGAAAGGTGGAAAGCGCTGGCACGCATTCCGCGCTGAAATCATCAAACCCAACCACGGACAGATCCTGTGGCACGCGCAGCCCGATGGTTCGCAGCTGCTCAATCAGCTGCACCGCCACACGGTCGCAGTTGCACACAAACGCCGTGGGCAGCCGTGCGGGCAGTGCCAAGGGCGCCAGTCTGCCGCCCCTATCGCGGTCACGCACCACGCATTCGGCGCGGATGGGCAGATCATGGCTGAGCATGGCCTTGTAAAAGCCAAGGTAGCGATCCATGATGCTGCTGGTAAGCATGATGTCACCAATGAAGCCGATATCCCGATGCCCATTTTGAATCAAATGGCAGGTCAGGCAATATGTTCCATACAGGCTATCGCCCGCCACCGCATCGGCGCAAGCCCGCTCATCATAAAAATCCAGCAGCACAACCGGCGTTTTTTCGCGGGTGATGGCATGCAGATATTCTTTTTTGGGCTGACCCAGCAGCACAAGCGCGTCCGCGCGCCCGTTTTGCATCAAGCGCGGCAGCGTGAGGGTTTCCTCCAGCTCCTCGCCCAGCACCTCCAAAATGCCAATATGCCCCGCATCTGCCAGCCGCTTCACCAGCAGCTTATAAAGCATGCCATAAAAATCATTCATGCTGAAAAACCTGTCGGGCACCAGTATGCCTACATCCAGCGCACGTGACTCCGCGGCGTTTGGGTTCACATAGCCAAGCTCCGCCGCCACGCGAAGAATGCGCCCGCGCATCTCCTCGCCCACACCGCTTCTGCCCGCCAATGCCTTGGATACCGTAACAGCGCTCACACCAACCCTTTGGCCGATGTCACGCATGGTGATGTTCGCCATTTTTTCAAACCATCCTTTATCGAAATACGCGCGGGTTGGGAACGCCCTGCGCTCAGCCCGCCCTGCCGATCACCTCAAGGCACATGCGGCTGTTGTGATAGGGGCATTTCCACTCCTCCACAATGGGCTTGCACGTGGGTTTGCCATCCGGCTGCACGCTCCAGTACCATTCCCCGCCCGGGCGCGGATCAACGATGGCGCGCTGGATATACGCCCATTGTTGTTCAAACGCACGCAGATAGCGCTCTTCGCCGCTTAACTGGTAAGCGTTCAAAAAGCCGATCACGCCTTCGGCTTGCACCCACCACACGCGGGTTTCATCGTTCACATCATTCACGCGCTCGTTGCGCAGGCCGTTTTTCGTCAAGGCGCGCAAAAGCACGCTATCTGCCAGCCGCAGGCACATGCAGCGGTATGTGCCGATCTCCTCGCCCGTCGCCTCCGCTGCGTCCCACAGAAGCCACGAGGCCTCAATGTCATGCCCATAGGATTGCATATCGATCAGCGAGCGGTACTCGTTGTCAAAAAACACGTCCAGCCGCGCCTTGTCCGGGTTAAAGAGCTTGCGCTGGGCAATTTTTAGACCCTCCGCCACCAAGGCGCGCACCTGAGCGTTGCCGGTGGCACGGTACAGCTCCGTATACGCCTCAATGACATGCAGCAGCGTGTTCATCGTCCGCTGCGCCAGCACGCCGTTTTCGGAGAGCTTTTCATTGCTTTCGGGCGAAAAATCTCGCTGATACGCCTCGCCATAGCCATCCGCGTCGCGACACCGCTCCTCCAGCAGACGCATGAGCCCCATTGCCTGCTCCAGCGGCTCCTGCTGACCCGTCGCACGCGCATACGCCGCCAAACCGTAAATTGCAAAGGCTTGGCAGTAGGTATGCTTGGTGGTGTCCAGCGGTCGCCCGTCCGCCGTAACGGACCAATAGACTCCGCCAAATTCCTCATCAACAAATTGCTTCAAAAAACGGTAGGCGTGCTCCGCGTCGTCTAGGTATGCGCTCGCTTTCAACACCCGCGCGGCGGTGGAAAAGCTCCACAGGATACGGCTGTGGAGGATGCAGCCCTTGTGCGCATCCAAGTTGGGCGTGAGGCTTTCATCCACATAGCCGACAAACCCGCCCCTTTGCTCATCGCGCAGGGCTTGCCAGAAAGGAAGAATCTTTCCCACAAGGTGATCGCGCATCATTTTTGCAAGCATTGATCCGACATCCCTTCGTTACTTTTGTTATTAAGCTAACGGTTAACCTTATGGGTGAGTATATCAAAAACAATGCTGCGTGTCAATCGAAAAAAAGGGCTGCACACCCGCAGGTATGCAGCCCTTTTTGATTGATTTCTTAGTACATGCCGCCCATGCCGCCGCCAGCAGGCGCCGCCGGGGGTTCGGGAGCGGGGATATCCGCCACAAGGCTCTCGGTGGTCAGCACCATGGCTGCAACGCTCGCAGCGTTTTGCAGCGCGGAGCGGGTCACCTTGGTGGGGTCGATGATGCCGCGCTCGATCATATCCACGTATTCGCCCTTGAGCACATCGAAGCCGTAGCCGCTCTTGTGGCTATTCTTGACGTTCTCCACAATCACGCTGCCATCGATGCCAGCGTTCTTGCTGATCTGGCGCAGAGGCTCTTCCAGCGCGCGAATCACAATTTCCACGCCGGTCTTGGCATCGCCAGCATAGTTGGCAAGCTCGGCCTGCACGTTGCTCAGCACGTTCATCAGCGCAATGCCGCCGCCGGGCACAATGCCCTCTTCTACAGCAGCGCGGGTCGCGGCCAGCGCGTCCTCGATGCGCAGCTTGCGCTCCTTCATTTCCACCTCAGTCGCAGCGCCAACCTGGATGACCGCTACGCCGCCCGCAAGCTTGGCAAGGCGCTCTTGGAGCTTTTCCTTGTCGTAATCGCTGGTGGTATCCTCAATCTGGCTGCGGATGCTGGCGATACGGGCATCAATTTCCTTTTTGTCGCCGACGCCTTCCACAATGGTGGTATTATCCTTATCCACCTTGATCTGGCGGGCAGAGCCCAACATATCAAGGGTGGTTTCCTTCAGCTCAAGACCCAGCTCCTCGCTGATCACTTGGCCGCCGGTCAACACCGCGATATCACGGAGCATTTCCTTGCGGCGATCGCCAAAGCCAGGCGCTTTTACCGCAACGCAGGTGAAAGTACCGCGAAGCTTGTTGACAATCAAGGTAGAAAGCGCTTCGCCTTCCACATCCTCGGCGATGATGAGGAGCTTCTTGCCAGCCTGCACAACGCTCTCCAGCACCGGCAGAATTTCCTGAATGTTGCTGATCTTCTTATCGGTGATCAAGATGTAGGGGGAGTCGAGCACGGCCTCCATCTTATCGGTATCGGTAACCATATAGGCGCTTGCATAGCCGCGGTCAAACTGCATGCCTTCCACAATGGTCATTTCGGTCTTCATGGTCTTGCTTTCCTCAACGGTGATGACGCCATCGTTGCCAACGGTCTCCATCGCCTCGGAAATCAGCTTGCCAATGGCCTCATCGCCCGCGGAAATGCTGGCGACCTGCGCGATGGCCTGCTTGCTGGTGATCGGCTCGCTAAGCTTTGCGAGGCCATCCACGGCAGCCAGTACGCCGGCATCAATGCCGCGCTTGAGCACCATGGGGTTAGCGCCGGCAGCCAGATTGCGCAGACCTTCGCGGATGATGGCCTGTGCCAGCAGCGTTGCGGTGGTGGTGCCGTCGCCAGCCACATCGTTGGTCTTGGTGGCAACTTCCTTCACCAGCTGAGCGCCCATATTTTCAAAAGCGTCCTCTAGCTCAATCTCCTTAGCGATGGTCACGCCATCGTTGGTGATGAGGGGAGAGCCGTATTTCTTATCCAACACCACGTTGCGCCCCTTCGGGCCCAAGGTGATCTTAACGGTATCCGCAAGGGTATTAATGCCCTTTTCCAAGGCGCGGCGTGCTTCCTCGCCGTATTTGATTTGCTTCGCCATAACAAAGGTTCCTCCTTAAACAATATGCTTGTGCTTTATTCGACGGTAGCCAAAATATCGCTCTGCCGAACGATGATAAGCTCTTTGCCGTCGATCTTCACCTCAGTGCCGGCATACTTGCTGTAAATGACCTTATCGCCAGCCTTGACATTCATCACAACTTCCTTGCCATCCACCATACCACCGGGGCCAACAGCCAGCACTTGCGCCATCTGAGGCTTTTCCTTTGCCGTGCCAGTCAGCAAAATGCCGCTCTTGGTGGTTTCTTCCATTTCAACGTTTTTGATGACCACACGGTCGCCCAAAGGCTTCACGTTCATGAAGATTTCCTCCTCTGCTCGTTATCATTCTGTTTCTGTTAGCACTCATTCCACTCGAGTGCTAACAACATGTGTTACTATACGTCATTTCATGGGTTGGCGCAAGCTGTCTGCTGCCCGAAATTGCCTATCAATCCCCTTCCTGCAAGTACAGCAAGCAGCCATATCCACTATTTCTTGATTCAAGTCTGATTATCTCGTTTTTTCTCTCGTTTTCACGCATTCTTCATTTCATCATCCACCCCGCGATATGGTACAATAGCGATTGCCTACCAGTAAGGAGGAACCAGCATGCAACCAGCCCCGTTACTGCTCGCGTGGTACGACCGCGTCAAGCGCGATCTGCCTTGGCGCAGCTCCAAAAACCCCTATCGCATATGGATATCGGAAATCATGCTCCAGCAGACGCGCGTAGAAACCGTAAAGGGGTACTACGCACGCTTTTTGGCGCTTTTCCCCACCATAGAGGCGCTCGCCCAAGCACCGCAGGAGCAGGTTTTGAAGGCTTGGGAGGGGCTTGGCTACTACAGCCGCGCACGCAACCTGCAAAAGGCCGCGAAGCTCATGCTGGCCGAATTTGGCGGCGAATTTCCGCACAGCTATGATGAAATGCTCAAGCTGAGCGGCATCGGGCCGTATACGGCAGGCGCGGTTGCCAGCATCGCCTTTGACGAACGCGTACCCGCGATTGACGGCAACGTCTACCGTGTCGCCGCGCGTTTTTTCGGCGTGCGGGAAGATATCGGCGCGCCCGCCACGCAGCGACAGATCCGCGCGCTTGTGTTTGAAAGCCTTCCCTCAGCCCGCGTTGGCGACTATAATCAGGCGCTGATGGAGCTTGGCGCAACGCTCTGCGCGCCCGCAATGCCCGCTTGCGACCTGTGCCCATGGTTTGCGCTATGTAACGCCGCCCACGAAGGCGATGCGGAGCTTCTGCCCATCCACGAAAAAAAACGCCCGCCCAAGCTTGTGGACGTAGCGGTTTGCCTGTTGACCTACGATGGCAAGGTGCTTGTGGTGCGCCGTGACCAACGCATGCTTCGCGGCCTGTATGTTTTTTGGCTCATCGAGGAAGAAACCGATCCCAGCCGCGTGCGCGAGCTGCTATCGGAAGCAGGGCTTTCCTGCGGCGCTTGCGTGCCGCTCGGCTCTGCCCGCCATGTTTTCACGCACCGCGTGTGGGAGATGCAGCTCCTGCGCTTCCCGCTCACCCAAGCGCCTAAAGAGCAGTGGCTCGCCGAGCATCATGCGCATTTTGCTTCGCCTCAGGAGCTTTCTGCCCTGCCCTTGCCCACCGCCATGAAAGCGGCAAAGGCGGCGGCAATGGCAGCTGCGGATGGTGAGGGATAAAGCTCCGTTGTTGGCAGCATTTCACGCTTTCAATGCTTCCATATCGAAGCAATTCCACAATTCACCATTTTCAAACTGGCATGTGCGCAGCTCGCCCTCCATTTGGCGAAAGCCACAGGCGCGGTAGCAATGCCGCGCCTGTGCGTTGTTTTCAAACACGCCCAGCGTCATGCGCTCTGCCTTCAACAAGCCAAAGGCATAGGCCTTTGCCAGTGCGAGCAGCTCTTTGCCATAGCCCTTGCCCCTTTTTTCGCCATCCACAATCACCAGTCCGACGCGGGCAATTTTCATATCCGCATCCCGCAGGCAAAGGAAAAAATGCCCTGCCACTCCATTTTCATCAAAGGCGGTAAAGGGCATAAGGGCGGCGTTTGCCTCTTTGCGATAGTAGGCGTTCAGGCCTTCGCTTGTTGGTGGAAACGCGCCAAGCAGATTTGCGCTCCACTGGCGCAAAACCCTTTCATCCGCCACCCAAGAAACAATCGTTTCCGCATCGCTTTCACGGTAAGGGCGAAGCCTCAGCATGTCTGTCACGTTCCTTTTCAGCCCTTGAGGGGCAAGCGCGCAACGCCGCATTTAACCGCCGCTTCGGCTACCGCGCGCGCTACCGCCGGGCCTACGCGCTTGTCAAACGCCTGTGGCAGAATATAGCTCGATGAAAGCTCCTCATCCGTCACGAGCGCCGCAATCGCCAGCGATGCGGCAACCTTCATTTCATCGGTGATGTCCCGCGCACGCACGTCCAGCGCACCCCGAAAGATGCCCGGGAAAGCCAGCACGTTATTAATCTGGTTATCATAATCGCTGCGCCCTGTGCCAACGACCGCCGCACCCGCCTGCAATGCCACCTCGGGCATGATCTCCGGCACGGGGTTAGCCATGGGGAACACGATGGGCTTTTCAGCCATGGACGCCACCAGCTCCGCCGTCATCACGCCGGGCACGCTTACGCCCACAAACGCATCCGCGCCCGCAACCGCCTCTTTGAGGCCGCCGCTTAGGCGGTGTTTGTTGGTCACATGGCTAAGCTCCTCCTGCGCGGGGCTTAGCTTTTCACGCCCCTCCACCACAATGCCATGCTTGCCCAGCAAAATTAAATTGCCAATGCCAAACCGCAGCAAATGCTTTGCGATGGCAATGCCCGCCGCGCCTGCGCCATTGATAACGCAGGTGGTATTCTCCATCTTTTTGCCAACCAGCTTGAGCGCGTTCATCAGCGCCGCCGCCACAACCACCGCCGTACCGTGCTGATCATCATGGAACACAGGGATATCGCAGATTTCCTTGAGCTTGCGCTCCACCTCAAAGCAGCGCGGCGCGCCGATATCCTCTAGGTTGATCCCGCCAAAGCTGCCGGAAAGCAGGTACACCGTGCGCACAATCTCGTCCACGTTTTTGGTTTTGATGCACAGCGGAATCGCATCCACATCCGCGAATTCCTTGAACAGCACGCATTTGCCTTCCATCACGGGCATGCCAGCCTCCGGCCCAATATCGCCTAAGCCCAGCACCGCCGTACCATCCGTGATCACAGCCACGAGGTTATGGCGGCGCGTAAGCTCGTAGGATTTATCAATGTCGTTATGGATGACCATGCATGGCTCTGCCACGCCCGGCGTGTACGCAAGGGACAGCGCCTTGCGGTCTGTAATGTGTACGCGCGGTGCGATTTCCAGCTTGCCAGCCCATTCATAGTGCTTTTCAAGCGCCTCGGCTCTGATATCCATATCTGTATATCGCTCCTTTTATGCTTGTGTGAACCGGCTTATTGTAGCATGTTTCCGGAGCGGCAACAAGGCTTTTTCGAGCCTCGGCGGTGCAAAAGAATTGTTTTTACCAGCGCATGAGGCTGCGCAAAATGACGCAGCCTCACAATTTCCAGCAATTATTTCGCCGCAAGGCTGAACAACCGCGCGCTTGCTCCCTTGAGCTCCACACGCAAAACTCCGTCCTCCCAGTTGTAAACAGTTGGCAGGGCTTGGGGATAAATGCACCGCGCATCACGCCAGCCCGCGAGCGGAATTTCAATTTCTGCGGTGCATGGCTCCGTGTGCCATACCGCCAAATAAGCGCGATTGCCGCAATCCACCCCCACGCAGAGGAACGCATCGCCAAACTGACCTAGACCCATCGGCCAGAAGGGCAAGCCATCCTTTAGCTCCTCCGTCATCGCCAAATGTTGACGGATGCCCTCGTGCACCAAGGCGCGACACGCGGGCGCAAGCTCGGGCAGATGCCCGCTCTGATGAATGCGCAGCAGCATGGCGTTGACCATGTTAAAGGCAGTCGCCTCCTCATCGCCATCGCGCAGGGGATAGCTCCAGATCGCCGCCTGCTCAGGCGTGCAGGCCGTCATGCAGTTGCAGGCGATGCAGGCCATCTTCACATAGTCGGTTTGGTCGGTCACGCTTTGGATGCTGTAGCGGCTCAGGTGCGAATACTCCATGCGCATGCCGCCGCTGGAGCAGTTCTCAATCACCAGCTCGGGATAGCGCGCAAACACGCCGTCCAGCCAAGCAAGGTAGGCGCGCGTGTGTGCGAGGAGACCTTCGCCCACGCTGTCCGACGCGTGATCTGTGCCCACGCCCGCATTGATGTTGTAATCCATCTTGATATAGCCCACGCCATAGTCCCGCACAAGCCGGTCGATCACGCCATCCGCATGGCGGATGACCGCCGGGTTGCGGAAATCAAGCTGATAGCGGCTTTCATCGATCACGCGCCGACCTTGCAGCTGGAAGAACCAATCGTCCGGCACTTGACTGGCAAGCGGGCAGCGAATGCCCATGACCTCCAGCTCCAGCCAAAGCCCTGGAATCATGCCCTTTTGGCGAATATAGCCAAGCACCTCGCCCAGGCCGCCCGGAAAGCGCTTCTTTGCCGGAAGCCACTCGCCGACGCCATCCCACCAAGGGCCATCGTCATACCAGCCCGCATCCACACAGTAATACTGGCATCCCGCCTCTGCCGCCGCGTCAATCAGCGGCAGCTCCTTCGCGGTGGTCGGGTCGCCATCCAAGCAGTTCATATAATCGTTAAAAATCACGCTGGGGTGCGCGTTATCCGCATTTGGGCGGCGAATGAGGCGGCGGTACCGCGTAAGCTCCCGCAGGGTGCCTTCAAAGCCCGCCTTGGAAAACGCCACCGCGCACGGCACGGAGGTAAAGTGTTCGCCGGGCTTCAGTTTTTTGAGAAACTGATGCTCCACCCACGAGGGGCCGGAGAGCCGCAGGTAGAGCTGATCGTCCAAATCGCTCAGCTCCCAGCACCAGCTCGCGCTTGTCTCAATCTGCCAAGTCATGGCGTGACCGGGTTGCACAAGGCTGCCCATGGGCAAATGCTCGCCGCACGCCCAAGTGCCCGTATTGCCAAGCCCAATGCGCTTGACGCTGCAATTGTTGACTGGGTCATAGCCCAGCTCGTGCAGCGTATGCTGCTTCCACTGGCATTCGCCATACCAAGTGTTGTGCGGAATCGCCATGCGGTAGTCGCCGCCGCGCGCGTCCTTGCCGTGGCCAAGGCCGGTCAGTGCGAAGGAGGACAGATATTGCAGCGGGAACACCTCGCCTGCGAGGTTCTCCACCTCCGTTAGCGCGCGCAGGGCGCAAACGCCATCGTAAAACTGCCAGCGTGTGGTTACGCGCACATCGGCGGTCTTCTGCGATAGCGTAAACACATCGCCTTGCTCATTGCGCGTGAGCGCGTGCGCCTCGTAGCGAAGCTCCGAGCCGGGCGAATGGAGCACATGCTTGCTGCCATGATGCGTGTTTTGGTTGTAGCCGACGCCCTGCACCTCCACAAGCGGATCAAATCGACCATTGCCCCTACGCGGGCATTCGTCCGCAGAGCAGTTCCACAGCGCCACGCGCCCCTCCTCATCCACGCCGATATCCACATGAATGCCATTCAACGCAAACTGGATGTCCATCTCCAATACCTTCCTCTCATTCCCCGCTCTGCCGAAACTCCATCGGGCTTTTGCCTGTTGCCTTTTTAAAATTCTTGCTGAAATGCGCCACATCGCCAAAGCCCACCATCAGCGCTATTTCATGCACCTTTAGCGCCGGATCTGGCAAAAGCTCCTTTGCCCGCGCGATGCGCAATCCGTTTAAAATGTCAAAGAAGCTCTGCCCGATATGGCCGTTGATGAGCTTGCTCAAATGCCAAGGGCTTACATATACGCTGTCCGCCACCTCGCCAAGGCTGATATGCTCGGTGAAATGCTCTTTGATGTACTGCATGGCGGCGCGCGCCACAAAATTGCCTGCCTCGCTGGGCATGATATCGTCCTCGGGCTGCTCCTGCGGCGGCAGGGCGTGCAGCGTATCCGTCATATGGCGAATGGCTTCCTTTAGCTCCTCCATCTTGCTGGGTTTGAGCAAATAGCGGCTCACACCCAAATGGATGGCGCGCTGCGCATAATCAAAATCCCGATAAGCCGTAAGCACGCAAATCTGCATGGCGGGGAATTCGCTCGCCAGCGCCGCCACCATGCTCAGGCCGTCCATATTGGGCATGCGGATATCCGTAAACAAAATCTGCGGGTGTACCTTGCGGATTAGCTCCATGCCCGTTACACCGTCCGCGGCGGTTCCCGCCACCTCACAGCCATATTCTGCCCACGGAACCACCTTTTGCAGCCCTTGAAGGATGATATGCTCGTCATCTACCAGCACCACACGATACATGCCGTCTCCACCTTTCGTGCCCGGATTTGCTATCGCGCGGCAAACGGATCCATCTCCATGATCTCTGCCCACATCTTTTCAGGATCAACGCTGCCATCGGCAACGCCGGGAATGCAGCTCAGCCATTTGCCGCGTGCCTCGGACTGCATATCGTCCTGAATGGGCGTATAGCGATCCTTCACCGTTTTTTCCATGTTTTGATAGCTTTCCAGCAGCATGCCGGAAATGTTGTATACGCCTAGCGCCGTCACGTTTTCCCCCGTGGTCAGAAAACGCAGCAGATCAACCGCCGCATCGCGCCGCCGGCTATCCTTCCACGCGGCGCGGCTTAGGTAGAAGCCCATGGAAACGCCGGAGATATACGCTGCTCCGCCCTTTTGCGCACGCAAGGCAGGGAAGGGGATCACCGCCGTGCTAAGCATGCCCTCCTGCGTGAGGCTGTTGGCAAACCAGCTGCCGTCCACCTGCATGGCGGCCTTCTTTTCCCGGAACATCTGGCTGGTGGCGGCCTCCGTGGTGGCATTGACATCCTTGGTAAACGCGCCCATCTCATACAGCCTGTGAATCAGCGCCATGCCCTCCACCCAGCTTTGAGGCACGCTCTCCCCCGCCGCCGGGCGCGCGGTATAATCCTTGTCGCTGCCCGCGCATAAAATGCAGAATTCCGCCAGATAATGCGGCACGTCGCTCAGGCTGACCGCGATGGGTACAATACCCGCGTCGCGGAAGGTCTTGACCGCCGTTTCAAGCTTCTCCCACGTATCCGGCAGCGCCAGCTCATAGCGTTCAAACAGATCCACGTTGCAAAAGAGCGCTTCCCAGTAGGGGCGCACGGGAATGGCGTAAATCTGGCCGTTCAGCTCAGTCACCGCCTTGTCCATCGTCAAGTGCGCCTCCGGATAGGCGGCGTTGATATCGGCAATGGGCATTACCTTGCTCAAAATGGCTTCACTGTCGGCTGTTTTGGCAAAAAAGAACATCACATCCGCTTCGTTTCCAGCGGCAAAGTCCTTTAGCACGCCTCTTTTCCACGCCTCATCCGAGGTGGCGGAAAAATCGCTCACCGTATTGCCCGTTTCATCCTGCCATTTTTTCAAAAGCGCCGCGTAGGTATCCGCGGCAGCGTCCGTGCCCGCAAAGATGCTGACCGTTTTGAGTGTCACGCCATCAGCCTGCGCGCAGGAGCATGCAAAAAACAGCAGTGCTGTTATGCAAAGCAAGCTTATTTTTTTCATCTCGCACATCCTCGCTGTGATAATGCTCACCCGAGCTACCCTTATTATAGCGGTTTCTCTTTCGTTTGTCACTAACCGATCTGCGGTGGATCCAAAATTTCTCTTTCATCGTGCGAAACGGGCACGGTGAAAGCCGCTACCGTCTGCCCGCGCTCATCCGCGTGAATCACCAAGGAGGCTCGCGTGCCGTAAAGCAGCTTCAAGCGGCGAGCCACATTGTGGATGCCCATATGCTCCCCGCTTTTCCCTTCGCCCGCCATCAGGCGGCGCATGCGCACAAAATCCTCTTCAGAAAGCTTCTTGCCGTTGTTGACGACCTCCACCGTGAGCCGCTCCTCTCGCCGAAACACCGTGAGCTGTATCCGCCCGCCGCCCATGGGCGCAATCCCGTGCTCAATTGCGTTCTCAACCAGCGTTTGAATCACCAACCGTGGCACCAGCACGCTTTCCAGCCCGCTCTCCACCGTTTTCCACACAACCAGCTTTTCGCCAAACCGCAGACCAATGAAATAGAAATACGCCTCCGCCACCGTAAGCTCCTCGCTCAAGGGCACCAAATGACGCTCGTTGCGATCCATGCTCGCGTTGAGCAAGCAGCTCAACGCCTCCACCATGGTGCCAATGGTTTCGCTGCCCTCCATGCGCGCCTGCCAATTGATGGTTTCCAGCGCATTGTTCAAAAAATGAGCGTTGATGCGGCTTTGCATGGCCTGAATACGCGCGTCGCGCAGCGCGATTTCTTCCTTGTAGGATTTATCCACAAGGTATTTCAGCTGCACGCTCATGCCGGAAAACGCGCTTCCCAGCTGACCCAGCTCATCGCCGCCGCGCATGGGCACCGTAATCCCCAGCTCGCCGCCCCGGATGCGGATGGACGCCTCGCTCAGCAAACGGATGGGGCGCACGATGCGCCGGTTCACAAACGTTGTGAGCAGCGCGCAGATCGGCACCAGCAGCGCAAACATCCACCACATGATGGTACGGAACGTCTCCATTTCCCGGTACACCGCGCGCTTATCCGCCTGAATTTGAAACAGCAGATCATAATCCCGCGTTGCGCCATCCAGCGTATACAGCAGGTATTCCCCATCCTCGCTCAGGCCCCGCGCCGCCTCCACGAAGCGATCGTCTCCGCTTGCGTACTGATCCAGCCGAATCAAACAGTTCATGCCCATTTTCGCTACCGCCTCATTGGCTGGAGCAAAGAGCCTTTCCGCGTTCAGCCCCAGCACCAGCACGCCCAGCCGCTCCATTCGAATGCTGTAAAGGTTGCGCACCAAATACATATGCCCGTCACTTTGGAAAAAGCGGCAGCCCGTATCCAGCTCTTCGCTCATCCGCAGCACGTTTTGGAGCACGTTCGTCTGGAAATAGACCGCCTCCGGATAATCATCCGTGGTGTAAAAAATGCCCGCCGGGTTATGCACGCGAAAAAACAGCGCGAAATCCAGCAGTCGTTCCCGCCCATACTTGCGCTCCAAATATCCACGGCACTGCGAAAAATATACCTCATAAGTGGTAGCGCCCCGGTCATAGCTCTCAATGACATCCGCCAACGTCCCATCATATACCGCGTCCTTTGCCAGCGTGACCACCGCGTTCAGGTTCTCCATGGTGCGCACCTGCGCCTGCTCTGCCGCCGTCATCAGCGATACTTCCGTTTTCTCCTGTAGCGCCGTAAAAAAGCGCGTACCTAAAAAAACGCCCAGCAGCAGCGTGGGCGCAAGCCAGCAGACCAGCACGATCGTCAGGATTGACGCGCGAAGCGTTAAAAACCTTCTGAAAAAAGCCTTCATCAGCGCTCCTTTCGGGAGAGACGTTGGGAGGCGGCACCTCCCAACGTCCACCGCCTAAGGGCTTTGCCCTTAGGAATTCCTTCAAGGTGGCATTTGCAGCGTTTCAGCATAAGCATTGAGCCCGCGCATGCGCGGGCGCATCATGGGGCAAGAGCAAAGCCCCGCGCGCTCCCCTTTTCCTCCCCCCCGTTACGCCGTGGGGAGTTCTAGGAATTCAGCCATTACACGCACCAGACGTTCGGCCTCGGCACGGGTGGGCATTTCGCAAAACACGCGCAGGCGCGGCTCTGTGCCGCTGAAACGCGCAATGATCCAGCCGTTTTCAAAGAGCACCTTGCAGCCGTCCATGTAGTTGGTGCCCACCACCGGCACGGGGAAGGCGGGGAGCTTCTTATCCTCCATCAAGAGCTTCAAAAGCTTGGTTTTGATTTCCTCATCAAACGGCCAATCGTTTTCCGCCATGTAGGTAGTGCCAAACTCGGCGTAGATATCCTGCATGAGGGCGCTGAGCTTTTTGCCAGTCACGCTCAGCATTTCCACAAGCAAGGTACCGGCGTAGATGCCATCCTTGCCGTTGATGTGGCCGCGCACGGTAAGGCCGCCGCTGCTCTCGCCGCCAATGACGGCGTTATGGCGCTGCATGGCGGCGGAAACATGCTTAAAGCCAACGGGCACTTCATAGCAGGCCTCGCCAAACGCCTTTGCAACGCGATCCAGCAAATGCGTCGTAGCGATGTTGCGCACAGCCGGGCCGTGCCACTGCTTGTATTTGAGCAGGTAGTAATAAAGCAGCACAAGAATCTGGTTTGGGTGAACGAAATTGCCCTTGTCATCGATAATGCCAAGGCGGTCGGCATCGCCATCCGTGGCAATGCCGATATCCGCATGCCCCTCCAGCACCGCGGCCTGCAACGCGCCAAGCGTATCCACATTGGGCGCGGGCAGGCGACCGCCAAAGAGCGTATCATGCCGCTCATGGATCACATTCACATCGCAGCGTGCGGTGAGCAGAATGGTCTGCATAGAGGTGCGGCTTACGCCGTACATGGGATCGAGGATGATCTGCAAATTACGGCTGCGGATTGCATCCATATTCACGCCGCGGATGATAGCATCCAGATATTGGTTTTGCGGGTTGATCTCCTGCACCATGCCCGCCGCGATGGCTTTGGCATACAAAATCGCAGTGATTTCCTCCGTCTTGATGCGGTTAGCGGCGGCGCCCACCTCGTTGGTCACGTTTTCCTCAGCGTCGCGCCCGCCCTTGGTGAAGAGCTTCACGCCATTGTACAGCGCCGGGTTGTGGCTGGCGGTCACAGCCATGCCATAGGCTAGGCCATAGTATTGCACCGTAAACATAATGAGCGGTGTAGGCGCCTCGCGGTTGATGAGCAGCACGTGAATGCCCGCACCCGCCATGACCTCCGCAGCCCA
>JAVVVJ010000004.1:23971-37084 GCA_036652695.1 Clostridia bacterium | reverse complement strand
GGCCTGACGGCTCAAAAAACGCCGATCATAGCCAATGCAGAAGCTCTTGTCCTGCTCATCCTCAGCCTTCATGCGCAGGGCAAGCGCCTGCGTGAGCTTTTGCACGTTTTCCTTGGTAAAATCCTCGCCAATAATGGCGCGCCAGCCGCCTGTGCCAAATGAAATCATAGGAGATTCCTCCGTTTCAGCAATCAATGAGATAACGCCGATATCATACCACCGCCTAGGCATGTTCGCAAGCCCCGGCGCGGATGGGTGACTTTTCGCCTTTTCAGCCCATAACAACCCGCACGGCATGCTCGCCAGATGGGAAGCAAGGCACATGCTCCACCTGTATGCCATCCACATAGAGCGCGCGCACGCCTTTTTGCACATGATCCTGGTTTTGCACAGCAATGCGGTAGGTAGCTCCGCGCCATTTACGCACGGCGGTAAAGCCGTCCCATGCCGCAGGGATGCAGGGATCGATGGTCAGCTCGTCAAAGCCGGGGCGAATGCCCATCATGTAGCGCGTGGCCGCGTAGTAGCTCCACCCCGCCGAACCGGTCATGAAGGGATGGCGTGCCCTGCCGTGCGCGGTATGATCGCGCCCCATGATGAACTGGCAGTAGCTATACGGTTCTGCTTGGCGAACCTCCATCTGATCGTTCTGCTTTTCAGGCAGAAGCGCCAGATACTGCTTCATGGCGCGATCGCCGCGCCCAAGCATGCACTCCGCCACCCATGCCCACGGGTTGGAATGGCTAAAGATGGCGCCATTCTCCTTGACGCCCGGGTATACGCGGGTGACAAAGCCAATGCTATCGTCCGGCGTGCGGAAGCTCGGCGCGTTGAGCATCAGGCCGTAGGGGGTATACAGATATTCGTCCACCGCGTTCATGCAGCTCAGCCCCTGCTCATGCGTTGCCACATTGCTGATGACCGCCCATGTGTTGCTCTCCAGATGCACCTTGCCCTCCGTGGCGGTATGCGAGCCGATGGGCTTGTTTGCGCCCGTTATGCCGCGCAAAAACCACTGTCCATCCCATAGGGTGCGGCGGCAGAGGTCGCGCATTGCCTCGGCCTTCGCGCCATAGGCCTCCGCGTCCGCTGTGCGGCCCAGATGGCGCGCCACATCGCAAAAATGCGCCACCGCCCACAGCAATAGAAAGCTCACCATGGCGCTTTCGCCGCCGCCAAGGTTGAGGCAATCGTTCCAATCCGCGCGAAGCCCCTTGCAGATGCCGTTCTGCCCAATTTGCGCAAAGCTGAAATCAAGGGTGGCGCACATGTGGCGGTATACGGTGTCCTCCCCCTCATCCGCATAGGGAATAACTTGATCTAGAAATGCCGTCTCGCCGGTTTCGCGCACATATTCCGCAATTGCGGGGATCAGCCACAGCGCGTCATCGGCGCAGGCATCCTTCAGGCCGTGAATCATGCCGCCCTTATCCGGCGTGGGCACCACGGTAGGCGAGTTGAAGCTCTGCTTCTTTTCCGGCTCAAACCATGCGGGGTCAAACAGGTGCAGCCCGTAGCCCTGCCGAACCTGCCCGTGCAAAAGCTGCTCAATGCGCTTTTTGCACATTGCCGGATCGGCATGCGGGATGCACATCGTATCCTGTGCGGTATCGCGATAGCCAAGCCCCGTGCGCCCGCCCACCTCGATAAAGCTGGCAAAGCGGCTAAACGACACGTTCACCTGGCTCTGGTACAGGTTCCATAGGTTGAGGCTGCGGTCGATGTCCGCATCCGGGGTTTTTACCTGCAAGCGCGAAAGTTTGTTTTCCCAGTAGCCGCGAAGCTCAATGAACGCGCGATCCGCATAGGCATCCGTATATTTTTCGCGGGCTTTAGCGGCGGCTGCCGCGTCGCCCGTGCCCAACAAAAAGCGCGCGCGCACCTCCTCGCCGGGCTTTAGCACATAGAGCTTTTGCAACGCGCCACAGTGATTGCCGCCTAGCTCCGCGCTCTGGCGCATGCGCCCCTCCTCTACGGCGATGGGGTCGCGCTCGGTGCGATACGCCCCAAGGAAGGAATCGCGAAGGCAGTCAAAGCCATCCGGCACAAAGGATGCGGTAAAGAACTCGTGGCTGTTCTCCTCATAATGCAGCTCATATTCCACCGCGCCGTTTACGTAGCGCGAGCCTGCCGCATAGAGGCTCATCTGAAAGTTTTGGTTATCCATATCGATATGGTGAAAGCTGAACTCGCAGTAGCCATACAGGCTTAGTGCGCGCGGCTTGGCGGATTTGTTTTTGAGCCGTATTTCCCACAGCTCCACATCGTCATCCAAAGGGATAAAGAGCGTCTGTGCGCCCTCGATGCCCTGGTTTTCACAGCGGTAGGTGGAATAGCCAAAGCCATGGCGGCACTCATATTTCGCCTGCTCCAGCGGAAGCCCCGTGGGCTGCCAGCTCAAGGACCAATACGCGCCGGTGTCATCGTCGCGCACATAGACGTAATGCCCCGGCCCATCCATCGGCACGCCATTGGGGCGAAACCGCGTAACCCGATGGTACTGCGGGCTTGTGTTCCATAGATAGCCGCCCGCGTTTTGGTTCACCACCGCGCCTAGCTTGCGCTGCCCTAAGTAGTTGGTCAGGCTTTGGGGCGCATTCACGCTCTCCACCACATATTCGCGTTGCTCATCATCAAAGCGTCCGTATCTCATCCTTAGAATCATCCTTTCAAAGTCACAAGCATGTGACAAGCCTCCGAATGGATTTTTGCTTATTCAGCATACCATTCGGAGGCTTAAAGCGAAATGCCGCGCGCTGTGATTTTTTGTACCCGCTTGGTGAGTTGGCAACGTGTGCGCACGCGCGGGATGGGCTACGATCCTTCCCTGCTCGCTTACATTTTTTGATGAGGCGGCGGGCGGCTACCGTCCATCTCACACAGCCTGTCCGTTGCCGTTTCCAGCAAGCGGTAGATGTAGCAGCGGCTATAGCACATCCGCTTGGCAATCACCCCGCAGGGCACACCGTCCAAGTAGCGCTGGGTGGCGATGGCGCGCAAAAGGCCTGGCGGCAACCGTTCCACCAACGGTCGAACCGTTTCCAGCAGCGCCTGCAGCTCCTGCTTGAGCTGCACAATTCCCCAGCGCTCCGCCTCGCTCTCCAGCACGCCCTGTTCCACACGGCTATGCTCCACCCCGCGCCCGTAGTACACCGGCGTAAGCCTGCTATTGGCGCGCTCAGCGCTCAGCTGTAGCCACTTGATGCGCCCTGCCGCGCGTGTAACCTCGCGATGAATTTCGTCCACCCTGCACAGCGTTTGCTTTAGCTCGCAGATATCGTCGCGGTACACCTGCGTGGTTTCCATTCTTTCCACCGTCATGATGCTCCTCCTCCCAAAGCGCCGCGCAGCGCAGGCAACCCCCGCACGCGCGGCACGCGTTTTCACAGATCAGCGGCATGTTTGCGGATGTTCGCCTCCGAGCCAAACAGCATGCGCAGGTCCTCAATCCCCAGCATTGCCATCATCTCCTCCAGCTCATCGGAGCGAAAAACGCCAGCCTTCATCCGCTTGTAAAAGGTTCGGGTGGTCATGCCGAGCCTTTGCGCAACATGCGCCTGTGTAAGGCCATGTTCTGTGATCCTTTGCCGCAGCAAGTCCGTTCGTATCATTTCCATCGCCTCCACGAACATATGTTCGCCTTTCATGCTTATCATACTTTGCTTTCCATAGACTGTCAAGTGTCAAATTCCTTCATTGGCCGCCTTGACGTGGTAAGCGAAAAAAGATAGAATAGAATAGGAAATAGTACCCTGCGCTCATGAACATATTGCCCTGATACACATAGGAAGAAAGACGGTGAAGCGCATGATTGGCCTCTCAGCTGCTCGCCTGCAGCGGCACGGCTCACGCCAAAGCAGGCCAATGCGCTGCGCTTTGATGTTGCTTGTTAGCATCAGCTATATGCTGATCAGCCTTTTGATTTCCTTTGCGGCTCAAGGCGGCATCTACCAAAAAAGCGGCACCACCGTTGACGCGAGCACGGCATCGGATGGATACCTGCGCATCATGCAGGAGCCTACCTCCGAAAAGCTGAAGCTGCGCATCTCCTGCGGCAAATACACCCTTACCTACGACCTTAATTCCAACGGCGAATATGAAGCCTTTCCCCTACAGCTTGGCAATGGAAAATACAAAATACAGGTTTTGGCACAGGTGTCGGGCAGAAAATACCGCCCCGTTTCCAGCATCAGCTTCAAGGTATCGCTATCCGACGCGGCCAATCCATACCGGCATCCAAACCAGTATGTCAATTACAACGCTGAAACGCTTGCGGTAAAAGAAGCGCAAACCCTCTGCAATGGGCTTGCGACGGACGATGATAAGTTCAAGGCCATCTATCAGTACATCGTATCCAACTATCAATACGACTATGATCTTGCCAACGCCGTGCATTCAAAAGAAATAGCGAGCGGGTACGTGCCCGTGCTGGACGGCGTATTTGAAAGCCGCAAGGGCATTTGCTTTGACTTGGCCGCGTTGACTGCCTGCATGCTGCGCTCACAGGGCATTCCCGCGCAGCTCGTAATCGGCTATGCGGATCGCACCTATCATGCGTGGAACGAGGTGCTTTTGCAGGGTCAGTGGGTGCGCTGCGACCCCACTTCTGATATCTGTCAGATCAACGTAAGCACCTATTCCACCGAAAGTATGTACTAGGCAAATGCACTCCAAGGGAGGAACGGATTATGGATCGCAAGGGGTTTTTGAAAAGCGAGGAACTTTCCGTACTATGCGAGCAGGTCGCTCTGATTTTGCGCGCTGGGCTGCCCCTGCACGATGGCGTGGAGGCATTGAGCGAAAACTACCATGGCACCCGCTACGCCCCCTGCTTTGCGGCAATGGACAAGGCCGTTGCGGAAACGGGCAGCCTGTATCAAGGGCTGCAAGCGGCTGGCGTTTTCCCCTCGTATATCATGGAAATGACCAACATCGGCGAGAAAACCGGCAATCTGGAAGGCGTCATGCAGGAGCTTTCCGAGTATTATGACCGCGAAACTCAAAACCGCCGCGCCATCCAAAACGCGGTGCTCTACCCGCTGCTGCTGATTTCCATGATGGCGGTTTTGATTGCCGTGCTGATTTTGCGCGTCATGCCGATCTTTGAAAACGTATTTATGAGCCTAGGGCTGAACGTATCCGCCTCTCCGTGGATGGGTATATCCATCGGCGTGGGCAAGGGCGTGCTGATTGGCGCGGGCGTGCTGATTGTGCTGACGCTGGCGTTGCTAGCGCTGCTAAAGCTGGATCGTACACACCGCTCCAAGCGTGTTGTGTTCCGCATTTTCAGCCCTCTTGGCAGGCTCAACCGCAAGGTCTGCGCAACGCGCTTCGCCGCCACCCTCGCCATGCTCATGAGCAGCGGCTACCCGCTGGAGGAAAGCCTTGAGCTGATTGAAACGCTCTATTCGGATGAGGAAATTCGCGCGAAGGTTTGCGCCTGCCGCAAGGAAATGGCCGCTGGCATGGCCTTCCCGGAGGCGATGGAAAAAATCGGCCTCTTTGAGCCTCTGCACTGCCGCATGGTGAGCGTTGGGTTCCGCGCGGGTCAGGCAGATCGCGTGATGGTCAAGCTCGCAAAGCTCTACGAGCAGGAAACGGACGACCAAATCAGCCATTTGGTCTCTATCATTGAGCCATCGCTTGTAGCGCTCATGTCGATTGTTGTGGGCGCCATTTTGCTGGCTGTCATGCTGCCCCTTTTGAGCATCATGGGCGGCATCGCCTAATGGCAGGCACAGCCTTTTCCAGAAGGAGGGGTTCATGTGGAGAGTTTGACTCATCGCCCTCACCCCATGCGCGGCCTTTGGATCACCGCGTTGGTGTTCCTGCTGCTGCTATGCGTGTTGTGGGTTGGGCTTGCGCAGGTGGATGCGCGCAGCGAGCGGGAGCAAGCCGCTACGCTTGAGCAGGCCGTGCGCCGCGCCACGATGCTTTGCTACGCGGTGGAGGGGCGCTATCCCGCAAGTGTTGAGGAGCTCCGCGCACATTATGGCCTTGCCTATGATGAGAGCCGCTTTATCGTATCGCTGGACGGCTTTGCCTCCAATCTGCTGCCGAATATCAGCGTCATACCAGTGGGGGGTGCGCAGTATGAGTAATCACCCGCGCCGCTCTGTGGGAACCGAGCGAAGCCACGCGGTTTCTGGTTTTTTTGTATTCTGCCTGATTGGGCTATTTGCGCTTCTGTCCACCACGCTCACGCTCATCAGCATCCGCGCATACCGCAATGTCGATCAAGCCTCCACGCGCAACAGCGATGAGCAAATCGTGTTAAGCTACCTGCTCAACAAGGTGCATGCGTACGATGCCGTGGGCGCTGTCAGCATTCGCACCACGGACGGCGTTGATCTGCTCTGCCTGCGTGAAACGGCGGATGGCACATGCTATGAAACGCGCATCTACGCAGCGGACGGCATGCTCCGCGAATATTTTGCCGAAGCGAACGAAGCCTTCGACCCCGAGCTTGGCGAGCCGCTCTGCGCACTTTCGTCCCTGCGCATTGAGATGGTCGACGAACGGCTTTTGCGTGTGGAGGTCGGCGGCGCGAACAGCCCGCTCATGCACATCGCCCTGCGTGCCGGAGAGGCGGGTATGCCATGAAAAACAGCAAAGGGAACATGCTGCTCATCGAGCTGATTATCGCAATTTTATTCTTTTCCCTATCGCAGGTTGTGATTGTGCAGGTCTTTGCGACGGCGCAACAAAAGACTGTGGAAAGCAAGCTTCTCAAAACCGCCCTTGCACAGGCCGAGGATGTGGCGGAGCAGCTTTCGCTGACCGCCACGCCAGACGAGCTGCTGTTGCGCCTTGGCTTCATGGGTGCGGACGGATACTATGTGTTGACCAATGCGGCTGGTTTTGACCTCTATGTAACACTTCAGCGGCTCAGCCAGCCAGCGGGGCAGCTGCGAACCGCCACCATTACGGTTCGAAGCGACGCGCGCGAGCTGTTCACCTTTCCCTGCGCATGCTACCTTCCAAAGGAGGCGCAGCCATGAGCAAGCAAAAGACCACCTACCGCATTGGTGTGGGCGCGTCCTCGATCCTGTTAATCATGGTGGTGCTGGCTATGACGGCGCTTGCGCTGCTCGCCTATGGCAGCGCCAGCAGCGATGAGGCGCTGACGCAGCGCAACCTCAGCATGAGCATCGCCTACTATCAGGCTACGGCACGGGTGCAAACGCAGCTCGCGCTCATTGACGAAGCGGTCTATGAGCACCGCGAGAAGCATGCATCCCAGCCGCTGAGCGAAGCATGCTTCAGCACCCATGGCGTAACGGATGCGCAGTGGGTCGAAACTGCGGATGGCCTTGCTTTCACCCTGACTGTGGAGCTGGGCGACAATCGCGCATTGATCGCAGAGGGTCAGGTATTTGCGCAGGGGAAGCAACGCTATACGCTGCTTTCCCACAGGTTTATCAATACCCGCACGGAAGAGAACACTGATCGTTTGCATTTGATGGGCATATAGAAAGGGCTTATGTCAATGGAACTACAGGCCATACTGGAACGGACGCTTCATTTGGAAGGCTCGGACGTATATATCATTCCCGGCGCGCCGCTCACCGCCAAGGTGGGCGAAAACCTACAGGTGCTCAACGACCAGCGCCTTTCTCCCGACCACTGCAACATGCTGCTGACGCATATCTATGAGCTAGCCAATCATCGCGATATCTCCCGGCTCAAAAATACCGGGGATGATGATTTCTCCTTTGGCCTAACATCGGTGGGGCGCTTTCGCTGTAGCGCGTTTAAGCAGCGCGGAAGCCTTGCGGCGGTGCTTCGCGTAGTGCCCATGAACCTGCCGGATGCCAAGGCGCTGGGCGTTCCGCCCGCCGTGCTGGGCTTAAGCGCGCTCAAGCGCGGCATGGTGCTGGTCACAGGCCCCGCCGGCAGCGGCAAGAGCACCACCCTCAGCTGCATCATCCACCAGATCAACCACACGCGTGCGGGGCATATCATCACGCTGGAGGATCCCATTGAGTTCATCCATCCGCATGAAAAATGCTTGGTCACGCAGCGCGAAATACTCAACGATACCCGCAGCTTTGCCCAAGCTTTGCGCAGTGCTCTGCGACAGGCGCCAGACGTAATTTTGTTGGGGGAAATGCGCGATTTCGACACCATCCAAACCGCGCTCACCGCGGCAGAAACGGGGCATCTGCTCCTATCCACCTTGCACACCATCGGCGCGAGCAAAACCATTGACCGCATCATCGATTCCTTTCCCGCACAGCAGCAGGAGCAGGTGCGCATGCAGATTTCACTGGTTCTGCGCGCGGTGGTCAGCCAGCAGCTGATTCCCTCCGTTACGGGCGAATTGGTGCCCGCGTTTGAAATTATGATGGTGGACAACGCCATTTCCAACATGATCCGGGAGGGGAAGGTGCATCAAATGGATAACGTCATCTACGCAGGCGCGGCGCAAGGCATGGTAACCATGGATAGCGATATCCTGCGCCTCTTCCGCGAAGGAAAGATCACCCGCGAAAGCGCCTTGCTTTATGCGATGAACCCCGACCTTCTCCAAAAGAGATTGGGCTAAGGTTTCTACCGAAAGGAGCTGTCTATGCAAAACAAACGGCTCGCACAATTGCTAGGCTGGGTACAGCAGCAGCAGCTGTATCTAAGCGATGACAAGCGCAGGGTTGCCAGCGAAAACCTGCGCATCCTGCGTTGGCTCTCCCTCATGAGCTTAGGCATTTTGTTTGTGCTGGCGCTATCGATGTCCATCATGATCCAATCCGTGCAGCTAAGCACCGCCTACGCAATCACGCTCGCCGTGCAAGGCGTGCTGTTCCTTTGCGCCCTCTTCTGCTCCAAGCGGCTTGATAGCAAGCCTCGCTGCGTGCATACGCTGGTGCTTGCCTACTTGATTTCGCTGTATCTTTTTATTCTCTATATCAGCGTGATCCCCTTTGCGGAAAGTCCGGGCGTCTTTTTCGCGATGCTGATGCTGGCTTTGCAATTGCCGTTCCTATTGCCCTTTTGGGAGGGGCCGCTCCTCGCGCTGCTTTTTTCCGCGCTGTACCTCGTGCTTTGCCATGGGTTTAAGCTTCCCCAAACATGGCCGCTTGACAGCACCTCCACCGTTGTGGGGTGGGTGCTTGGATTTGTGGTGCATATCATCTTTACGGATTTGAGCGTGCGCAACCACCTGTTGACCCAGCAGCTAAAGCGCATTGCCACCACGGATTCCCTCACGGGGATCATGAACAAGGCCACGGTGGAAAGCGCCATCATCCAGCGTTTGAATGCGGCGGAGGAGCACGCAAGCTATGCGCTGCTGCTGGTGCATTTGGAGGGCTTAAAGCAGGTCAACGATTTTTATGGCCGTGAGGACGGCGATGTGCTTGTTCGCCAGATCGGTGAGCTGCTCACCGGCATGGTCAGCGCGAACGACCTCGTAGGCAGGCTGGAGGGCGACGAATTTGTGCTGCTGCTTTCCAACGTACCCACTTACGCCGAGGCGGAACGCCGCGCGCAGGCGCTCAGCAAGCAAATTGAAGGTCTGCCCGCACGGGATGGGCGGCGCACGCTCGGCTGCTTGAGCGGCGTGGCGCTCTACCCCATGGATGGCACGCGCTATTCAGCCCTATACCGCAAAGCGGACGATGCCGCCATGGGGTGAAGGCTTTCCTCACCCGTTCAAAAACCCACCTACAGCTTCATAAACCTGCTCAGGCCATTGATGGGGCCTGAGCGGTCTTTTGTTTTTTCGCGGTAGGGTGCAAACAGGAGCTGCACAAGCTCCGCGTCCTCCGGACGCTTTTGCGGCAGCTTATGCAGCATTCGTTGCACCATAAGGCGATAGGCAAGCGGAAGCTCCTTGGAAAGCTCAACCTCGCCGCCGTCCAGCACGGCCTCATAAAGATAGGTGTATTTTTCGCAATCGAATTTTGGCAATGCGCCTGTCCACAGGCGGTGAAAAATCGCGCCAAAGGCGAAGGTATCCAGCTTTGTGCCCACATCAGACGAGCGCCCCGCCATGCGCAAAAAAGCCTCGGGCGCCAAATAGACGGGATCTCCCTCCATCTCGCCCTGCGGGGGATCATCCTCCAAAAACCCGCTATCCAAATCGATCAGCCGCGCCTGATAGCCTTGCGGCTCTTTCACCAGCAGCACGTGCTCCGGCTTGAGATCGGCATGCACAAGCCCTTGCGTGTGAAGCCTTTGCAGGCATTGCGCAAGGCTCAGCAGAATCTCGCGCCGCTGGCGCATGCTCAGCTGAAGCGCGTCCTCGCCCGTGATATGCGAAGTTGGGATCTCCTCGCTTACCGCATAATAGTGGCGTTCAAAGCGAAAGAAATCCACCACGGGCACCAGCGTATCCCCAATAACCAGCGACATAGCGGCATAAAGCCGTTGCTTTTGCCGCTCAAAGCGCTCACAGCGCTCGAGCAGCTTTTGCGCAAGCATCGGGTTCGCGCCTCCCTGCGGATAGACCGGGGATAGAAACTGCTTTAAAAAAAACCTCTGATTGCCGCGCTGGGCAATGCACCAGCGCGCGCTGCCGCTCCCGGCGGTGCGCAGGGGCGCAAGCGGTTCATATTCACCGATTTTCATGCCGCAGCCCCCAATCGTAGCCCTTGCGATATTCGCCCCAGCGTTCGCGGGCAAGCTCCAAGCTTTGTCCGCTCTTGCGAACGGGCGTGATGAAGGCGCGGCGAAGCGCCTCCCGCCGCGGGGCAAGAAGCTGCTTCATCTGCTGGTAGCTCTCAAAGCCGCAAAGCACGCCAAGCACAGTTGCGTCATCATGCGCCAGCTTGCTCAGCGCGATTTCCAGCTTTTCCTGCCAGTTTTCCACACAATCCGCCGCAAGCATCGTGCTCAACAGCAGCATTTCAAACTCCATGGGCGTTGGCAGGCAGCCATACGCCCCATCCGTCGCGCAAATCAGCAGGCAGGGCGCCTGCGTGCTCAGCAGCCGCAGGTTCAGCCGCACTGGCTGATCAGCGCTCAGAAGATTGCTCAACGGCACATCCCGGTACAGGCTTTCCAGCGCGTCCGGGTCGCCGCGCAAATCATCGCGCGTGCATTGGTGCAAGCCGCCGCCATCCAGCACATAGCCCCGGCTGTCGCCCGCCCATAAAAAAAAGCAGTCTGTGCCAGCATCCGGCCTGCGCTGCGCAATCACGGCGCTTAGCGTGGTGGGAAGAAGGCGCTGCATGCTCCCCACGATGCGCGTACCCTCCCCATCCTCGCAGTTGCGCCGGGCAAACGCCTGCAAAACCTCTTGCAGATCCCCTTCCAGCTCCGTACACAGCGCGCGTCCTTCCGGCGCGCTGCGCGGCAGGGCCGCCTGTTCCTCCGCCCAGCCTGTAAATGCGTTCACAGCGAGCTTTGCGGCTAGGTACGCGCCCGTATGCGCGTTGAGCTTGTCATAGCGCCTGCTGCCCAGCCCACCACAGCCGTCCGCCACGCAGAGGATGCTCTTTTGCGCCTTTGTGCGTACGGCAAAGCTATCCTCCCCCTGTTGGGGGAAAATGCAATAGGAGGCCTCCAACGCGCATTTGCTCAACAACAGCCGCTCCCTTCCGGCACAAGGCGAATCAAATGGTATTGCACACCGCATCCAGCACCTGACGATACTCCACATCCAGCAAGCCCTCGCTCACCGTTTGGACGTGGATCACCTGCCCCCATTCCGATGAGATGCGGCTCCATTCGGGCGCATCCGGAGCAAAAATCAGCAGCCGCTTGGCATTTTCATCCATACTGCCGCCAAGCTGCTCATCCTCCCACCACAGGCTCAGCTCGTCATAGTCCTTCGCCATGCCATCAGGATACCACGGCGCGGCCTTTCCATACCCAAGCTCATGGGTCGGCGCGTCCGACCACACCACAACAATGTGGCGCTTCTTCACGCCCGCACGCGTCCAATCGCTTCGGATGGCGTAGCCAAGCGCCTCCAGCCCATCCTCCGGAATATCCCCGCCGCCCTTTGCCGTAATGCCGTCCACACAATCGTAAAACATCTGCGCCTGCTCTGGCAACACAAAAAAATCGCTGCTGAGCATGGCATCCTCCCCATCAGCCAGATAATCGCGAAAGGCGATCACGCGCACGCGCAATTGGTTGATCACCTTGTGTTTCTTTTCCATTTCCGCAACCACATCACGATACAGGTTCAGCGCGTTTTGCTTTACAAAATCCAGCACATGGCGCATACTGCCCGTAGCGTCAATACAAAACACCATATCCACATGATAGGTCAGCTTATACCCTTCCATGGAAGTATCCTCCTTCAAAAAGCAAAGTACCACTGCTTGATGATTCTGCATACCAGTGCTTTTTTCCTTCCTGATGGAAGGAAAACCGCCCATAGACCTAGAACCAAGTTAAAGAAAGCGAATCTTGAAAGGATGCACGCGATGAGGCTCAAGAAGTGGATTAGCATTTTTTTCTTTGGTCTTGGCTGTATGGTTGTATTTATCGGCCTAGCCGCCACGATTTTGCCCATGATTCAAAACGACCAGCTTCGGCTGGTACTTTCTTCTTTTGAAGAACCTTCGCGAAACCCTATCGTCAGCGCCATCAACGCCCTAATGGGCTACGCGCTGCGCAACTGCTATCTGGTGATGCTTGTCGGCGCTTCGCTCGCGCTGTTGGGCGCACTCGTGATGCTGACTGTGCATCCCCGGCAGGAGCCTGTAAGCGCCGCCGAAGGAAGCACCCTAACGGAATGGCCGCCGCCCATTCCACCCAAGCAGGCCGCCAGCGCGGCAAATCAGCCCAACCCCTTTGCGGACACCTCGCTAGCAGAAATGCTCACACCAAAAACGGCTCTCCCTAGGAACGATGCGCAGCCCAATCCCTTTGCCGCGTTCGCGCCAAAACGTGAGGGCGGCAACGCTTCCGCAAAGCGCATGAGCAGCGGTGATGCGCCAGCCGCGCGGAACGCGGAGGGATCGCCCTACGCGCGACCCGCAAGCGCGGCGCCGCCCGCCACGGCCGCACCTGCCGCGATTGCGCCGCCTGCCGCGACCACGCCTGCCGCGACCACGCCTGCCGCGATTGCAGCCCCGACCCCTGCCGCTTTTCAGCCTGCGACAAGCCCTTCCCCAGCGTCTGCTGCCGCACCGCACGCCTGCGAGCCTTCCACCCTTT
>JAVVVJ010000004.1:0-23871 GCA_036652695.1 Clostridia bacterium | reverse complement strand
TCCGGCACGCTTGTTACAAAGCCGAAGCAGCGCGAGCCGCTTGCTCCACTGCCCACTTGCGCAGCGCGCGAGCCGCTTGCCTTTTCGCTCCCAACCGCCGAACGGCTCTTTACCACGTTACCCTGTGAGCCGGCAAAGGATGCGCCCGTACCTGCCGCGCCCGTACCTGTCGCGCCTGTACCTGCCGTACCCGCCCCCAAGCGCACGCGCAGCGCTCCGGTCGCCAGTGCCCCGCGTACCCAAAGCCGCATCAAAAGCACAATGGGCAAGCAGCACTAAATTTGTAATTTGTACGGACAACTGATTGACAAACCCCTCGAAACTTGGTAGGATATCAGAGGTATGCAAACGCACGCACAACAAGGAGGAATTCCAATGGACGCAGCAATTCGTTCCACGTGCACACAAGTGCGCCGCGACATTATCAACATGACAGCGGACGCGGGTTGTGGTCATCCCGGCGGCTCGCTATCCATCGTGGAGACGCTGGTCGCGCTATACTTTGAAAAGATGAACATCAATCCCCAAGACCCTCATATGGAGGATCGCGACCGGTTTGTGCTCAGCAAAGGGCACGCGGCGCCCGCACTGTATGCGGTGCTCGGCGAGCGCGGGTTTTTCAGCACAGAGGAGTTTAAACGCTTCCGCCAGCTGGGCAGCATTCTTCAAGGGCATCCCGATATGAAGCGCTGCCCCGGCGTGGACGCTTCTACCGGCTCGCTTGGGCAGGGCATCAGCATTGCGGTGGGCATGGCCATTGGTGCAAAAGCCGCCGGCAAGCAGCTTGAGGTCTATACCATCATCGGCGATGGCGAATCTCAAGAGGGTTTGGTATGGGAGGCCAGCATGGCCGCCGCGCAATATAAGCTGGACAACCTCACCGTGTTCATCGACCATAACGGCCTGCAAATCGATGGCTCTAACGACCAAGTAATGAGCCTGGGCGACGTGAGCGCCAAGTTCGCCTCCTTTGGCATGGACGTGGTTGAGGTGCTCAATGGCAACGATTACGATGCGATTCTTGCCGCGATTAACAAGCCCCACACCCCCGGCATGCCAAAGCTCATTCATCTACACACCACCAAGGGCAAGGGCGTGAGCTTCATGGAAAATCAAGTGGGTTGGCATGGCAAGGCTCCCAATCAGGAGCAGCGCGAGCAGGCCCTGAGCGAACTGGAGGAACAGTGAGTATGGAAAAGAAAGCAACGCGCGTGGCCTATGGCGAATATCTGGCAAAGCTTGGCGACACGCAGAAAAAGCTGGTTGTGCTAGACGCAGACCTTGCAGGCGCAACGATGACACAATATTTTAAGGCCGCGCATCCCGACCGTTTCTTCGATTGCGGCATTGCTGAGGCCAATATGGTGGATATCGCCGCCGGCATGTCCACCATGGGCTTTGTGCCCTTTTGCAGCACCTTTGCGGTTTTCGCTGGTCGCGCCTTTGACCAGATCCGCAACGGCGTGTGCTACCCCAAGCTCAATGTGAAGTTCGGCTTCACGCATGCGGGCATCACGCTGGGCGAGGATGGCGGCAGCCATCAGGCGATTGAGGATCTCGCGCTCATGCGCGCCTTGCCCAACATGACCGTGCTGGTTCCCTGCGACGCAAAGGAAACCGAACGCTGCGTAGACGCGGCGCTTGCCATACACGGCCCTGTCTATCTCCGGCTCGCGCGGCTTCCCTCCCCCATTTTCCAGATCGACATGCCCTTCACGCTTGGCAAGGTGAACCTGCTACGCGAAGGAACCGACGCGGCGCTCCTCTGCTGTGGCGTGATGGTGAACGAATGTCTGCAAGCCGCAGAGCTGTTGGCCGCCAGAGGCATGAACGTAGCCGTTGTAAACGCCCATACCCTCAAGCCCTTTGATGACGCGGGGGTGCAGGCACTGGCGGCAAGGTACAAGAAGATATTCACCGTGGAGGAACACAGCGTAATCGGTGGCCTAGGCGACGCCGCCGCCGCCGCACTCGTCAACATGGACGGCGTGCGTCTGACCAAGCTTGGCGTGCAGGATGTGTTCGGTCAAAGCGGAAAGCCCGCCGATTTGCTGAAGGCGTATCAGTTGGACGCGGAAGGCATCGCGCACTCCGTGCTCGGCAAGTAACCCATTCAGCCGATTGTGGCGCTTACCATCAGAAAAAAAGCCCCAAGCATTCGCGGACACAGAGGTGTGCGAGGATGCTTGGGGCTTTGTTGCAGTTACCTTTAACGGCGCTCGTTGCGGGTATTCGGTTTCCATTATGTTCCTAAATACGCGGCCTTCACGCTCTCGTCATTCAAAAGGGCTTTGGCATCGCCCTCCTTCACAATATGCCCTGTCTCCAACACATAGGCGCGGTTGGCAATCGAAAGCGCCATCTGTGCGTTTTGCTCCACCAGCAAAATGGTGGTGCCTTCCCGATTGATATCTTGAATGATGGTAAAAATTTCATCTACCAAAATTGGTGACAGCCCCATGGAGGGTTCGTCCATCATTAGCAGACGCGGGTGGCTCATCAGGGCGCGGGCGGTAGCAAGCATCTGCTGTTCACCGCCGGAGAGCGTGCCGGAAAGCTGCTTCACGCGTTCCTTTAGGCGTGGAAAGTGACTGAACACCATCGTCAAATCGTCCTCAAGCTCGGCCTTGTTTTTGCGCATAAACGCGCCCATCTCAAGGTTTTCAAGCACCGTCATCTGGGCAAATACGCGACGCCCCTCCGGCACCTGCGCAAGACCCATGGGCACCAGCCGATGCGCCTCGGTATGCGCGATTTCCTTTCCGTCAAAAGCAATCGTGCCGCCCTTGATGGGAATCAGATGCGATATCGCATGCAAAATGGAGGTTTTGCCCGCGCCGTTCGCGCCGATCAGCGTAACGATTTCCCCTTGACGCACCTCAAAGCTAATATCATACAGCGCATGAATCACGCCGTAGAACACATTCAAATCATGAACCTCAAGCATGCGCAGATTCCTCCTCCTTCTTGCCGCCATTGCCTAGATAGGCGGCAATAACCTCCGGGTTGTTGCGAATCTCACGAGGCGAGCCCTCGGCGAGCACGCGCCCATAGCTCAGCACATAAATGCGCTCGCAAATGCCCATTACCAGCTTCATATCATGCTCAATCAGCAAAACGGCAACGCTAAAGCGATCGCGGATCAGGCTGATGGTATCCATCAGCTCCCGGGTTTCAATGGGGTTCATGCCGGCGGCAGGCTCATCCAGCAAAAGCACCTTGGGGTTCGTCGCAAGCGCGCGGCAGATTTCCAGCTTGCGCTGCTGACCATAGGGTAGGGCGTCCGCACGGACATTCGCGGTATCCTCCATGTTAAATACGCGTAGCAGCTCGCGCGCGCGGATATCAATGCCCAATTCCTCCCGCGCGTATTTCGGCGTGCGAAATACGCCGCTTGCCGCCGAGTAATGCATGCGGCTGTGGAACGCCACCTTGATGTTTTCAAGCACGGTCATGGATTTAAACAGCCGGATGTTCTGAAAGGTGCGCGCAATGCCCGCACTGACGATCTCATAGGTCTTTTTGCCCTTGATGGATCTGCCCATGAGCACAATATCGCCCTCCGTGGGCAGATACACGCCCGTGAGCATGTTAAAGACCGTCGTTTTGCCCGCGCCATTGGGGCCAATGAGGCCAACAATCTCGTTATCCTTCAAGGAGAGGTTCACATTCTCCGCCGCCTGCAAGCCGCCGAAACGAATGCCGAGGTTCTTGGTTTGCAGTACCGGCGCGTCCTCACCCACATCATAGCGGGGCACATCGGGCAAATGGGGCGCATGGTTGCGTTTTTTGATGTGAAACGTCTTGCGCAGCCATGCGCCAAACGCTTCCACCGTGCTTGTCAGCGAAAACTCCGCCGTGCCCATCAAGCCCTTCGGGCGGAAGAGCATCATCACAATCAGCAGCACGCTGTAGATCAACAAGCGGTAATCGGAGAACTCGCGCAGCATCTCAGGCAGCAAGGTGAGCACGCTCGCGGAGATAATGCTGCCCGTGATAGAGCCCATGCCACCCAGCACCACCATCACTAGGTACTCGATGGACTTGTTGAAGTCAAACACCGAAGCCGTCACCCGGCCGTACTGATGCGCATACAGGCCGCCCGCGATGCCCGCAAAAAACGCGGCTAGGGTAAAAGCAAAAATCTTGTAATACGTGGTGGAAATGCCCGTGGATTCTGCCGCGATGGCGTTTTCACGGATGGAGATAATCGCCCGGCCATGGCGCGAGCGCCCCAGCGTGAACATCATAATGACAACCGCCACCATGATGAAATACGTGAGCGGAAAGCTGTTCACACGCGGCACGCGGCTGATACCCGCCGCGCCGCCCGTGATCTCCAAATTTTGAATGATGACGCGGATGATCTCGCCAAAGCCAAGCGTGATGATGGCCAAATAATCGCCCTTCAAGCGCAGCGCCGGAATGCCGATCACCAAGCCCATCGCAGCTGCCAGCAGTCCGCCCGCAAGCAGCGAAACCGGCAGCGCGGTAACAGGGTCCAAGCCAAAGTTTTCGGCAAGCGCCTTGGTGATGATGCCTGCGGTAAACGCGCCCACACTCATAAAGCCCGCATGCCCCAGCGCCAGCTCTCCCAAAAAGCCCGTGGTCAGGTTCAAGCTCACCGTCATCACGATGTTGATCCCCATGGAAATCATCACACCGGAATAGTACTTGTTGATCACGCCCACGCCAATCAGCGATTGCAGCCCAATAAAGATCAAAAACACCGCGGAGAGGTTCAGCACGTAGGATTTGAATTTGCTCGTCATTTCCCCCACCTCACACTTTCTCGCGCGTGGTCTTGCCCAAAATGCCCGATGGCTTAAAGAGCAGCACCACGATCAAAATACCGTACACCACGGCGTCGGAAAGTTGAGTGGAAATAAAGCCCTTCGTCAGGCTTTCCGCCACGCCAAGAATAAAGCCGCCAAGCATAGCGCCCGGCAAAATGCCAATGCCGCCGAGCACCGCCGCAATGAAGGCCTTAAGCCCGGGCATAGCGCCCATCGTTGGCGCAACGTTGGGGTAGGCGATGCAGTACAGGCACGCGCCAACGCCAGCCAGCGCACAGCCGATGGCAAACGTGATGGAGATGGTCACGTTAACGTTAACGCCCATCAGCTCCGCCGCCCCCGTGTCCTCGCTCACAGCGCGCATGGCTTTGCCCGTGTGGCTCTTCATCACAAACAGATTGAGCAAAATCATGAGCACCACTGCCACCACAACCGTCAAAATGGTCACAAAGCTGATGCTGAGGCCGCCCACAACGATCGGCGCTACCTGAAACACCGTTGGAAACGGGCGCGGATTCGCCGAGAAAATCAACTGCGCACTGTTTTGCAGCAGGTAGCTCACCCCAATGGCCGTAATCAACGAACAAATGCGCGGCGAATTGCGCAGCGGCTTATAGGCCACGCGCTCAATCACCACACCAAAGATCACGCATACCAGCATGGAAAGCACAAGCGCCACGGGAAACGGCAGACCCAGCCCTGTCATCACGAGCACCGCCGTGTAGCTGCCGACCATCAGAATATCGCCATGGGCAAAGTTGATCAGCTTGACAATGCCATACACCATCGTATAGCCCAGCGCGATCAATGCATAAATCGCGCCCGTACCCAAGCCGTTGAGTACCTGGTTGAGAAACAGCATGCTTTCACCCCTTCATCGTCTGTGCGTTCAAAGGCTCCTAACGCAATTCAGCCCTTTCAAAAGAGGCACTCTCCGTGTCCCTTTTGAAAGGGCTGAGCCAAGGAAAAGAGGGAGGGGCTTTGCCTTCCCAAAAGCCTTGCCCTAGAACCGCATCATGAATCCGCACACGCGTGCGGCAGATGATCCGTCAAGCGTAAGTCCTTCTCAGGGGTGCGGGGGAGCTTCCCCGCCATTCCCCACCCTCGTTCCTCATTCTCTGCCACGGTATCGCCCAAAATGGGCGCGTCTTACGGATTTTGCTGCTTTACAAACAGCTGATTGCCCTGCGCGTCGAAGGTCAGGATGAACGCGCTCTTGATGGGATCATTGTGCTCGTCAAAGGTGATCATGCCAGATACGCCTTCCACATTGCTGGCCTTGATGGCGGCAATAATCGCTTCCGCATCGGTGCTGCCAGCGGTCTTGATCGCGTCGCAGAGCACCAGCGCCGCGTCATAGCCGGTAGCGGAGAAGGAGATGCTGGGCAGCTCGCCATACTTTGCCTGATAGCCGCTCAAAAAGCTCTTGACCTTCTCGCTATCCGCGCTATTGGAGAAGTGATCCGAGTACCAAATGCCGGTGAGGAGGCTCTTGTCGCTGATGGAATCGGCAATGCTGGAGATGCCATCGGCGCCAAGGAACTTTGCATCCAAGCCGATTTCCTTGGCCTGCGTGAGGATCAACGCGGCCTCGGGGCCATAGTAGGGCAGGAAGATCACCTCGGGAGCAGCGTCCTTGAGCTTGGTCAGCTGCGCCTTAAAGTCCACATCCTTGGCGGCGCTCGCCTCGCAGCCCACAATCTCCTGACCGTTTTTGGCGGCCTGCTCACTAAAGGTATCCTTCAGGCCGGCAGAATATTCATTGCCATTTTCATAGAGCACGGCAAGCTTCGTAGCGCCGAACTCCTCCTTGGCAAAGTTGGCCATGCTGATGCCCTGAAAGGGATCCAAAAAGCAGGTGCGAAACACGTTGGGGCGGTCGGTCGTAATATAGTAGGCGGTGGCGGAGGCAGTGATCATGGGCGTGCCGTCACCCGCCGCATAATCGGCAACCGCATCGGTCGCGCCGGTCAGCACCGAGCCCAAAATCGCAACAACGCCATCGTTCTCCACAAGCTTGGAATAGGCGTTTGTCGCCTTTGCGGGATCGCCTTCGTCATCCTCCCACAACAGTTCTACCTTTTTGCCATCGATGCCGCCCGCGGCGTTCAGCTCATCGATGTATAGATCGATGCCATTGCGCACGCCTACGCCATACATCGCATAGGGGCCGGTCAAGCAGCCGATACCGCCAATTTTAATGGTCTCTCCTTCTGCCAGAGCGGGTAGCGCAAAGCTAAGCGTCAGGGCGAGGGTGAGCAGCACGGAAACCATTTTTTTCATTGTATTTTCCTCCTTCAAACTTCGTTCGCACGCAAGGGCGTCCTTGGATGCTTGGTTTATTATAGCGAAGGAAGGCCGCGCAACGCAAGGGAAAACCGAGCTTGCATTGTACTTACGCTGTTTTTTCACAGGCTTCGCCCCTTTTTATGCCTGATTAGGCAGGCCGCTCCATATGCGCTTCCTCCGCAATCCCGCCGCCTAGGCACAGGTCGCCCGCATAGAGCACCACGCTCTGCCCGGGGGTAACAGCGCGCTGCGGTTCATCCGGCTCCAAAAGAAGCTCCTCACCGCGAAGCGTAGCCGTCACCGCTTGATCGGCTTGGCGATAACGGAATTTTGCCGTACAGCGAAAGGGCACGCCCTCAAGCGCGGGCGGCTGATCCGCAATCCACGTGGGCTGCGAGGCGCGCACATAACGGCTATATAGGCGGGGACTGTCTTCGCCCTGCGCAACCACAAGCACATTTTGCTTCAAATCCTTATCAATGACAAACCAGCTTCTGCCGTCTCCCCGCCCGCCGATGCCTAAGCCGCGCCGCTGACCCAGCGTATAGTACGCAAGGCCGATGTGCTCGCCAACCTTTACGCCATCCTCGGTTCGCATCTCACCCGCCCGCATGGGCAGAAACCCCTGCAAGAACTTGCGAAAGTTGCGCTCGCCAATGAAGCAGACGCCGGTAGAATCCTTCTTGCGGCTCACCGGCAAACCGTTTTCCTCCGCCAGCGCGCGCACCTGCGCCTTGGTCATGCCACCCACGGGGAAGAGCGCGCGCTCAAGCTGCCGCTCCTTGAGCATATACAAAAAATAGCTCTGATCCTTATTCGCATCATCGCCGCGGAGCAGCACGGTATGCCCCTCCCGCACGTCTTTTTTCACAAAATGCCCTGTGGCGATTCGCTCCGCGCCCAGCTTTTGCGCATAGTCCAAAAAGGCCTTGAACTTGATCTCGCGGTTGCACAGCACATCGGGGTTCGGTGTGCGCCCCCTGCGGTACTCGTCCAGAAAATAGGTGAACACGCGATCTTGATATTCCTTTTCAAAGTTCACGGCGTAATACGGGATGTCAATTAGCTCACACACATCCTGCACGTCTCGCCAATCCTCGGCGGCGGTACAGGTGCCGTTTTCATCCTGCTCGCTCCAGTTTTTCATAAATACGCCAACCACGTCATACCCCTGCTGCTTGAGCAGCAGCGCGGTCACAGAGCTATCCACACCGCCGGACATGCCCACCACAATTCGCTCCAACGCTTATGCCTCCCGCCTAATATCCGGTTCCAGCCGCTTAAGCACCGCGTTGAGCGCGTCCTTTGCGACACTGGGAATGTCCCGCTCCGCGTTGACCACCAAAAAGCGCTTGCGATTTTCACGGCTCAGGCGCTCGTAAGCCTTTTGCACACGCTCATGAAACTCGCTCGGCTCAATCTCCAGCCGGTCGAGTGCGGAGGCCTGTGCGCGCCGCTCCAGCGCCAGCTTGTGATTGATTGCAAGATAGAGCGTCGCATCCGGCAGCATATCGCCCACAGCGGGGGCGTTGATCGCCTGCACGGTTTCCACGCCAAGCTCCCGCCCGCCGCCCTGATAGGCGATGGAGCTATCCACAAACCGGTCGCAGAGCACCGTGAGCCCCCCCTCCACCGCCGGGCGAATCACCTGATGCACATGCTGCGCGCGCGCAGCGGCATATAGAAGCGCTTCGCAGGCCGGGCCCATCTCCATGTTCTCCACCCCCAGCACCATGCGGCGGATTTCCTCACTGATATCGCAGCCTCCCGGCTCACGCGTGCGCAGGACGCTAAAGCCAAATTGCTTGAGGCCGTCCTCCAGCAAATTCAACTGCGTGCTCTTGCCGCTGCCATCCAGCCCTTCCACCGTAACAAAAAAGCCGCGCGGAATCGCCCCGCCGGGGCAGAGCAGCGCGCGCAGCGCCTCCGTATCGGGCGCGATATGCGTAGCGCCCGATAGGCTCAGTTCCTCCTCGGTGCCGCAGCCGTAGCTCACGCCCACGCCATCGATGTGGTTGGCTGCCGCGCCCAGCATATCAAAGCGGCGATCCCCCACCATGGCGGCGCTACGGTAGCGCTCCGGCAGCGCCATGCGGATCAGCTCCGGCTTGCCAAGCTCCGCTTCGCGCCCCTCCTCGCCCACCACGCGGTTAAAATAATGCGCAAGGCCAAAATACTGAAGGATTTCGTTCGCGAGCTTAACGGGCTTGGTGGTGGCAAGGCTCACGAACACGCCGCTGTCCCCCAGCATTTGCAAAATGCTGCGAATATGCGGGTACACGCTGTAGCGATACATGCCGATGGAGGAAAAACGCTCGCGGTAAAGCTCCATCGCCTCATCGACACGCTCCTTGGGCAGGCGCAAAATTTGCTCAAAGGAGCTGCGAAGCGGGGGACCCACCATCTCCCGCAGCTCCGCGCCCTCCGGCACGGGATAGCCAAGCTGTTCCATAGCATAGCATGCGGAGCTTACAATACCGTCCTCCGCATCAAAGAGGGTGCCGTCCAGGTCGAATACCACCGCGTCATAAGGATAGATGTTCATTGATTTTCTCCTTTGATTTGTACACAGGAAATGGTTTCCCCCGCGCCAACGCCAAAAAGATGGCTCGGCTCAATTGCCATCAGGTAATGCGCGATTTCTTCCGTTACAAGCTCCCCCGCAGTAAGCAGCGCCACGCCGGGCGGGTACAACCCCACCTGCGCCGCACTCACGCGCCCTATGGCGCTTGGGAGCGCTACCGGCTCTGCCGGGGCGAAGGCGGCGGTATCCAACGGAATCACACAAGGCGGAAGGGCTCGCGGCGGCATGGCAAGCGGCAAGCCGTGCCCCTTGGGAAGCTCGAGCCGCGCCCGGTTGACACGCTTAAGCGCACGAAGCAGCAGCGCAAGCCTTTTTTTCCCATCCATCAGTGAAAGAATGCAGCCTATGCCGCACGCATCGCAAAGCTCCACGTCCAGCCCCAGCGCCTCCAGCTGCGCGCTCAGCTCAAAGCCGCCCTGCGGCGCGTCCAGCACTACACGTAGCGGATCAAAGCATGTGCCGGGCGGCGGGGCGGCCTGCCCGTCAAGATAGCCGAGCGCCGCTGCCGCACGGTGGAACTCCGCCGCCGCCGCACGCAGATCGGCGCAAGCCCTCGCCCCATGCGCGTCCATCCATGCACGGGCATCGTCCAGCGCGAGCATTGCCACAAAGGAAGGGCTGCTCGTCTGCACCATGCGCAGCACGCCTCGCAAGCGCTGCGCGTCCACGCCCCGCGCTGCATGCAGCCATGCGCCCGCGTTGAGCGCGGGCAGCGTCTTGTGCGCAGATTGCACGCATAGGTCGGCTCCGCAGGCGAGCGCGTTCTCGGCCTGCGCATCCCAGTTCAAATGCGCACCGTGCGCCTCATCGCAAAGCAGGAGCATGCCGCGCTCGTGCGCCAACCGCGCAATCGCGCGAAGATCCGGCATCAGGCCATAATAATCCGGCCGCACCACGAGCGCCGCGCGCGCGCGCGGATGCTCCTCCATGGCGCGCAGGTAACTCTCAGGCGTGGTATACGGCCTGCCCGCCGCCGTATAGGAGGGTGAAGCGAACGCGGGCACAAGCCCCGCCACCGCGCAAAGCTGAATCGCGCTGATATGCGTATTGCGCGGCAAAATGACCTCATCCCCGCGGCGCGCCGCATACAGAAGCATCGCGTGGATGCCCGCCGTGCTGCCGCCGTGCAGCAGCAGCGTATCTGCCGCGCCCGCGCTTTTCGCCGCAAGCGCCTGCGCCCGCGCAATGGCGCCGCTTGGGCGGTACAGGTCGTCCGTTATCCCTAGCTCAGTGGTTTCCAGTCGGTAGGGATTCCAGCGGCCAAAGGGCGCCTTTCCCTGCGCGCCCGGCATGTGCAGCGAGGTGCGCCGCGCCGCGCGTCTCAGCATATCGTGCATGGGTCTTTCCAATGTTCGCTGCATTCCCTTCCGTGTTTTGCCTGCGAGTAATGCCGCAAGCGCGGCTTTTGAAAGCATAGCAAAAAAACGCATCTGTTGCAAGTCCGTTAGGCGGCTTTATCACGCGGATCAGCCCAGCCACAGCGTGGAAGCGGATGCTTCGCCAAGCTTTTCGGCACGACGGCGCACCCTTTGAAAGCATGTCATTTGTCTTCCTCTTCCCCATCATCGTTATCCAACAGCTGGCTTGCTTCGCCGCGATCCAGCGCCTCCACCTTGCGCAGTTTTTTTTCAATGCGGCGCGTGCGCACAAAGGCCGTATCAATGCTGTCCGTGGCCTGTTGCAGCTTTTCCTGCGTCTTTTGCAGCACCTGCGCAAAGCCGCCAAAATCGGTCTTGACCGCGCCGAGCAGCTTCCACACCTCCGCGGAGCGCTGCTCAATCGCCAACGTGCGAAAGCCCATCTGCAAGCTGTTGAGCAGCGCCAGCAGCGTGCTCGGCCCAGAAATCAGCACCCGCTGCTCCCGTTGCAGCTGCTGCACTACCTCCGCATGGCGCATCACCTCGGCATACAGCCCCTCAAGGGGCAAAAACATCACGGCAAAATCAGTGGTGTGCGGCGGGGCGATGTATTTGCCGATGCGTTTTGCCTCCACGCGCACAGCCGTGAGCAGCGCGCGCTGCGCGCCCTCCACCGCGTCGTGATCACCATTTTGGGAGGCTTCCGCCAAGCGCGTATAATCCTCTTGCGGAAACTTGCTATCAATGGGCAGGTAGACCGGCGCGTCTCCATCGCGGCCGGGCAGGCAGACGGCAAATTCCACACGCTCCGCCGAACCGGGCACAACGCTCACATTGCGCGCGTACTGGGTAGAGGTGAGCGCCTGCTCCAGCAGCGCGCCAAGCTGCATCTCGCCCCATACGCCGCGCGTTTTCACATTGCCGAGCATGCGCTTCAAATCACCCACGCCAGCCGCCAAGCTATGCATTTCGCCAAGCGATTTATACACCTGCTCCAGCCGCTCGCTTACCTGCGTAAAGCTGGCGTTCAGGCGCTTCTCCAACGTATCGTGCAGCTTTTCATCCACGGTCTGGCGCATTTCCTCCAGCTTCTGCGTGTTTTCTGCACGAAGCGTCATCATGCCCTCGCTCATGGTTTTGCGCAGTGCCTCCATGCGCACCTCGTTTTGCGCAAGCTGGCGTGCGAGCAGCGCTTCCACGCTCTGCATGCGCGCCTCAATGCGGCTCAGGCTCTCCTCCGTGATGCGCTGCATGCCCTGCTGGCGCTGATCAAAGCCCTGTGCGCTCTCGCTGGTTTGGCGCAGGAGGGCGTTCACCTGATCGGCCTGTGCGCGGGTAACGCCGCTCACCATTTGAAACAAGCTATCGTTGAGCTGCTGCAAGCTGCGCAAAAGCTCCTCGCGCTGCTCCAAGCTCTGGCGCAAAAGCGCGTCGCGCAGATCATCGGTTTCAGCTTGCGCGCGCTCAAAAAAGCGCCTTGTGTACGCGCTTTGCCGCGCCTGCACAACGGCAAGCACAACCAGCAGCACAAGGCTGAGCAGCGAAAGCCCTAGCACGCCAAGCATCGGCATGCCTAGATTCAAAAGCTCCTGCATCGTTTCCTCCGTCCTTTGCGTTCAAAAGCCGATTGATCCCGCCCTTCGCACGAGGCATACGAAAGGCCGCCGCGCCAGCAACGCTACGCGGCGACCTAAAAAGGCTCTGCCGATTCACATTTCCCGGCGACCCTCCATCGCCTTTGCCAAGGTGATCTCATCCGCGTATTCAAGATCGCTGCCCACCGGCACGCCGTGAGCGATGCGCGTAACCAGCAAGCCCATGGGCTTAACCAGCCGCGCGATGTAAGCGGCGGTCGCCTCGCCCTCGATATCCGGGTTTGTCGCCAAAATCAGTTCCTTCACATCGCTGTTGGAAAGGCGAGTCATAAGCTCCTTGATGCGGATGTCTGCCGGACCAATGCCATCCATCGGCGAAAGCGTGCCATGCAGCACATGGTAGGTGCCATGAAAATCACGCATGCGCTCAATGGCGGCCACATCGCGCGGGTCGCGCACCACGCAGACCTGCCCGTTGCGGCGACGCTCGTCCTTGCAGATATCGCAAAGCGCATCGGTGGCATAGTTGCCGCACGCGTCACAGTAGCGGATCGCCTTGCGACCGTTGTACAGCGCGCCCGCCAGCTCCCGCACATCCTCCAGCGGCATGCCGATGATAAAATATGCCAGCCGCTGCGCGCTTTTCTGCCCGATGCCCGGCAAGCGCGAAAGCTGCGCCACCATGCGTGCAATCGGTTCAAGCTGCTGCGCCATAGCTTAGAACATGCCTCCCATGCCCGGAGCCAGCTTGGCCATTTCCGCGGTGCGCGTTTCTTCAGCCGCGCGGAGCGCCTCATTTACCGCCGCAAGGATCATGTCCTGTAGCATGTCCACATCATCCGGATCCACGCACTCGGGGTTGATTTCGATGCGTTTCAGCTCGCGCTTGCCGGTCACGGCCACGCTCACCATGCCGCCGCCCGCTTGCGCGGTATACTCACAGTCGTCCAGATCCTCCTGTGCCTTTGCCATCTGCTCCTGCAGCTTCTGTGCCTGACGCATCAGCTGCTGCATGTTTGCGCCACCGCCGAAGCCGCCAAATTGATTCCTCGCCATGGTCAAAACCCCTCCATTATTGCTTATTCTTTGATGCTGATCAGTTTCAAATCCGACGATACGCCAGTGACGCGCACGCAGGGCACCTCCGTGCTCTCGGTGATGCTGACACCCTCGGTGCGCACACGCCCGCTGATGGAGCGCAGGCTTGCGTTCATCTCCTCCGCAGGGGCGGTGATGATCACGTTGCCGGATACCGATGCCACATCCACGCGCTCAAAAAAGCCAGTCATATTGTAGGTCTGTTCGCCGCTGACGGAATTGCACCTAAGCTGCTTTACGCTGAGCATATCCAGCGCCATATCGCCACTCACGCTTCGCACGCCGATTTTTTCGGCGCTGAGCACCTCGCCGCGCGCGTCGCCCGATATGGTTTTGAGCGTGATCTCCTCCGCCGTAAGGATGAGCGCGCGCAAATCACCCGTAACGGTTTCAAGCGAAATCACGCTGCCGTTGAGCTTGCGGGCACTCAGCATACCGGAAATGGTCGTGCAGCGAATCCCCTGCCGCCAGCTGCGCGGCACGCGCACGCATACCTGCAACCATTTGCTTTCCGTGATGTTAAAGGAGATGCCATACTGCGGCTGCTCCACCAGCAGCGTACCTTCCCGCACCTCAATGCGCAGGTCGTTGGTAGAGGTTTCGTCGCCCGCCGCCATGACCTGAATCTTTTCCACATCGTCCGCGAAAATCTCCAGCTGGCCCCATGCCAAGTGCACGGCGATGTCGTTCAGGCCTGCCGTTTCAAAAATGACGTTTCGTTCCATGTCGCACCTCCGCTTTTCATTCGCTTCAGTTGGCGCATGCGGCTCACGCGCACAATCAGCCTTCTTATCATACCGTTTTTTTCGTAAAAATGCAATCCGGCTATTGCAATGAACGATCCCCTCATTTTTCTGGCAGCGCTTCTGCGCGACTCGTTCCAAGCGGCAAGCTTGGTGCGAACCAGCCTATTCATCCAGTCAGCCGTCTCCAAAAACTCAAATGTTACCCAATTAATCAAAAACATGACCAAAAATTAATCAAAAATTGCTTTACATTTGATCCAATTCGGTATAAAATAGGCGTATGCAAATAAGAGGTGAGTAAATGTGAAAACGGATCGGCTAGCAAGCATGGAGGAATACATCCATCTGGCGGAAATCGTATCCATGCCCGAGCTTTGCGAGCGCTTTCAGGTATCCATGAACACCGTGCGGCGGGATGTTTCAGAGTTGCTCAAAAAAGGCTCCGTAGAAAAGGTCTACGGCGGCGTGTGCTCGCGCAAGACGCAGGGTCAAGCCCTCAAGCCCTTTGACGCCCGGTGCATCGATAACGAAAGCGCGAAACAGGCCATCGGTCGACGCGCGGCGGAGCTTGTGCAGGATGGGGATATCATCTTTGTGGATTCCGGCACAACCACGCTCCAAATCATAGAGCATCTGATCACCAAGCAGGATTTAACCATTGTGACAAACAACCTAGAGGTTATTCTTCGGGCGCTGCCCTATGATAACCTGAACATCATCGCGCTGCCCGGCCAGTTACGCCGCAAGACGCATTCCTTTACCGGCATGTCGGCAGTGCGCGAGCTGCGCGCTTACAACATTCGCAAGGCTTTCCTCGCCTCCACCGGCGCGACGCTTCAGGGCGTAACCAACTCCTCGCCACTCGAATATGAGATCAAGCGCTGCGCTGTTGAAAACAGCGAGCAAAGCATTTTGATGCTCTGCTCTGCAAAGTTTAGCGTTGCGGGGCTGATGACCTATGCGACATTTGGCGATTTTGACAGCATCATCACCGACCAGCCCCTGCCGCAGCCCTATGCTGCGGCCATTGAGGAAAGCGGCGCAAAGCTGCTGCTCCCAAGCAATCATCAAGGGTAAGCGTGCGGTAAACGAGCCGTGCGCCCGCCCTGCCAAAGGAGGAATCCCTTATGCCCCTTACCAACATGCGCACGCTGATCAGCGCCGCCCAAGCGAAAAAGCAGGCGGTGGGTGCGTTCAGCGTTTCCAGCATTGAAATGATCTGCGGCGTACTGCACGCGGCGGAGGCCTTGCAAGCGCCCATCATTTTACAGGTTGCGCAGGCACGGCTGGAAACAACGCCTTTGCCCATTCTTGGCAAAGCGATGCTGGCCGCGGCGGAGCTGGCGTGCGTGCCCACAGCGGTGCATCTCGACCATGGCCTGACGCTGGATTGCATCCGGCAGGCGCTTGACCTGGGCTTTACCTCGGTGATGTACGATGGTTCGAGCCTCAGCATGGAGGAAAACATTGCAAATACACGCAAGGTCTGCGAGCTAGCCAAGCCCTACGGCGCTGCCGTGGAAGCGGAGATTGGCCGCGTGGGCAAAAACGAGGATGGTGGAGACTCACCCGCTGTTTGCTGCGTTCCGGCAGAAGGCATCTTTTTTGCGCGAGAAACAAATGTGGATGCGCTGGCTGTTGCCATCGGCAATGCGCACGGCATCTATGTGGGAACGCCAAGCCTGCGCTTTGATGTGCTGGAGCAGATCAGCCAGCAATGCGATACGCCCTTGGTTTTGCATGGCGGCACGGGCATCAGCGACGAGGATTTTCGCCATTGCATACGCCTTGGCGTACACAAGATCAACATCGCCACCGCAAATTTCATCGCCGCCGCGCAGGCCGCGCACGCGGCAGCCCAAACCGATTATTTCGACATGTCACACCAGATGACAAAGGCTGTAGAGCGTATATCCGACCATCACATCCGCGTGTTTGCTGGAATGAACTGAAAGGAGCTGATCTTCCATGGAGCGTATTTTCCCAATGGACGCGCGCGCGTTGGATATCATTCCCGTTGGGCGCGTCGCCATCGATTTCAACCCAACCGATTATAACCGGCCATTATCGCAAAGCGAGCACTTCAACAAGTACCTTGGGGGAAGCCCCGCCAACATCGCCGTAGGCATGGCGCGTTTGGGGCACAAGGTTGGTTTTCTAGGCAAAATCAGCGATGATGCGTTTGGCGATTTTGTACAGGGCTTTTTTCAAAACGAGGGGATTGACGTAAGTCACATCAGCCGTTGCCACAACGGTGAAAAGCTTGGGCTTACCTTCACCGAGATTCTCTCCCCCACCCAGAGCAGCATTCTCATGTACCGCGAGGGCGTGGCGGATTTGATGCTGCACCCCAGCGACGTGGACGAGGCGTACATTGCCCAGAGCCGCGCGCTGCTCATCAGCGGCACCAGCCTCTGCTGCTCGCCCACCCGTGAGGCCGCGCTCAAGGCGATGACCTACGCGCTTCGCAGTGGCACGGCGGTGATCTTTGACGCCGACTACCGCGCGTACACATGGCAGGGGGATGATGAAATCGCCCTGTATACCAGCATGGTAGCGGAAAAAAGCGCGATGATACTGGGTTCGCGTGAGGAATTTGACCGCATGGAGCGCCTGCTGGGGCTTGCGGGCACGGACGAGGCAAGCGCGCGCTACTGGCTGAGCAAATCACCAAAGCTGATCGTCATCAAGCATGGCAAGGAGGGCTCCACCGCCTATACCGCCGATGGCGCATGGAGCGTTAAGCCCTTCCCGGTCGCCGCGCTCAAGGGTTTTGGCGGCGGCGATGGGTATGCATCGGCTTTCCTGCATGGGTTGATGAACGGCTGCGAGCTTGCCGATGCGCTTGAAATGGGCAGCGCTTCGGCCGCGATGCTCATCGCAAGCCATGCTTGCTCGCGGGATATGCCTACCGCGGCCGCGCTGGCCGCCTTTATCGCCGAGGAAAAGGCGCAATATGGCACCATGGTTCGCGGCGTTTAAGCGAACGTTACCAATATAGAGATAATAGGAGCAATGCATATGCAACACTTACAGCCATTTGTGAACGGTCAATACGTGGATTCCGTCTCCGAAAAATGCAACCGCATCTTCGACCCTTCCACAGGCAAGGAAATCGCGCAGGTACCCACCTGCACCCATGCTGAGGTTGAGCACGCCATCGCGTGCGCCAAAGCGGCTTTTCCCGCATGGCGGGATACGCCCGTGCGCAAGCGCGCTCAGCTCATGATGAAGCTGCGGGAACTGATTGTGCGCGACATGCAGGAGCTGACGCTTCTATGCGCCACAGAGAACGGCAAAACCCTCAGCGAGGCGGCGGGCGACATCGGCAAAGCGTTGGAAATGACGGAGCTTGCCTCCTCTGCGCCAAGCCTATTGATGGGCGAAAGCCTCATGGACACCTCCAGCGGGTATGATACCACGCTCTACCGCGAACCAATCGGCGTATTCGCCGGCATCGCGCCGTGGAACTTCCCCGCGATGATCCCCATGGGCTGGATGGCGCCACTATGCGTGGTATGCGGCAACACCTTTGTGCTCAAGCCTGCCAGCACCACGCCCATGACGAGTCTCAAAATGGCCGCGCTATACAAGGAGGCGGGCTTCCCGGATGGGGTGCTCAACGTAGTGCCCTGCTCCCGTAACGAGGCGGAGCTGTTGCTGACGCACCCCGATGTGCGCGGCATCACCTTTGTTGGCTCTACCGATGTGGGTCTGCACGTGTATTCCACCGCCGCTGCCCATGGCAAGCGCGTGCAGGCGCTATGCGAAGCCAAAAACCATGCCCTCGTGCTGCGCGACGCGCCCATCACCCGCACCGCCGCGGGCATCATGAACAGCGCCTTCGGTTGCGCGGGCGAACGCTGCATGGCGCTTCCCGCCGTTGTGGTGGAAGAGGCCATCGCAGATCAGCTCGTAGCGGAGCTTGTGCGCCTATGCAAGCAGCAAAAGATCGGCCCCGCCTATGATCAGGAAACCAAGCTCGGCCCCGTCGGCTCCGCGTCTCACCAAAAATTTGTGTTGGATTGGATCCAAAAGGGCATCGAAGAGGGCGCAGAGCTCGTGCTGGACGGGCGCGGCGTGAAGGTGCCCGGCTATGAGGACGGTTATTACATCGGCCATACCATTTTTGATCACGTAACCCCCGAAATGACCATCGGTCAGCGCGAGGTTTTTGGACCGGTGCTGTGCATCAAGCGCGTGAAGAATTTTGAGGAAGGCGTCGCCCTCATGAATGAAAACCCCTTTGCCAACGGCTCGGTCATCTTCACGCAAAACGGCTACTATGCCCGCGAGTTTGTCAAGCACACCGATGGCGGCATGGTGGGCGTAAACGTCGGGATTCCCGTACCCATTGGAGCGTTCCCGTTCAGCGGGCATAAGCGTTCCTTCTTTGGTGATCTCCACTGCCATGGCAAGGATGCTTTCCGGTTCTATACCGAGAGCAAGACCGTTACCACCCGTTGGTTTGATGAAGAAGAAATGAAAAAGGAACATGTAGATAGCTGGGATGGCTCCCTGTAAGGGAAAAGCTGAAAACGAACCACCACATAGATAAAGGAGCGGATACCATTATGAAACAGCTTAGGCTTGGCATCATCGGCGCAGGGCGCATCGGCAAGGTACACGCGCAGTCCCTCACGTATTCCATCCCCGAAGCACAGGTTCTTTGGGTCACCGACGTAAACGAGGACGCCGCAAAGGCGCTCGCGCAGACCTACGGCGTGCCGCATTGCGGTGCGGATTACCACGCCATCCTCAACGACCCCGACGTGGACGCGGTGCTGGTTTGCTCGCCCACGCCCACACATGCGGACATCGCCATTGCCGCCATGAAGGCTGGCAAGCATGTCTTTTGCGAAAAGCCCGTTGATTTGACCTTGGAAAAAATCCGCGCCACCGCACAGGTTGCAAAGGAAAGCGGCAAAAAGCTGCAAATTGGCTTCAACCGCCGTTTTGATCACAACCATGGCCGCGTGCAGCAGCTTGTGGCACAGGGCGTGCTTGGCAATGTGGAGCTGATCAAAATCACCTCGCGTGATCCCGAGCCGCCCTCTCCCGAATATGCGGCGTCCTCCGGCGGGCTGTACATCGATATGATGATTCACGATTTTGATATGGCGATGTTCCTCGCTGGCTGTGATGTTACCGAGGTATACGCCACGGGCACAAGCCTTGTAGACCCGCGCATCGGCCAAGCGGGCGATGTAGATACCGCCATCGTCACCTTGACGTTTGAAAACGGCGCGCTTGGCGTGATCGATAACAGCCGCCGCGCGGCCTATGGCTATGATCAGCGCGTGGAGGCGTTTGGCAGCTTGGGCATGGCGGCGGGCGAAAACGATGGGGATACCACCGTGCGCATCTCCACCGCAAGCGGCGTTGTGAGCGATAAGCCGCAGTATTTCTTCCTTGAGCGCTATATGGCATCGTTTATCGCGGAGCTGCGGCAGTTCGTTGCGGCAGTGCTGAACGATACCGAAGTACCCGTGGGCATCCACGCTGGGCTGATGAGCGTGGCGCTGGCGAAGGCGGCAAAGAAATCCCTTACCGAGCACCGCCCGGTAAAGCTCAGCGAAATTTTGGAGGCGTAACATGGACGCAATCACCAGAGCCAATGGCGAGCATGCCTTTGGCTATACCGCCATTGCGGAAATGGGCGGCAAGCACGCCGAAATGCGCATGGATTTTGGCGTGCTGCGCCTACGCGCGGGCGAAAGCTACCATGATGAGCATCCGCTGGAGAAGGCATTTCTGCTGGTATACGGCAAGGTGCGCTTCCGCTGGGAGCAAAGCGAGCATATCCAGCGCCGCGAAAACTGCTTTGACGTGCCGCCCACTGCGCTGCACGTGTGCAAGGATGTATCCGTAACCCTCGAATGCCTTTGCGAGGAGTGCGAAATCAACATCCTGCGCACCGATAACGAGCGCGCGTTTCCAAGCAAGCTGTACCTGCCCAGCGACACGCCCGATGAGCACCGCGGCGCAGGTCTGATGCATGAAACGAGCACGCGCATCGTGCGCACGATCTTCGATTACAGCACCGCCCCCTATGCAAACCTCGTGCTAGGCGAAGTGATTGGCTTCCCGGGCAAATGGTCGAGCTATCCGCCGCATCATCACCCACAGCCGGAAATCTACTATTACAAGACCAACCCCGCAAATGGCTTTGCCTATGCGGAGCTGGGCAGCGATGTGGTAAAGGTGCATAACAACGATACCGTATTCATCGATCCCGGCCTCACGCACCCACAGTGTACCCCTCCGGGCTATGCGCTTTGGTATCTTTGGGGCATCCGTCACTTGGAAGGCAAGCCTTACGGCACGCCAACCTTCGTTCCCGAGCACCTGTGGGTGCAGGCGCCGGGCGCGGTATACTGGGGCGACGACAAATAGAAGGAGGGGAAGCGCATGCGGCGCGTCCGCCTGACCATGGCGCAAGCCTTGGTGCATTTTCTGGATCATCAATATGTGGAGATGGACGGCGAGGAGCAAAAGCTCTGCCACAGCTTGTTCGGCGTTTTTGGCCACGGGTGCGTGGTAGGCGTTGGGCAGGCGCTTGCGCAGGGCGGGCACAGTCTGCGGTTTTTGCAGGGCAAGAACGAGCAGAACATGGCGCTTGCCGCAATGGCCTTTGCAAAGCAAAAAAATCGCCGTGAGATCATCCCCTGCGTAAGCTCCATCGGCCCCGGAGCAATGAACATGGTGACCGCCGCTGGATGCGCGACCGCCAACCGCATCCCGCTGCTGCTGCTGCCCGGCGACACCTTCGCGTGCCGCCAGCCAGATCCGGTTTTGCAGCAGGCGGAGTTTTTTGATAGCTTTGGGCGCACCGTGACGGACGCGTTTCGCGGTGTGTGCCGCTACTTTGACCGCATCGAGCGACCAGAGCAGCTCATCACCGCCGCGCTACACGCCATGCGCGTGCTCACCGATCCCGCCGATACCGGCGCGGTTTGCCTCGCGATGCCTCAGGACGTGGAGGGCGAGGCTTACGACTACCCCGAAAGCTTTCTGCGCAAACGCGTGTGGCACATCGAGCGCCGCCCCATGACCGACGCGCAGCTTGCGCGCGCCCTCGACATCCTCAAGGCCGCCAAGCACCCCTTTGCCATCCTTGGCGGCGGCGTGCGCTACAGCGAGGCGGGCGACGCGTTTGTGCGCCTTTGCGAGCAGGCGGGCATTCCCTTTGGCGAAACCCAGGCTGGCAAGGGAACGGTTTCGTGGGAGCATCCGCTCAACCTAGGCGGCATAGGCGTAACAGGCGGGCAGGCCGCCAACGTCATCGCGCGCAAGGCGGATGTGGTGCTGGCGGTCGGCACGCGCCTGACCGACTTCACCACTTGCTCCAAATGGCTGTTTCGCGAGGACGCGAAGTTCCTTACGCTCAACATCTGCCCGTTTGATACCATCAAGCTGGACGCGGAGCCCATCGTTTGCGATGCAAGGGCAGGGCTGGCGCGCCTGACGCTCGGGCTAAGCGGGTATCAAGCCGCGTGGCAAGGCGAAATTGCAAGCGCCAAAGCCGATTGGCTGGTGCTGATGGATGCGCACTATGCCGAAAATCCCCCGCAGGGGCTCAGTCAAGTGCGCGCGTTGGGCGAGATCAACCGCTTGATGAAGCCCACGGATATTGCCGTAGGCTCGGCTGGCAGCCTCCCCGGCGATATGCAGCGCCTGTGGCGCGCGGGCGAGCGTGGCACCTATCATATGGAATACGGCTTTAGCAACATGGGCTATGAGACAAACGGCGCGCTAGGCGTAAAGCTGGCAGAGCCGAACCGTGAGGTTTATACCTTCTTTGGCGACGGCACATACCTGATGGCGCATAGCGAGCTGCTCACCTGCGTGCAGGAAGGGCTTCGCGTACATTTCTGCCTGTTTGACAACAGCGGCTGGGGCTGCATTGAAAACCTGCAAAACAACCAGGGAAACGATACCTTCGGCACGGTGTTCCGCAGGCGCAACCCCGCGACGGGCGCGCTGGACGGTGACGTGCTGCCCGTTGATTTTGCGGCAAACGCCGCCGCCTACGGGTTAAAAACCTATACGATTCATACCGTGGAAGAGCTTCGCGCCGCGTTCGCCGATGCGCTGACACAGCCAAAGCCCGTGCTCTACGATATCAAGGTGCTGCCGGGCAGCATGACCCCGGGTTATGAAAGCTGGTGGCGCGTGGGCGTAGCTGAAACAAGCGTCCAACCCCGCGTGCAAGCCGCCTATGAGGATTTATGCGCGCATGTGAAAGACACGCGCGACTATTAAAGCAAGGATGGGGATCACAATGCTGGACAAAAATAAAGTGAAGCTGGCCATTGCGCCAATCGGCTGGACAAATGACGACCTGCCCGACCTAGGCGCGGAGAATAGCTTTGAGCAGTGCATCAGCGAAATGGCGCTGGCAGGGTTCAAGGGCAGCGAGATTGGCAACAAATACCCACAGGATGTGGCTGTGCTCAAGCACAAGCTGGACGTGCGCGGCCTACAGATCTGCAACGCTTGGTTCTCTACGCTTTTCACCTCCGAACCCTATGAAGTTACGATTGAGAACTTCATCAAGCATCGTGACCGCCTGCACGCGCTGGGCGCGAAGGTCATTGGCGCAAGCGAGCAAGGCAATTCCATTCAGGGCAAGTCGCTTAACATCTTCGGTGCGGAAAAGCCCGTCTATACCGATGCGCAGTGGGCTTTGATCGCCAAGGGCTATAACGAGCTGGGGCGGCTGGCAAAGGAAAAGGGCATGACGCTCACCTGCCACCACCACATGGGCACGGGCGTACAGACCGTAGCAGAGATTGATCAATTCATGGCGCTTACCGATCCTTCGCTGGTGTTTTTGCTGTTTGATAGCGGACATTTGACCTTCGCGGGCGTTGATCCCGTGCCGGTGCTGCGCAAGTACATCAACCGCATCAAGCATGTGCATTTGAAGGATGTGCGCCAAAGCGTGCGCGCGCAAGCGGAAAAAGAGGGCTGGAGCTTCTTGCAGGCGGTGCGCGCCGGCGTATTTACCGTGCCCGGTGATGGTGACGTAGACTTTGCGCCCATCTTCCGCATTCTGGAAGAAAGCAATTATGAGGGCTGGGTGGTCGTGGAAGCGGAGCAGGACCCTGCAAAGGCCAATCCGTTTGAATATGCCGTTAAAGCACGCCACTATATCGCCGAAAAGACCGGTCTGTAACGCACGGCACTAAAGTAGCACAGCGACCCGCACAGAGGGACTGACAAATGAACGTCAGCCCTCTTTTTTGTGATCAAAAGCTTGCCAAAGCATGGGAAAACGCGCAACGTAAATAAACGGGTAGCTCGTATTTTCATCTGCCGTTCGAAGAAAAGCTGAGGTTTTACAGTTGCGATCCTTCGCAGTCGCTTTCTTTATACCCATTTTGAAAAGGAGACTATTAT
>JAVVVJ010000003.1:64252-89038 GCA_036652695.1 Clostridia bacterium | reverse complement strand
GCATCTTTTCAACATTTGGCATGGTGGGCTGCACATCAATCGCAATATCGCGCCATTTCGTTTTGTATGTTTGCGTCCAACGCTCAAGCGGCTGCTCGTTCAGCTCGATGATTGTCGAATAAATCGTTTGAGCGTTACTGGTAGAGGCCAGCAACGCAAGGCAGATTGCCAAAGTAAGCATCACAATTTTCTTCATAAACGGTTCATCCCTCATTTCTTTCATTTGACGCTTGCACCGCCGCGATGGCTGTGCAAGCGCAATGGACCGTGCTCCCGTCACCCAAGCAAAGCAGCGATGTGTCAGGCCTTGCTTCAAAAGCCCCCGCAATCACAGAAACCGCGAACATCCAGCCCGTCAAACCATTATTTTACCTTGATTGCCTGCGCCATGTTGGCGCTTCCGTTTTCCATCGGCGCAAGGTACAACGCCTCCGGAACGTTTTCAATATGCGGATACACAAACTCTGCCCACTCGCTGCCGCAACCGTTGTAGCCTTGAGCGTCAGGGAACAACAGCTCGCCACTGCCGTTCACCAGCGCAAGGCTGTTGACCCAATCAATAAACACGTCCACACCGCCGTATTCCCATAGCAGCGTCTTGCCGTCCTCGCTGTAAAAGCCATCGCCATTTTGAGCCTTGTAAGCGGCAATCGCGTCGGCATCGCCCTCCAGCTTGAGCGTGATATAGGTGAGCAGCGGCGAATAGCATACCTCGCTTACCCGCGCCGTTACGTTTTCACCCCGCACAGCCACATTTGGATGCTCAACGCGCACCTGAGAAAGCATGTCTGCCGTATCCAGCACGAAGCTCACCATGCCCGCCGCCGGTTGTTTGAGCGCACCGTCCTCGCCATACATTTCAGGATGCTTTTGCAGCTGAACATTTTCCAACGGCTGGCGCTCGCCAATCGGCAGCGCAATCTCCACTTTTCCCGAAAGCGGCATCTCTGCATGATCCAACCGCCAGAATTCGGTTTGGATGATCTCGCCGGGCGTAGTGCTGCCAGTGGTCACAGAGCCGGAGCTGTTTGGCATATCCACGCATTTGCCATCAATCCACAAATGATCGATCCACCAGCCAACGTTATGGTCATACAGCAGCTGCATATCTTCCATGCGAACGCCGTCCTGCACAAGCGTACCCTCTTGCGCAGGTTGACCAACCGGATGATCCACGTCATTCATGCGATAAGCATACTGTATGAAAAGTGTTTTGCCGTCATATCCGGATTCCAGCACGGAAATATCCACATTGTTGACCGTGACATGCGCCAGATTGCTTTGCATCATTTGATCGGCGTTTGTAGGCGCTGGGCCGGTCAAAAAACGCAATGCGTCAAAAATGTTCCAATGGTACGCTGCATAGGCTGCTGTGCCAAGCAGCAAAGCAATGCCCAACGCGAGCGCCAGCGTGCGGCGGCCTCGCCATGCGGCAGGCGCGGCCGGGCAGCGCGCGCTTGCCCTCGCTTCTTGCGCGACAATGCTGCCAAGGGTATTACACACGGCATTGTGGAAGCATTCGGGAACATCGGGCGTACTATCCGCAAGCTGCTGATGATGGTTCATATGATCCATTACGCTTCCTCCCATTCTTCACGGAGCAGAATACTCAGCCGTTCACGCCCAAATCTCATGCGTGTTTTGATGGTTCCTGTAGGTATGGCCAGCATATCCGACATTTCCTGTATCGAATAGCCTTCCAAATAGTGCAATGAGATGACCACTCGCCATTCGGGCTTGAGGGAATCAAGCGCTTCCTGGAGCGGAACGGGGGATTGAGGCGGCTCGATCGCCACGGTATCCTCTTCCAATGGGAAGAAGCTCCTTTTTTTTACCTTGCGAAGCATGTCGTTGCATTGATTCACAAGTATCCTCATCAACCAAGGCCGAAATCGCTCCATGCTGCGTAGGGAGCCTCTCTTTTGCCATGCACGGGTAAGCGCCTCCTGCACCGCATCGGCACAGTCCTCGTTGTTGCGCAAAATGGAGTAGCTCACATGATACATGAGCTTCTCCAAACGCATGGCTTCCGCTTGAAACGTTACTGCGTCCACACGCTTCTCTCCTTTCGCTCCCGTAAGGATCAGGCCTGACCCTCACGCTGTTGCTTTGCAAAGCACCCCGCGCGGGTTTCACATATCAGACGGGTATGGGGGCAGAAAAGTTTGGTGAAATGATGATATCGGTTTACAAATACGCCTGCCTATGGTTGATAGGCGTTCACCACGGCCTTTTTTTGCTTGCGAGGCATTATGACCGCATGGTAAACAGGGTTATCTCTTTGCAACAAAAATTCTGCCAGAATCGTTAAATCATTGAAATCATTAGGTATGAACAAATGTGCATAGCGGCAAGGGAGGATGTGGCACGGTTCGGCTATTCGCAGGGACATTGGACGTTTGCGGACAACAATCCAACGATGCTGCCGCAAACAGATAAGCCCGTGCGCATCGTCAATCAAACGGAGCAGCTGGCTGCCTTTGCATTGCTGCTTGGCGAGGAAGCAAATGAAACGCTACAGCTGCATTTCATGAGGACAAGCGATGGCGACTGGCGGCTGTTTTATGCGCAGAGCACAAGTCCTCAGGTGACCCTTGATACGGAGACAGACGGTCAGATCCTGTATACCGGCTACGCGCAGGATGGCAGCGGGTATCAGACGATGGACATCGATTTCCCATTGACCTTCTCTGGCTTTGTTTTTGATGACTTCCCGCTGCTGCCAAAGAATGCTGAGCACATTTAGAAAACAAGATGGAGGTAGTTCCATGAAAAAAGCATTATGGGTTGCCCTGCTATTTGTCACATTCGTACTGTTGATGCCTTCCGCAAGCATGGCAGAGCAGATCATTGTAGATTCAGCCGCACTGAAAGCGTTGCAGGACGCGCACCCCAGTTATTCCGTCACAGCACAGGATCAATGGGGAGATACTGCCGCCGCCGCGCTGTCACTGGATGGCAAAAACATCCTCTGCATAGCGGAAAAGCAAAACGGCACATGGACAGTTACCATTGATAATCCCACCGCACTGCGTCAGGGCGAACAAATCCCATCCTTGCTGCTTGATACGGATATAACGTTATTCTGGTCGTATCACCAAAACGATACCCTAAGCGAATACTACGCAATAAGGGAAAATGGATTTTGGGGCGATGTGGGGTATCGCTTTGTTGATTCCGTGATAGACGGCGAGTGTGACGAGTATTTCATAACGCTAAAGGATCTGGGGTGGTGCAAAGCACTGCTGACAAGCAATCGGCATCAGGATGAAAACGAGAATCTACTGTATCAATGGACAGACATTCCCATTCCCGCTAATTGGCTTGCAGCCTCCATTAAGCTTGGTTCTTTTGACGTAGAAAGCTTCCCCAAACGGCATTACGTGTATCATGAGCCTATCTGTCAGCATGCGGCAGAACAGCTTATGCCGGGCTATGTTTATCATGGTGGAGAAATCAATGATGATTCCATGGAATTTCTGATGGAAAAACCCGATGGTACGCTTGTGTTCGTTGGTGTGGCTTGGCGTGAATCGGACGGATGGCTGCTGACGGAAAGCACAGCTCTTCCCGAAGGAACGATCTATGGCTATGACTGCTATGAAACCAGCCTCTATCTACCGCAAAAGTTGATTGTGGAGATGAAACGCTCGGCTGATGGCACTTGGGGAATCGCTTATGTAACGTCAAATGGCAGAGACTTCCTTTTTTTCGGCTCTTGCTGGATTGCGCGGGATTTTAATGCCATGGAAGACCGTCACTTCGGAGATCATCCGTGGGGCGACATGACAAAGCTCGACTGGAACACCCTGCCCGTGGACATGGAGGACGCTTTGAAATCCATGGACAATTCGGCATGGGCGGTTGTCAACAATGCAAATCCGGAAGATCGGCTTCACTTGCGCACAGAACCATCCAAGGACGCTGCCTCGCTGGGAAAATACTACAACGGTACGCCCGTGCATGTGCTTTCGGAGCAAGGCGAATGGGTCAAGGTGGCGCTTTTCGGGGTGGAAGGCTGGATGCTGCGACGCTTTCTCGCCTTTGGCGAGGACATGAATACGGTGAAAAATGCGTACCCATTCCTCGTTATTCGTCCGGGCGCGTATCAAATTTATGGTTCCCCCGATACATCGAATGTTCTCTATGCAGATCATATGGAGTGGGATTCTGAGGACATGGATATGCGCATGATCGGTGTTGTGGGCGATACATGGTATCACGTATGGTATGCGTATTCCGGGCGAAGCGGTTACCTCCTGCAATCGGACATGTGCCCGGGGTAACGGTGATCAATGATGGACATGCGTCAAAACAAGTATACAAAGAGCTGTTGGTGTGGAGGAATGAGGATGAAACATACGCTTATCCTGCTGTGCCTACTTTGCATCGTACCATTTTCCGCAATCGCTTCGTCTGCGGAGAATGAGCAAATACTCGCCTGCGTGACAATCGCGCATCCCACAGCGCAATCTGTGCAAACAGTGTGCGAAGGGGATATTGCCGCCGCCGTACTGATTGACAGCGATGAGCTACCTATGCTTCTGCCTTGTGATACAATCAGCTGCTGCGTTGAATACCGGCACAGCGTTGGAGGCACAAGGAAAAATACTTCCCTCTTTTTTCCAGCAGCTTTGCTATTGTGTTGCAGTCCGCACGTGCAACCAAATCTCATCCATGCTCAAGCCGATTTTGATCTCCAAGCAGGATTCTTCGCGCAGTTCAAAGAATGAAACAACCATACCACAATCCATTTCTCACAAAGGAGGCGCACCCATGCCGCCACTCAGCATGATGATCAAGCCAGTTTCCTCGGCCTGCAATCTTCGGTGCAAGTACTGCTTTTACTGCGATGTTTCCAATCACCGCGAAACAGCCTGCTACGGCAAAATGGAGGGCACTACGCTGCGCGCGCTGGTGCGCCGCGCATTTATCTATGCGGATGGCTCTGTATCCTTTGCCTTTCAGGGTGGCGAACCGCTGCTCGCAGGGCTGGGCTTTTATCAGGAATTTCTAGCCTTGGTAAAGGAGTATAACACACGCAGCCTGCCGGTGAGCTATGCCCTGCAAACCAACGCGCTGACGCTTGATGACGAAATGGCCGAGCTGTTTCACCAAAATAACTTTCTGCTTGGCGTATCGCTGGATGGCTGCCGCGAAACGCACGATGCCCTTCGCATAGACGCGGACGGGCATGGTAGCTATGAGCGTGCACTGGAGGGCATTGCGCTGCTGCGGCGGCATAAGGTAGCCTTCAACATCCTCTGCGTGGTCACGCGACAGGTCGCGCAGCAGGTAGATGCGGTGTGGAAGGAGCTTGCGCCCTATGGCTTTGTGCAGTTCATCCCCTGTATTGACGGCTTTGATGGGGAAAAGAGCGAGTTTTCCATCAATAGCGAGGAGTACGGCCAGTTTCTGACGCGCTGCTTTCTGCTGTACGAGGCCGCCTACCGCGCGGGTCAACCCGTTAGCGTGCGCAATTTCGATAACTACCTTGGGCTGCTGCTGGGGCAGCAGCCTGAGCTTTGCGGCATGTCCGGCCGATGCGGGCTTTACTTTCTGGTGGAATCAGATGGCGGCGTCTATCCCTGCGATTTCTATGTGCTGGATGAATGGCGGCTGGGCAATGTGAATGATACCTCCCTTGCGCGCATGGCAAAGAGCGAGGTTTCCAATCGCTTTCGTGATCTATCCCTGCGGCTTCCGGAGAGATGTGCGGCCTGCGAGTGGCGCGCGCTGTGCCGCGGCGGCTGTCGCAGGGATCGCGAGCCGTTTGTGGGCGACGTGCCCGGAGAAAACCGCTTCTGCGAAAGCTACCGCACCTTCTTTTCGCAATGTGGCACAACCCTAACGCTGCTCGCCAAAAGAATCAAGGAACAAAATCAACGCGGCTAAACGCATAGCGGCGCTCGCGTCCGCTATTTTGATGCCGCAAGTACGAATGCCGTGCATTCGTGCGGAAAGGGAGGCCTTCCCATGATCACCAACGAGCCAAAAAACAAATTCCCACTTGTCACCGCCGTACGCGGTCAGCTGGAGCAGCGCGCCGCATGGCTGTACTTGCTTTGTGACGAGGCGCGCAAGCGCGGCCTTGATCCCAAGGATTTCGCCTCCGCCGCCATCCGCCGCTGCGGCCTCACCCAAGGAAAAGCCCTGGTTGCGCAGGGAAAAACCACAAGCCTCAAGGGGCTGCGCAAAACGCTGTTCACCAAGCCTGCTCAGTGGATGTTTGAAATGACGGTCGAAAATTGCACCGATGACGAGCTTGAGCTGCATTTTCACTACTGCCCGCTGGTAAAAGCATGGCAGAAATACGGCTGCTCCGATGCGGAAATCGCGGAGCTATGCGATATTGCCATGTGCGGCGACCGGGGCATTGGCGAAAGCTATGGCTGCGCGCTTGATCTGCCAAAGACGATCGCCAAGGGCGATGATATTTGCCACCTGCGCTATCACAAAAAGCCTAAGGAATAAGCCCCTTTTTGATACCCACTTTGCCGTTTGAAAGGATGGTTTCATGAACCCGCGTTACGCCGCCGGCCTTGGCCGCATGCTTGCCTGCGCCACCGTATCCCATCAGCCCTATGACGATGCGGAGTTTGCCAAGCTTCGCGCCGCCGTGCAGGCGCTGTTTCCCCTGTTCAGCGCCAAGGCAGAACGGCGCATTTTCAGCGACGACTGTTGGGTGTACCGCCTGCCAGGCCGCAACGCAGACCGCGCTATCATGCTCATGAACCACCACGATGTAGCGGAGGTGAGCAACCCGGCCGAATGGGCGCATCCGCCCTTTGGCGGCGAGGTTTTTGAGGAGGCGGTTTGGGGTCGCGGCGCGGTGGATACCAAAGGGCCGCTCTACGCCGCACTTCAAGCGATTGAGGAGCTGCTTTGCGAGGGCTGGCAGCCCCCCTGCGACCTCTACCTCGCCTCCTCTCATAATGAGGAATGCGCTGGCGACGGCATTCCCACGGCGGTGCGCTGGTTCACAGAGCAAGGCATTCTGTTGGATTGGGTGCTGGACGAGGGCGGTGCAATCATTGATGCGCCCTTGCCGGGCATTTCTCAAAAATGCGCCATGATTGCCGTGCATGAAAAAGGCCGCTGCCTTGTTACATGCCGCGCCGACGAAGCCGCCTTTCATGGCGGTCTATCCCCCAAAGCCGATACGCCTGTCACGCGCATGGCGCGGTTCATCGCCGACATTTCCGGCAAGCCGCCTTTTCGCACACGCCTCTACCCAGAGGTCGCCGCCATGTTCACCGCGTTAGCGCCTCATATGCGTTTTCCGCTGCGCACGGTCTTTTCGCACCTGCGCATTTTTGGAGCGCCGTTGGTGCGGCTGATGCCAAAGCTCAATCCGCAGGCGGGTGCCATGGTGGGCACCTCCTGCGCCTTTACCGCCATTGAGGGCAGCAGCACAGCGCATGCCTGCACAGCCAACGCCTTCCTGCGCTGCGTCCGCGCCGATGATTTGACCGCCGATTTGGAGGCTTTTCGGGCAGTGGCCGCCAAGTATGGCGTAACGGCCGAGGTGGCAGAAAACGATTTTCACACGCCCGCTGATCTTCATAGCCCCGCCCTCGCCTATCTCCGCGCCTGCGTTGCGGAGGTCTTTCCCGATGTGCTCAGCGCCCCCTATCTTCTGCCTGCGGGAACCGATGCACGCCACTTTTCTGAAATTTGCTCGTCCGTGCTCCGCTTCGCACCCATCGTACTCACCCCACAGCAGTTTGCCAGCGTTCACGGAAAAAATGAAAACCTGAGCGTGCAGGCGCTGAGCGACGCCATCACCTTTTATAAGCGTCTGCTCAAGGGCTGGCAGCTTCGCTGATGCCCGCGTGAGATGGGAAAGGCTCCCCCGCTCGCCTCTGTTTTTTCTCATCTACCTGTGGTACAATGATCCCAACTTATACAAGGATGGTGAACAATATGGAATATCGTGAAATTGGCAAAACCGGCGAGCGCGGCAGCATCATCGGCCTTGGCTGCGAGCATCTCGATGGCAAGCCCTATGAGCAAGTCAAGGATACGATTGATGCAGCCTTGGAAAACGGCGTCAACCTGCTGGATGTTTTTATGCCCGGCAAGGAAATACGCGAAAATATCGCTAAAGCATTGGGCAATCGCCGCAAGGATGTCATGCTTCAAGGCATGATTGGCTCCACGGACATCCATGAGCAGTACGATATCTCCCGCGACCTGCCCTCGGTCAAACGCTACTTTGAGGATCTTCTGCGCATCTTTGGCTATATTGATTTTGGCATGATGTTCTTCATCGATTCGCAGGAGGATTATCACAACGTTTTTGAAACCGGCTTTGTGGATTACGTCCGGCATTTGAAAGCGCAGGGCGATATTCACCATGTCGGCTTCAGCTCTCACAACCCCGCCATGGCGGCGCGCGTCATTGAAACCGGCCTGCCGGAAATGATGCTGTTCAGCATCAACCTCGCCTTTGACCTCTACCCAGCGGATGCCAACACGCTGACCGAGCTTGGGCAGGGTATGAGCGCCGCGGCGTTCCGTGGCTTTGACCCTAAGCGCGCGGCGCTTTATACGCTCTGCGAGCAAAAGGGCATTGGCATAACCGTCATGAAGACGCTGGGCGCAGGAAAGCTCATTTCGCCTGAGCATACGCCTTTCCAGCAGCCCATGACGGTTGCGCAGTGCATCCACTACGCCCTCACTCGCCCTGCCGTAGCCACCGTGATGCTTGGCTGCAAAACCCGCGCCGAAGTGCTGGATGCCATGCGCTACCTGAATACCAGCGACAGCGAGCGCGATTATACCCCCATGATGGATACCCTGCGCAATGATTTTAGAGGCAACTGCGTCTATTGCAGCCATTGCCAGCCCTGCCCCGCCGGCATTGATATCGCCGCCGTCAACAAGTACTTGGACATTGCCCGCCTGAACGAGCAGAGCGTTCCGCCCTCCATCCGCTCCCATTATGCAGGGCTTGCGCATAGCGGCGCGGAGTGCATCGGCTGTGGCAGCTGCGAAAATCGCTGCCCCTTTGGCGTGCCCGTGATCCAAAACATGGCCGCCGCCGCACAAATCTTTGGCGAAACGCGGTAGGATAGGAGGAACCCAGCCACCGATGACCACCCTTCTGATCGCGATCAACGCGAAATACACCCACACCAATCTCGCGGTGCGATATCTACAGAACGCGCTGGCGCAATCAGGCATTCCCGCGCACTTTTCCGAATATACGATCAACCAATCAGCACGCGAAATCCTCACCGATCTCGTGCGGCAGCAGCCCGATCGGCTGCTGTTTTCCTGCTACATTTGGAACATCGCGCAGGTGCAGACGGTCGCTACAGAGTACCGCCTGCTTTTTCCGCATGCGCAGATCCTCTTGGGCGGCCCGGAGGTGAGCTTCGATGCCGAACAGCTCCTTGCGCAAATGCCATGGGCGAATGCCATCGTCTGTGGTGAGGGCGAGCTGCTCCTGCCGCAGGTGCTTCACCACGCGCAGATCAGCGGCGTCTATCGCGCGAATGCCTGCGTCGATTTGGATGCGCTGCCCTTCCCCTACCAAGATCTTTCCACGCTCGTCAACCGCGTGCTGTATTACGAATCCTCGCGCGGCTGCCCGTATGGCTGCGCCTACTGCCTCTCCTCCGCGGATACGCGCGTGCGCTGGCGCTCGCTCCCCAACGTGTACGCGGATCTGCAACGCTTTTTGGACGCGCGTGTCATGAAGGTCAAGTTTGTGGATCGTACCTTCAACCTCAATGCCGCGCGTGCTTTGGCCATCTGGCGCTACCTGATCGCCAACGACAACGGCGTCACCTCGTTCCAGATGGAGCTAGGCGGCGATTTGACCACGCCCGAGCAGCTTGCGCTGCTGAAAACTGCCCGCGTCGGCCTGTTTCAGTTTGAGATTGGCGTGCAATCCACCAGCCCAGAAACGCTGCGGCAGGTCGCGCGCGCCACGGACATGGAAAAGCTGAAAGCCAACGTAGCCACGGTGAAGCAGGCAAAGAACATCCACCAGCATCTCGATCTGATCGCTGGGCTGCCCTCGGAAGGCTTTGACCGCTTCGCGCAAAGCTATAACGAGGTGTTTGCCATGCGCCCAGAGCAGCTCCAGCTTGGCTTTTTAAAGCTCCTGCGCGGTAGCCGCTTGTACGGTCAGCGCGAAGCTCTCGGCCTGCTGCACTCGCCACATGCTCCCTATGAGGTTTTACAGACGCCGGCGCTTTCCTTTCAGCAGCTTTCGCGCCTCAAGGTGGTAGAGGCCATGACCGAAGCATACTACAACAGCGGCAGGTTCACCAACCAGCTCGAATACCTGCTCGCCTTCTGCCAAAGCCCCTTTGACGCTCTTTTGTTGTTGGGTGAGGGCTTCCCCCAGCGCAAGGTCACACAATATGAATACTATGACCTGCTCTACGCATTTGCGCTCGCGCAGGGCTGTGCGCCAGAGCGCATGGCTTGGCTCATGCGCCTTGATCTTTGCCTGCACGAGCGCCCGCACAAGCTGCCCCGCAGCTGTGCCCCCGGTGCGCCGCCGCAGGAACGCAAAGCGCGCCTGCCCAAGGAGCAAGGCGCGGATTGTTATTTTGACCTATTCCCATCGGAGATCGTAGGCGTCAAAGGCACGGCAACCGTCGTGCTGGCCTTTGATTATGCGCACAGGGATCCTTGGGGGCACGCGGCGGTCACGGTGGAAAACGCCTAGCCGTTCACGCCGTTCCCCCGTGAGCGGACGCACCATCAAGCCGCGTCAAGCGTCGGCTTCGCAGTTGGCGCAGCTGTTTCCGTCGGCTTGGCAGTCGCTGTGGGCGCTGCCGTCGGCGTTTCCGTAGCCTCCCGCGCGGGGGGCGCGGCGTCCTGCGTCAGCTCCTGCTCATAGAGCTTTTGCAGCGTGTTAACGCCCGCCACGCCATCGGCGCGCAGCCCGTTTTCCTTCTGATAGGCCTTAACCGCCAGCGCGGTGCCGTCATAATAGCCGCCCGTCACCGTACCCGCATAGTAGCCAAGCTCTGTAAGCTTTTGCTGCAACCAATAGACATCCTCGCCCTCAGAGCCCTTCTTGAGCTGCCGGAAAGGCTGGGGCGGCATTGCGCCGCTGATGTAGTTGGGCTGCGGCGTAGGCTCCGGCGTGGAAGAGGGCAGCATGTTGGATTTGTTCAACGGCGGCGGCGCAAGCGATTTCGCCAGCTCTTGATCTTCCGGCAAATCCTCCCGGATGCTGACCACCACGCCCTCGTCAATGTTCTCATACAGCCATCTAGCATCGCTCACCAACAGGCGGATGCAGCCATGCGAAGCGCGCTGACCCAGCTTGTTGTAGGATTTGATGCTTAAGGCCATGTAATCCACCGCGTTATAGATCACGCTGTGGAACGCGATGTTGGGGTTGATGCGCGTCCAATACTGCGCGTGGCTTCCCCATTTGCCAAAATATGCCCAGCGCGCCCTGCGCCCGTTGAGCACCCAATCACCCACATCACTCGGGGTGGCCTTCATGCCCGTGGAACAGATCATTCTGCGCACGGGAATGGTAAATTCGCCGTTGTCATCCCGCCCATAAACGGTGGTTACTTGGTTGCGCACATCCACCGTGATGGCGTAGGGCACCGGGGTGGGCACGGGCGTGGGGCGGGGCGAAGCCTCGCTGTTGAGCACATCGGTGGAATTGAAAAGCATGTTCCACGTATCCTCATCCGTTGTGCCGTTATCCCGCATGCCGTTGTGCAGCTGGAACGCCTTGACCGCCGCCACGGTTTTGTTCATATAATTCCCGCTCACAGGGCCATCAAAGAAGCCAAGCTCCTTCAGGCGCGTCTGCACCTGCTTGACCTCCTCGCCCTTCGCGCCGCGCGAGAGTTTTTTGCCGTATACGCTATCAGCCGCGCTGTCCACGGTGCTCTGGCCGTCCTCCACCATCACCACGTCATTGATATCGCCCATATCCGCGCCCGGCTCCGGCGTTGCGGTAGGGCTTGCGCCCTTTTTCTCCGCGTTGGCGCTGAAAAGAAGCCGTTGGGTTTCCACATCAGCCTCACCGCTGGGGTTTAGGTCGTTTTGCTGTTGAAAATCCTTCACTGCGCCCTGCGTGGCCTCGCGGTATTTGCCAGTGACCTTGTCTTTATAGTAGCCAAGGGTCGCAAGGTGCTCCTGCACGCGGCTCACCTCGTCGCCATCGCTGCCGTAGCTGAGCACGCGGTATTCCGCGCTCACCAACAGCGCCTCGGTCTCGCCGTCCACCTCGCCGGTTGACTCTAGACCATAGTCCTTCTGAAAGCGTTTGACCGCCGCGCGCGTGCCATCTAGAAAGTTGCCGCTCACCTTACCCGTATAGTAGCCAAGCTCCGCAAGGCGCTGCTGCACCGCGTTCACCGCTTCGCCGCTATCGCCGTATTGCAGCGGCTTGTAGCTGCTCTTTTCCGTTGCGCCCGCACCCACCGGCACGCTGCAAAGGAGCGCCATGCACAGGAATAAGGCTGTCAATCGCTTCATTTTCATCATCCTTTAAAATAGCGGGCACGCCACGGAGGGCGCACCCGCGGACTTTCGTCAAAGATATTCGTTCATTGAGCTTAGGCGCTCAAAGATCAGGTCGGGTTGCACCTCGCTGGTTTCCAGATCGCTCCGCTTCGCCTCGCCCGTAAGCACCAGAATGCTCAGCATGCCAAAGTTCTTGCCGGTGGCAATATCAGTGTACAAACGATCGCCCACCATGGCCAGCTCCTCTTTTTGAAGGCCGGTCAGGCGCAGAGCCTCCTCCACGATACCCGCGTAGGGCTTGCCCAAAATCACATCGGGTCGTCTGCCCGCGCTCACCTCAATAAAGGCGATAATGGCGCCGATATCCGGTGCGTATCCCGTTTCCGTGGGGCAGTTGTAATCCGGATGCGTGGCGATATAGGGCAGGCCGGAGCGCACATAGTCGCACACCTGCGACATCTTTTCATAATCCAAGGTGGTGTCGTAGCCAATGAGCACATAATCGGGGTTATCGTTATCGATCTCCACACCCATGCGCTCCAGCTCCTTGCGCAGCATGCTGTTGCCCAGCAGAAACGCGCGCTTGCCCTTCATCTCGCGCAGGCAGTACTGCCCCGCCGCCTGCCCGGAAGTGAGCACGTTTAGGTACTGCTTTTCAACGCCCATCCGTTCCAGCTTGCGCACATACACATCCGCCGATTTGCTTGAGTTGTTCGTAACAAACAGCGCGCTTCGCCCGGTTTGACCAAGCATGCGCAGAAATTCAAGCGACCCGTTCAGCAGACGGTTTCCAAGGTAAAAGGTGCCGTCCATATCCAGCATAAAGCACTTCACCTTGGCAAGCCGTTCCCGTATTTCCTCCATAATACCCTCCTGCCATTAAAATGGCCCGTAATTTGCTTATTGTAGCATATTACGGGCTTTTTCACAATTCCGCGAGCAAATATTTCAATTGATGACGGATTTTCATGGCGCGCGGTCTACAGCACCTTGCGCAGAAAATCCTGCGTGCGGGCGTTTTTGGGGTGGTTAAAGAGCTCGTTGGGCGTTCCTTCCTCCAGCACAACGCCCTCGTCCATAAACAGCACCCGATCCCCCACCTCACGCGCAAAGCCCATTTCATGGGTCACCACCACCATGGTCATGCCATCCTCCGCCAAGCGCTTCATCACGTCCAGCACCTCACCCACCATTTCGGGATCCAAAGCGCTGGTCGGTTCGTCAAAGAGCATGACATCCGGGTTCATGCCCAGCGCGCGCACAATGGCGATGCGCTGCTGCTGCCCGCCGGAAAGCTGCTTGGGAAACGCGTCCGCCTTTTCCAAAAGCCCCACGCGCGCCAGCAGCTTGGTGGCCTGCTCAATGGCCTCCTCCTTGCTTTTCAGCTTGAGCATCATAGGGGCAAGGGTGAGGTTATTCATCACGGTGAGGTGCGGAAACAGGTTAAACTGCTGAAACACCATGCCCATGCGGCGGCGAACCACATCAATATTGCATTTGGGATCCGTAATATCAATGCCTTCAAACAGGATCTGCCCGCTCGTTGGCTGCTCCAGCAGGTTGAGGCAGCGCAGAAAGGTGCTCTTGCCGCTGCCGCTAGGCCCGATGACCACAACCTTCTCGCCCGGGGCAATATGCTGATCAATGCCGCGCAGAACCTCCAGCTTGCCAAAGGATTTGTGCAGGTCTTTAACGGTTATCACCCTGACGCAGCCTCCTTTCCAGCTTGCCTAGCAGCTTGGTAAGAATGCTTACCACGATCAAATACAGAAGACCCGAAACCAGATAGGGCGTAAAGGCCGAATAGGTGCGGCTGCGGATGAGGTCGCCCGCCTTGGTAAGCTCCGTAAGCGCGATATACGCCAAAATGGAGGTTTCCTTGATCAAGGCAATAAATTCGTTGCACAGGGGCGGCAAGGAGGTTTTCAGCGCCTGAGGAAGCACGATGCGCCGCATGGTTTGCCATGTGCCAAGCCCTAGCGAGCGCCCAGCCTCGGTTTGCCCCTTATCTACCGATTGAATGCCTCCGCGCACGATTTCCGCCACATAGGCGGCGCTGTTGAGGCCGCAAGCAATCACGCCAATGATGACCTTATCAAGGTTGATATTCCCAAAGATGCCAAAGTTGATGATCAGCACCTGTAGGAGCATTGGCGTGCCGCGCATCAGGCCGATATAAGCGCCCGCAAATTTCGCCAACGGGTTAAAGCCAAGCACTTTTACGTTGGACAGCCGCATGAGTGCCAACAGCGTGCCCAAAATGATGCCCACCAGCGCCGCGAAAAACGAAACCTCCAGCGTTACGCCAAGGCCGCGCAGGTAGCTAATCCAGCGGTCGTTTTGAAGCACGTTCTGGTAAATTTCCTTATATATGTTCTCCCAAAAGGTCAGATCGCCCGCCAGTGCGCGATCCTTCATCGCAAGCCACCAAGTATCAAAAATCGTAGCGGCAGCTTCGCTGGTGCACAGCATCATTACGCCCGTCATGAGGTCCTCCATTCATCAAAAAGGAACAAATCCGAGGCTGCCGCACGCGTGGGAGGAACGGCGCGGAGAGCTTCCCCGTTCCGTTCACCCATCGTGCAGCAGCCTCGCAAAGCAAAGTGACTTACTCCGCAGCGATGAGCTGGTGCTTCACAAGCAGCTCCTGCATGGTGCCATTGGTCTTAAGCTCCTCAATCGCGGCATCGAGCTTCTCAAGCAGCGCGGTCTGACCCTTTTGCACGCAGATCGCGTAATCCTCCGCTTCAAAGGCGATTGCAAGCTCCGTGATGCCGGCCTGGGGCATGGCGGTAACGTTGTTGCGACCAACCATCTGGTCGATAATCACCGCGTCCAGCTTGCCGCCCTTCAAATCCATAAAGGCATCAATGATCTTGGTATAGCTCATCACCTTATCGGCATCGGTCACGCCCTCGGCAGTGAACATGCCAGTGGTGCCCATCTGCACGCCGATGCTCTTGCCCATGAGGCTGGCGGCATCGGTGATGGTGCTGCCCTCAAGCGCGAAGCAGGCCTGCGTGGTCTGATAGTAGGGAGTGCTGAAATCCACGTTCACCTTGCGCTCCTCGTTTACGGTGAAGCCGGAGAGGCCAACGTTGCACGCACCGCTCTGCACGCCCGCAATGATGGAGTCAAACGCGATGTTGACGAATTCCACTTCATAGCCGGCAACTTTGGCAATCTCGCTCATCATGTCGATATCGAAACCAGCAAAGGCGTTGTTATCATCGATATATTCAAAGGGAGGGAAATCCGCGCTGGTATATACAACCAACTTTTCAGCCTCCGCCACCGCGGCAAAGGACAATGTGAGAACCATCAGGGCGACCAGCAACGCTACGAGCTTTTTCATAAAAGGGAGCCTCCTTCAAAACTTGACTTATCTTAACGACGTGCATAGTATACCGCTGTTTATGCAGCATGTCAAGCGTTTTCTGCATAAATATTCAGATTTTTTTCTGCCCCGAAATTCGCTCGGAAACTGGCCTCCGCGCTTGCTGCCTACGCCTCGTTTCCCTCCAAATAGCGCTGCATACCCAACGCATAAGCATCGCCGCCGTGCGCATCGGCCGCCACCGTCAACGGCAGCTCCTCAACCACAAGCCGTTTGATGCTTTCCGTGCCCAGGTCGTCATACGCTACCACCTCGCATGCGGTAACACACGCAGCCATGTATGCCGCGCAACCGCCGATGGCGGCAAAATAGACCGCGCCGTTTTGCACAAGCGCGCGCCGAACCGCCTCGTTCCGCCCGCCCTTGCCAATGAGCGCGTTCACGCCATAGGCAAGCAGCGCGGGCGTATAGGCATCCATGCGCATGCTCGTGGTCGGGCCGATGGCTCCCGTAGGCTTGCCCGGCGGCGGCGGCGTTGGCCCTGCGTAAAAAATCGTCTGCCCGCGCAGGTTCACAGGCAGCTCTTCGCCCCGTTCCAGCGCGGCACAAAGGCGCGCGTGCGCGGCATCCCGCGCAGTATAGATCATTCCGCTCACCAATACGCTCTCACCCGCACGCAGCTTTGCAAGCACAGCGGGGTCAAAAGGAGCGGTTAAACGAATCGGCGTCATGGCAAGACACTCCTTTCTGCATTACAATGTCGCGCTTGCGTGGCGCGTGACGTGACAGCCCACGTTCACCGCCACGGGCAATCCCGCGATATGGGTGGGGAACGCCTTGATACGCACGCTCAGCGTGGTGGTTCGCCCCCCAAAGCCCTGCGGGCCAATGCCCAGCGCATTGACGCGCGCGGTCAGCTCCTCCTCCAGCGCCGCATAATAGGGGTCTGGGTGCGGCCCCTCGCGCAGCTCAATAAGCGCCTCCTTTGCAAGCTCCGCCACACGCTCAAACGTCCCCCCCACGCCCACGCCAAGCATCATGGGCGGGCAGGGATTCGCGCCCGCAAGCCGCGCGGTTTCCACTACAAACTGCTTCACGCCCTCCAGCCCCTGCGCGGGGGTGAGCATCGCTAGGCGGCTCATGTTTTCGCTGCCAAAGCCCTTTGGCGCTACCGTCAGCGCAAGGCCATCGCCCGCCACAAGGCGCAGATGCAGCACCGCTGGCGTGTTATCGCCGGTGTTTCCGCGCCGGATGGGATCTCGCACGATCGACTTGCGCAAATAGCCGTCCGTATATCCCTTTGCCACGCCCGCGTTAACCGCGTCCTCCAGTGTGCCGCCCACGATATGCGCGTCCTGCCCCACCGTGGCGTACACCACCGCCATGCCCGTATCTTGACAGATGGGCAGCCGCCCTTCCAGCGCAATATCAGCATTGCGTCCAATCAGCTCAAGCGTCTCACGCGCAGGCGCATACGGCTCTGCCTCGCAGGCGCGGCACAGCAATGTGCGCACGGCCTGCGGCAGACAGGTGTTCGCCTCCACGCAAAGGCGCGCGATGGTATTGGCAATGTCTGTTGCTTGAATCTCTCGTCTTTGGCTCATCGGTATGACTCCTTAATCCAGCGTAATGAGAAGGATTTCACATGGGTTGCCCCAGCGCGGAACGCTCACGGGGTTGCTCGCCCCGGCAGAAATGATCAGGTGGCCGTCTGCCATGCCATGGGTGTATTTCGGAAAGAAGCCCTGCCCGGGCGCATACAGCCCCCGCCCGCCAATGCGAATCTGCCCGCCGTGCGCGTGCCCCGCCACCACAAGGTCGATCTCGTGCGCACGCACATGCTTAAAGTAATCCTCCGGTTTATGGCACAGGAGCACCTTGCAGCCCTCCTGCGCCGAGAATTCCTCCAGCATGTCCGGCACGCCTACAATTTTCGGCGAATACCAGCCGCCGATCCAGCAATCGGCAAAGCGCAGATACCGGTTCACCAGCACGTTTGCGCCCGTCTGCTCCAGCGCGCCCTGAAGCTCTTGATACCGCTTCTGCCGAATTTCGTGGTTGCCCATGCTGAAAAAAGTAGGCAAACGTTTTGCCGCCTCCGTCAAAAAAGCCAAGCCTTGCTGAAAGGTCTGGCGATAGCGGCTGGAAATATCTCCCGGCACAAGCAGCGCGTCCGCGCCCTCCATCATGGAAAAAAGATGTGTAAACGGTTCGTCGTGCAAATCGCTGACTACAGCGAAAACGAGGGGGCGAGCCAGTTTGCCCGTATGGCACTGATATCTGGTAACAGTTTGCATGCGTGCAACAGCCCTCCTTATCATCAGATGCGAATATTGTATCACAAAAGGCAGCAGGGCGAAACCCCCGCCGAGGGCGGGCGCGTATCGTTTGGGTGAAATACAAAATACGCCGGGCGACACAAGTCGTCCGGCTCTGCGATAGGCTTGCATCGCCCACCTATTGGGTTTTTTATGGGCAATAGTCCTGGGGCGCGGGGTCTGGGGTCTCGCGCCCGCATGGGAGCCATAAATGGAAGAGATGCTCCAGCTCAAAGGCATAATCCCGCACGCCAAGGCTTTCGGTGAGCACCAGCGGCACGGACGAGAGGGTTTTGCCCTCTAGCACAACGCGCGCCTCGCCAACCTCGTCGCCCATCTGAAGCCCCGCCACCAGCACATCCGGCATGGTATATTCCAGCGAAGGAATTTGTCCGCGAGGCACAGGCGCGCCAAGCGCCGCACCCGCGCAGATGTACACCGCCTCCTGCGTGCCCTCGCTTACGGGCAGCACGCGCACCGTTTCGCCTTTGGCAAGCGCGTCAAAATACTCGTAGCGCTCAAAGCCCAAGTCCATCAGGCGCTTTGCCTCGTTAAACCAATCGCCGCAGTTGAGCACAACGCCGATTACCTCCAGCCCATCCCGCCGCGCACCGAAAACAAGGCAGCGCCCTGCCGCCTTTGTATATCCTGTTTTGATGCCCGTAGCGCCCTCATATTCCCAAAGCAGGCGGTTTTTGTTGTTGAGGATGCGGTCATAGCTGCGCCCCTCCCACGGGATGCAGGCGCGGCGCGTGCTCACAATTTCGCGAAACGTGGCGTGCGTCATGGCCTCGCGTGCAATCAGCGCCAGATCATAGGCCGTGGTATGATGCCCCTCCGTGGGCAAGCCGTTGGGGCTGCGAAATACGGTCTGCTCACAGCCCAGCGTCTGTGCGCGCTCGGTCATCATGCGGCAGAAGGTATCCGTATCGCCGCCGATATGCTCCGCGATGGTCACAGCCGCATCGTTTCCGCTGGCAAGCATCAGTCCGTATAACAAATCACGCAAGGTAATGCGCTCGCCCAGCGACAGGTAAATGCTCGTGCCGGGCACGCCGTAAGCATTGCGACCCACGGTCACCACGTCATCAAGGCTTCCCCGCTCCAGCGCCATCAGCGCGGTCATCACCTTGGTGGTGGATGCCATGGGCAGCGGCTCTGCCTCGTTATGCTTGAGCAGCACCATGCCGGTATTTCGCTCCATCAGCACCGCCGCCTTGGCGGAGGAATCCACCGCTTCGCCGCCGTCCTCCGCGCTTGCCGCGCCGCCCGTCAGCGTGAGCACCGTGCAAAAGAGGAGCGCCATCAGCGCGCGCGACCGCTCCTTTATGCTCATTCCTGTGCCTCATCCTCCGAGAAATCGAAGGTTTCGATCTCGGTTTTGATGACCTTCTTTGGTTTTTTCTTCTCGCCCTTCTCCCCATTTTGGGAAAAGTCCTCCAACAGCTGGGGCAGAAGCTCCACCACACGCTCCATTGCGCCATTGGTCTGGGCGGGAAGCATCTTCACCGTGCCATCGCCCACCACCAAAAACCCCACCGGCTGCACCGATACCCCCGCGCCTGTGCCGCCCGCAAACGGGAAGGACTCGGTAGGTACGGTACGGCTTTTGGCGTCCTCCACCGCGTACTCGCCCCCGCCCGCGATAAAGCCAAAGCTCACCTTGGATATGGGAATGATGGTGGTTCCCTTGGTGCCCTGCACAGGCGCGCCCACCACGGTGTTTACGTCCACCATGCCGCGAATGCTTTCCATGGTCGTCTGCATCATGTTGTCAATGGGATGCTGCATCTGGTACCATCCTTTCAAAATCACAAGCATGTCATGAAAATGTCTTCCAGTCTTTCTGCTCCGGTCGCGCCTGCCTGCCTTGCGCACGGAGGAACGCCGTGCCAAACAAAATCGCCGCAAAGCCTAGACTTCCCAAACGCGCGGCGACTATACCGCGAATCAACACCTCGCTGCCCTGAAAATCAAAATTTGCCGTTACGTGACCGCTGAGCTTGCTCATGGGCACGCCGCAGGCGTGAAGCGTCTGCAAAAGGGTTCTCGCGGCGGCAAAGCATAGCGCCGTGCGCGATGCGTCCGCAAAGGAAAAGCGCGCGCGAATATGCAGGCTTTCCAAATGAATGGCGCGCAAAAAACGGCGCAGCACCTTGCCGTGAAGCGCGGCGCGCAGCAAGGCGAGATTGGTGCTTGCGAGCGTCCGCGCCACCTCCTGCTCGCGTATGGGCAATTCCCCAACGCGGTCATCCTCCTTGCGTTCGCGCACAAAGGGCATGCCCGCCGCCTGAATGCGCAGGCTGTAGCCAGCGTCCTTGCCCAGCCGAAGTCCCCAGCGCAGCGTGATGGGCGTAATCAAAACCGCATAGGCCGCAAAGAAGAAAAAATACGGGTTCATGTGATCAGCCACCTTCAGCGCGCCTTTTTTTTCATGGCTAGGTTGCGCGAACGGCATCCAAATCATGCAAAAAGCAATCCCGCGCCGCACAAAATGCTAAAAAGTTTACAGAAGCTTCATTTTTATGCTAAACATTATCCATTCATATGGGTTACACTAAGGAGTAGCCTCTACATAGGAGGCATGGAAGGAACGATTGCTATGGGCAAAACCATCGGTATTGACTTAGGCACTACCAACTCCTGCGTTGCCTTTATGGAAAACGGTGATCCCACCGTGATTCCCAACGCTGAGGGCGGCCGCACAACCCCCTCCGTAGTTGCCTTCACCAAGGACGGCGAACGCATCGTGGGCAGCGCCGCAAGGCGGCAAACCGTTACCAACAACGCGCGCACCATTGCCTCCATCAAGCGTGAAATGGGCACGGACAACCGCGTAAAGATCGACGGCAAGAGCTTTACCCCTCAGGAAATTTCCGCCATCATCCTCCAAAAGCTCAAAAAAGACGCGGAGGCTTATATTGGCGAGCCTGTGACCGACGCGGTCATCACGGTGCCCGCGTATTTCAGCGACAGCCAGCGACAAGCCACCAAGGACGCAGGCAAAATTGCGGGAATGAACGTGCTGCGCATCATCAACGAGCCTACGGCGGCGGCATTTGCCTACGGCATGGACAAAAGCGCCGCGCAGAAGATCATGGTGTACGACCTCGGCGGCGGCACGTTTGACGTATCCATTTTGGATATCAACAACGATGTCATTGAGGTTCTCGCCACAGCAGGCAACAACCGCCTTGGCGGCGATGATTTTGATCAATGTATCAGCGCCTACCTTGCGGATGAATTCAAAAAGCAAGAGCATATCGACCTCACGCGCGACCAGACGGCCATGAGCCGCATCCGCGAGGCGGCGGAAAAGGCAAAGATTGAGCTAAGCGCGGCGCTGAGCACCACCATCAGCCTCCCTTTCCTATGCTCGGATAAAAACGGCGCAAAGCACATGGAGCTGCCGCTGACCCGCGCTAAGTTTGACGATCTAACCGCGCACCTCGTGAGCGCCACCATGGGCCCCGTAAAGCAGGCCATGAGCGATGCGGGTCTCAAGCCCGCCGATTTGGGGCGCGTGCTATTGGTGGGCGGCTCCACGCGCATCCCGGCAGTACAAGCTGCCGTGCGCAAGTTCACCGGCAAAGACCCCAGCAAGGATATCAACCCCGATGAGTGCGTAGCCATGGGCGCGGCGCTTCAGGGCGGCGTCATGCTGGGCGAGGTAAAGGGGCTTTTGCTGCTGGATGTAACGCCCCTCTCCCTTGGCATTGAAACCATGGGCGATGTTTTCAGCCGCATCATCGACCGTAACACCACCTTGCCCGTGCAGCGCAGTCAGGTATTCACCACGGCGGCAAGCTTCCAGACCTCCGTGGATATCCACGTGCTGCAAGGCGAGCGCGAAATCGCAAGCTGCAACAAAACGCTGGGGCGCTTCCGGCTAGGCGGCATTCGCCGCGCGCCGCGCGGCGTTCCGCAAATTGAGGTTACCTTCTCCATCGATGCCAACGGCATCGTCCACGTATCCGCCAAGGATCTGGGCACCGGCAAATTTCAGGAAATCGCGCTAACGCAAAGCTCCAACATGTCCTCCGCGGAAATTGATCAGGCCGTGCGCGATGCGGAGCGCTACGCGGGCGAGGATGCGCTGCGCAAGCAGAGCGCCGAGCTTCACAACCGCGCGGAGCAGCTGCTCTACCAAGCCAAGGCCGCCCAAAAGAAGCTGAGCGCCGAGGACAAGGAACGCATTGAGGCTCTGCGTAAGCGCGTGAAAAAGGCCATGGATGATCATCAGGAGGAGGAGCTGAAAGCCGCATGCGATGAGCTGACCACCGCGCTACAGGGCGTTGGCCGCTTTGTGGATGAGCATGATGAAACGGGCAGTGAGGACGGCGCCATGGACGCGGATTTCAGCGCCCCCAACGATAAAAACAACGACGAGTAGGCAGGTGAAAGCGCTTGTTTGGATATGTGACCATCGCGGCGGGCGCGCTTGCAAAAGAGCGCCAGGAGCGCTACCGCGCATGCTACTGCGGCCTTTGCCACACGCTGTGCAAGCGCTATGGCAACCTAGGTCGCCTAACGCTTAGCTACGATCTGACTTTTCTCTACCTGCTGCTTACCTCCTTATATGAACCGGAGGAAGCAGCGTGCAAGGAGCGGTGCCTGCCGCATCCCATCAAGCCGCATGCCTATGTGCAAAATGAGCTTTGCGAATACTGCGCGGATATGAACATCGCGCTTGCCTATCACAAATGCTTGGACGATTGGCAGGATGATCATAGCCTAACCGGGCGCGCGGAGGCGGGGCTGCTCAAAAGCGCCTACCAGCGCGTAAGCGCGCTTTACCCGGAGAAATGCGCGGAAATCGAGCGCTGTCTGCGCGAAATTTCCGCGCTGGAGCATGACGGCGCACTTTCGCCCGATGCGCCCGCCAACCTCACCGCACGCATGCTAGGCATCGTGTACCGTTTCCGTGAGGATATGTGGGCGGATACGCTGATGCAGGTCGGCGAAGCGCTGGGGCGCTTTGTCTATCTGATGGACGCTTACGATGATCTGCCCGCCGACCTGCGCAAAAAACGCTATAATCCCCTCGCGGATTATCATGACCGCGAGGATTACGAGAGCTTTGTAAAGGAAGGCCTCACCATGCTCGTTGCCGAGTGTACCGAGGCGTTTGAAACGCTTCCGCTCGTCAAAGATCTGGACATTTTACGCAATATCCTGTATGCTGGGTGCTGGTCGCGCTATCAGCAAAAGCAGATGAAGCGCGATCGCAAGAAAGCCAAGCTTGAACCGCCGCAGCCGCCGCATGGATAACCAGCACGCGATGTGGGCGGACAAGAAGGAGGGCGGGGCATGAAAGATCCTTATGAGGTACTGGGCGTATCGCCGGGTGCGTCGGATGATGAGATCAAGGCGGCGTACCGAAAGCTAGCCAAGAAGTACCATCCCGACCTCAACGGCGGCTCGGCGCAGGCCGAGACAAAAATGAAAGAGGTCAACGAGGCCTATACCGTTTTAATCAAGCATAAAAATCAAGGTGGATATCAGCAGAGCTATGGCAGCAGCAGCCAAAGCGGATATGGTGGCAATCCATATGGCAATAGCAGCGGCGGCAATCCGTACGGCAGCGCTGGCAACGGCTCGTATGGCGGCAATGGCTATGGCGGCGGCAATAGCAGCGGCAACGGCGGCGGCTCGTATGGTGGTGGAAGTCCCTTTGGCGGCTTCGGTTTTGGCGGCTTCGATGATCTGTTTGGCGGCGGAGCGCGGCGTGACTATCAAACCACCAGCTATGCCGAGAACGATCCTCAGCTCAAAAGCGTGCAGGATGCCGTTTTGCAGAACCGTTTCGAGGACGCGCTCACGCTGCTCAATGGCATCCGCGATCACAGAGCGGCTTGGCATTACTGGAGCGCCCGCGCCAACATGGGGCTGGGCAACCGCATTGCGGCACTCAACGCCGCACGCAAGGCCTGTGAAATGGCGCCGGATGAGCCCGCCTTTCGGGAACTGTTGGCGCAGCTCAATGCAAGCGGACAATCCTATAGTCAACGTGGCACGCAGGCTGGTTTTGGCAGCCTCTGCTGCTCCAATCCCTGTTTAACCCTATGCATTGCCAATGCGGTCTGCAACTGCTGCTGCAACTGTGGCGGTGGGCGCGGCTATTATCGCACCTGTTAAGCAATATTTCAAAAGGAGGAAGAGCTATGTCTTTTTGGGAGAAAATCAAGCAGACGTTCCGCTCGTTTATGAATGGCCGCCACGGCACGGATCAGCTGTCCATGGCGCTGCTATGGTCTGGTCTTGCATGCTATCTGCTAGGTTCCATTGTGGGCTCGTTCCAAGGCTCGGGTGTTTTTCTGGTGCTCGGCCTGCTGCTGAACCTCGTGGGCTTTGCGGCCTATGTGTTTACCATCTTTCGCATCTTCTCGCGCAATAACGAAAAGCGCGGCGAGGAAAACCGCCGTTATACGCATATGCGCGAGCAGCAGAAAACCAAGACCCGTCAAGCCAAAATGCGCTACCAGAACCGCAAGAAGTATAAGTACTTCAAATGTCCGGGCTGCAAAGCTTGGCTACGCGTGCCGCGCGGCACGGGCGTTGTCACGGTCACTTGCAGCCGCTGCCACAACAGCTTCACACAAAAAGCCTGACCGTCCCTTTCAGCGTATCCCGGCCAATGCCGAGGATGCGCTTTTTTTGATCCGTAAG
>JAVVVJ010000003.1:34102-64152 GCA_036652695.1 Clostridia bacterium | reverse complement strand
CAATGAAGCTCCTTGCGTTATGGCTGGCCGTGTTGCTGCTTTTTTCGCCCCAGCATGCACGCGCCTCCGGAAATGGGCTGTACCCCATTGGGCAAATCACGAACGAATACGATTTCTTTTGGAGCGCTGTGGTTCAAAATGGAACGTTGTATTTTTTGGCTGAAAATGGCGATGTCTGCGCATGGAATGTGCAAACAGGCGATTCCGCGCTCGTGCTTGCGCGCACGGAGGCCGATCTGCTCGTTGGCGGAGATGCGCTTTGTCTGTTTGATTATGACCGCGGCCAGCTAAGCGCCGTAGCCAACGGCGCGCTCACCCCCCTTTGCACGGTTGATTTAGGCCTGCTGGGCGAGGGTGTGCCCACAATCCACAAAATGCTGTGGCTGGATCAATCGCTATGGCTGCTGTATAGCTTCGACACAAGCTACGGCGCCGCAAAAACACTCGCCCGCTGTGACTCCAATGTCATCATGCCGCTCCCCACGAAGCAGGTGCAGGATATCGCGGCGTATCAGCCGGGCAAGCTGCTGGCCATTTTGCAAAATCCACTCGACTTTGAAAGTTTCACGACACCCGTTGTGATTGACCTTGCAACGGGCAAAACGCTGCAAGCGCTCCCCGCACTGTCGCTTTGTGCCGGGGGGCTGGCGTATGACGCGGTGCAGGACAGCATCTATCTTTGCGATAGCGGCAAACTGCTGCGGCTTCAAGAGGACGCTTGGACGCTGGTGAACTATGTGCCGCTGCTTGAAATGCGCCTTGCGTCCCTCGCGGGCTGCCTCCATCCTGATTTCTACCTGCTGGCGCAGGGCAAGGATGTCATTCTTCGCGGCACCAACGCAGCAGCGCTGCCAGCGGCCCGCCCGCTGGTCGTAAAGGGGCTGGGCTTTGGCAAAGAGATGATCCCGGCCTTCATGCGCGAGCATCCCGAAATTCCGTTGAACATTGACGACGCGTTTTTTGCCGACATCAACCAGTTTGTCACCGCCATTCAAACCAGAGACTCCTCGGTGGATATCTACGTTCTGCCGGATTCGATGGGCGTATGGAAGCTGATCGACAAGGGTTTTGCGCTGGAGCTTGGGCAGTACCCCGCGCTGCGCGGCGAACTAGAACGGATGAACCCCGCCGTGCGTCAGGCTGTCGCGCATGAGGATGGCTTCTACGCCTTCCCCATCTCGCTTGGGCTGAACGCATGGATTGTCCGACCCGATCTGCTGGCGGCTGCGGGCTATGATCATCTGCCCAATACCATGGCGGATTATTTTGACATGCTCCTGCGCTGGGAAGAAGATCCCAAGCTCGACTTCTCCTTTGAATGCTATAGCGCCGCCTACGCTGATTTGCGCCTCTATCCCCACGTTCAGATGGCCTTCAACGAATACGTCACGCAGTACGAGCAGCCCGGGCAGCCGCTCGTCTTTGATACGGCTGTCTTTCGGCAGGTGCTCAGCTGCATTGAAGCGCTTGGTGATCCGCCTGAAAATGTAAATCAAGCTCTCGCTGACGTCAACTATTTCAGCTACTGGAAAAGTGATCCGCGCGCCATCTTTCAGTGGCATAACAGCGACCTGCTCAACGTGGGGCAATCACGCGCCATGCCGGAGCTTCTCATGCCGCCGCCGGCCTTTGAGCCGGGCGCTCCCCGGCGCGCCCTCGCATCGCTCAATCTTGCGCTCATCAACCCCTATAGCCAAAACAAGGAGGCCGCCGCCGCCTTCTTGGCCTACGCGGCAGAGCATTGCAACTCGGACACGCGCGTTGCGCTGTACCCGGATGTCAGCGACCCCATTGTACACGAACCAACGCTAGCGGCCATTGAAGACGCAAAGGCAGAGCTTGCGCGCATGCGGGAATTGCTGGCTTCGGCGGATGACGCGCATCGCTCTGGCATTTCCGATAGCATCGCACAGCTGGAAGCCTTCTTGGCAGACCGCCAGGCGCACCGCTTCGCCATCACCGCGGATGCGATTGCCGCCTACCGCACGCTTGAACCGTACCTATTCATTCCCCGCGATTCGCTGTTTTGGAATCTGCCGCCTGAAACGAGAGACGAGTTTTACGCCGTGCTCAAGCGCTATGCGGCAGGCGCGCTCACGAGCGACCAGCTCATTCAGGAGCTGGATCAGCAAATGCATATGCTGTACATGGAGCAATAGCCAAAGCCGCACGCTGATGAGGCGGCGCTTCTGCGGAGCTTGTCATGCACAACAACCGCAAATCCAACAAAAATTACAGCTTGCAAAGAGCGGCGCTACTGAGTATAATGATAAGATGTTTTCCCATCTGATTTCCATATTTTTTCAAAGGAGGATCTGTTTATGACGGCTTGGCTCATTCGTCGCTTTGTGCACAATGCGGAAGCCACGCAGGATCTGGATGTGCGTGCAGCCTATGGCACGCTTGGTTCCTGCACAGGCACCGTGCTCAATCTGCTTCTTGCAGCCTGCAAGTTCCTGATGGGTCTGCTCAGCGGCTCACTGGCGATCATGGCGGATGCCGCCAATAACCTCTCCGACGCCGCGGGCAGCATTGTGACGCTCATCAGCGTGCGCGTAGCCAAAAAGCCGGTGGATCAGGAGCATCCCTTTGGTCATGGACGCATGGAATACATCGGCTCGCTGGCTGTGGGCGCGTTGATTGTGCTCATGGGCGTGCAGCTCTTGCGTGACGGGATTACCGCCATTTTACACCCCGCGCCGCTCACGCTCTCCCCCATCGTGCTGGGGGTGCTGATTGCTTCGGTGCTGGTTAAGCTCTGGCTGTTTTTTTTCTACCGCAAGCTCGGCGGCAAAATCAACAACGGCACCTTGCTCGCCGCCTCCAAGGATAGCCTTAGCGATGTGCTAGCCACCAGCGCGGTGCTTGTGAGCGTGCTGCTCCAGTATGCCTTTGGTTGGCATATCGATGGCTACATCGGCGTGCTGGTGGCCGTCATTGTGCTCAAGGCGGGCATAGACGTATGCCGCGATACCGTAGATAACCTCCTGGGTGGCAAGCCCGACCCGGAAAAGACGCGTCAAATTCGAGAGCTGTTGCTTGGCTTCCCCGGCATTTTGGGCATACACGATCTTGTGCTGCACGATTACGGCCCCGGGCGCTGCGTCGCATCCGTACACGCGGAGGTGAGCGCACATGGTGACATCCTTGACATTCACGAAATGATCGACGATGCGGAGCGCGACATCGGCGAAAAAATGCATATGGCCATCTGCATCCACATGGATCCCATCGTAACGGACGATGAATCCATCAACGCCGTACACCGCAAAATGGTCGATTTTTTGCGCAACACGGATCCCTGCCTCAGCCTGCACGATTTTCGCATGGTGCCCGGGCAGGGGCATACCAACCTGATCTTTGATTGTGTGCTGCCTGCGGGGTATAAGGGGAAGGAGCTTCTGTATCAATCCCTGACGGCATATGCCAAATCGCTTGATCCGCGCTACCGGCTGGTTGTACAGTTTGATACGGATTTTTCCTAATTCGACCTTCCGCAACAAAAACCGCCTCTTGCTCGTTGGTTATTGTGTAACAACGAAGGAGGCTTTTTATGAACACCCGCTTGTCCCAACGGTTCTGCGCGGCGCTGCTTGCCATCGCGCTTGTTTTGTGCGCTATTCCCGCCATGGCGGAAGGCACCTTTAACCTGCTGCTTGTAGGTACGGACAGCTATCAGCCCGATAGCGCGGGTCGCAGTGATGCCATGATTCTTGCGCAAATCACGCCGGAAACGGGCGATATCCGGCTGGTATCCTTTCTGCGCGATCTCTACGTGCCCATTCCCAACCACGGTAAGACGCGCCTGAACGCCGCCTATTTCTATGGTGGCGCGGAGCTGCTGACCGCAACGCTGCAAAACAACTTCGGCGTGCGCGTGGATCGCACCATGGCGGTCAATTTTTCGCTGATGGCCGACCTCATTGATCAAATCGGCGGCGTGGACGTGGAGGTTACGGAGCAGGAACGCACACAGCTCAATTCCATTCTTCGGTTTTATAACAAAAAAAGCGGCGTTGCGCAAGAGGACGGCCTGCTGAGCAGCGCGGGCGAGCAGCACCTAAACGGCAAGCAAGCGCTTAGCTTCAGCCGCATCCGCAAGATCGACAGCGATTTTCAGCGTACCAGCCGCCAGCATCGCGTTTTGCTGGGCATTCTCAAGCAGCTCACGCATATGGATTTTGTTTCCCTCGCTGCGCTTGCCGCCACCAACATGAATAAGGTCACCACAGATTTGCGGCTTGAGGATATCAACGCCCTGCTGCCCATCGTAATGAACGCCGCAAACCTGCGCCTGCGCAGCACGCACGTGCCCTTTGACGGCACCTATGAGGATCAAACCATCAATGGCATGATGGTGCTTGTGCCCAATTTGAGCCGCAACAAAAAGCTGATTGGCGAGTTTCTGACGCAGGAATAATGTCGGCAGCAATCGCGAAAACGTTCCGATACAACTCCGCTATTGATTAAATGCCGTTCCTCGGCGTATAATATCAACGAAACTTTGCGCGAGCGCACGCCAAAACAGCGTCTCGCCGGGGAAGCGGGTGTATCAATGCCACACATACGGGATTACAAAGGAAAACACATCCACATGATCGGCATCGGCGGCTCCAGCATGAGCGGCCTTGCGCAGATGCTTTTGGAAATGGGCTGCGTTGTTACCGGCTCGGATAATTTAGAAACCTACGCCACCAAGCATCTGCGTGAGGAGCTTGGGGTGCCTGTCACCATCGGTCATCAGGCGAGCAACATACACGGCGCTGATCTGGTGGTGTACACCGTTGCAATTCTGCCTGATAACCCGGAGCGCGTAGAGCTTGCGCGGCTTGGTCTTCCCTGCTTGGAGCGCGCGACGCTGCTCGGTCAGCTGATGGAGGGCTTTGAAACCGCCATTGGCATTTGCGGCGCGCATGGCAAAACCTCCACCACCGCCATGCTCTCGCAGGTGCTGATGGAAACAGGCATGGATCCGACCATTCACATCGGCGGCTCGCTGGATTTTATCGGCGGCAGCACGCGTATCGGCAAGAGCGGAATTTTTTTGGCGGAGGCTTGTGAGTTTAACGCCAGCTTCCTGCATCTGCGCCCCACGGTAGCTGTGGTGCTCAATATCGACGCGGATCATCTGGATTTCTACCGCGATATTGATCACATTCAGGAAACCTTCGGCAAATTTCTGGCGTTGCTGCCCCAACGCGGCCTAGCCATCGGCAACGGCGATGATCCGCGCGTATCGGAGCTGCTGCGCTCCGTACACTGCGCCAGCCGCACCTTCGGCTTTGACGAAAGCAATGATTACACCCCTCTCAACCTCGTGTATGACGAATGCGGGCGGGCAGATTTCGACCTTGCCTATCATGGCGAGGCGCTGGGGCATGTGCGGATGAAGGTCGCGGGCTTCTTTCAGGTGCAAAACGCATTGGCGGCGTTGGCCTGCGCGCATACGCAGCACGCGGACATGAGCGTTGCGTGCCACGCCATGACGGAATTTGCCGGTGCGCACCGCCGCTTTGAGCTGACCGCCGAGCTGGAAGGGGTCAAGCTGTACCATGATTACGGCCATAACCCCACCGAAATGCGCAACGCGCTTTCCGTAGCCGCCATGCAGCCGCATCACCGCCTTTGGGCCGTCATGCAGCCGCACACCTATAGCCGCGTGAAGCGCCTGTTTGCCGATTACCTCACCTGCACCTCCGCCGCGGATATCACCCTCGTTACGGATATCTACGCCGCGCGTGAGAAGGATCCCGGCGATATCAAGGCCAGCCAGATCGTCGAGGGCATGCGGGAGCATGGCGTTAACGCCGTGCATACCCCCACCTTTGGGGATACGGAGCAATACCTTCGCGAGCATTGGCAGCCCGGCGATCTAGTGCTGACCATGGGTTGCGGCAACATCAACCAATTGAATGATCAAATCTGGGAGCACGAGCAGCAAAAGCAGCCAAACTAAAGGCGGTGTGTACGATCCATGGAGATCTATCTGAACACGCCCACGCGTGAACCTCTGCCCGCGTGGATGAATCAAAACGCATTTGACACCGTAAAAACCTATTACGAGCGCGTCACGGGCTATGCGCCTACGCCGTTGATCACGCTACAGGCTCTGGCGGGTGAATTAGGGCTTGGCGGCATTTACATCAAGGATGAATCCAAGCGCTTCGGCCTGAACGCCTTTAAAGCGCTGGGCGCGCTGTACGCGGTTCGGCAGGCCATCGGTCGCAGGCTTTCCGTGCGCACACTCGTAGCCGCGACGGATGGCAACCATGGCCGCGCCGTCACTTGGGCCGCAAAGCGCGAGGGTCTGCCCTGCGTCATTTTTATGCCCAAGGGCACCAACCCCACGCATGTGGAGGCCATTCGCCGCATGGGCACGGCAGAAATCTTCATCACCGATCAAAACTATGACGAAACCGTACACCTCGCGCTGGACTATGCGGAGCGCGAGAACGGCCTGCTGGTGCAGGATACGGAGCTAAAGGGCTATCATGCCACCGCGAGCGATATCGCGCTGGGCTACAGCGTCATGCCCGCGGAGGCGCTTGCGCAGATGGATGCGCTAGGCGCGGACGCACCCACGCACGTTCTGATGCAGGCGGGCGTGGGGTCGATGGCGGGCGGGGTGCTGGGCTATCTGGCGCACCGCTTTCCCGAAAACCCGCCGAAGTTTTTTGTGGTGGAAACATGGGAAGTGCCCTGCATTATGGAATCCGTGCGGCAAGGCAAGACGGTCGTCATTCGCGCCATTCCCCACACCAGCATGTTCGGCCTCAACTGCGGCGAGCCAAACCCGCAAACCTTGCCGATTCTACGCTCACGCGCAGATTGCTTTGTTCGCTGCCATGACGAGGTAACCTACGAGGGGATGCGGCGGCTTGCCCGCCCCCTAGGCAAGGATCCGGCGATCATATCCGGCGAATGCGGGGCGGTAACGCTGGGCGCGCTCATGCGCCTGATGAAGGACTCTGCCTATGCCATTGAGCGCGCAAAGCTTGGGCTGGATGAGCACGCGCGCGTGCTGCTATTCAGCACCGAGGGCGATACAGATCCCGCGCACTACCGCAAGGTCGTGGGGGAAGCGTAAACCGGCGGTCAATGAGCGCTGTCCTTGTCGGGCTGTAGCGGCTTTAGCTTGCCCTCCGCCCAGTGCTTGCGGCAGAGGCTGACATAGCTCTCATTGCCGCCCAGCACAATCTGCTCGCCTTCCTTAATGACCCTGCCATCCAGCACGCGGGCATTGCAGATGGCCTTTTTCCCACACCAGCAGATGGTTTTGACCTCTTCGATGGTATCGGCCCAAGCCATCAGCCATTGGCTGCCCGCAAAAAAATTGCCCTGAAAGTCGCACCGCAGGCCATAGGCAATCACCGGCACACCCAGCGTGTCCACCACGTACACAAGCCGTTCCACCTGCGCCTTGCTCAAAAACTGCGCCTCGTCCACAATCACGCAATCGAAAGCCTTGATGTCAAATTGATCAAGGCTTTCCATATATTCACATTTGCAGGAAAGCCCGCAGCGGCTGGCGACCATCGTTTCGCCATCGCGGCTGTCCAAGCGGGGTTTGAGCATGAGCACCTTCTGCCCGCGCTCTAGATAGTTGTGCCGCACCATAATGGCATTTGCGGTCTTGCTGGAGCCCATTGCCCCATAGCGAAAATAGAGCTTAGCCATTGCCATCCCTCCAACGCCGCAGGCATTTTTTAAAGCCCTTTTTGCCTGCCGCTTTCAAAATATATTTTTGAAGTCCGCGCCCCGCAGAGCCTCGCCGGTTATTCAATCGTGGGAAGCGGTATGCCCAGCAGCGTCGCAAGCTCATCGGCACGCGCCTCGGCATCATTGTAGCCGGCCAGCGCGTGAAAGGCATCATAGGCGCCTTGCAAATCACCCGCCGTCTGCATCGCGTCCGCCCGCAGATACAGCTCCTCACGGAAGAAGCGCTTGCATTCCACCGTTTGCGCCGCGCTATCGAAATAATCGCCTAGCACGCCAAAGAGTTTCAGCGCCGCCTCGTACTTGCGCTCCCTTTTCAACTGCTTCGCATAAGCGTACACCTGCGTTTGCAGGTTGTCCAGCCGGGCGGGGGCATCGCTGTAGACGCCAGCGGCGGCATAATCGTAAAGCGCATCCTCATAGTTCTTGCCAAGCTCCGCCGCTCGCGCGCGGCAGTAGGCGGCATGGATGGCGGCATCCTCAAAATCCGCAAGCGCATCAAAGCCCGCCGCCGCCTCCTCAAAGGCCGCAGCAGCCTCCTGCGCGTATGCATGGCAGTAGCGGTAGCGCTCCTCGCCATACATGAAGGTCTGCGTTTTTTCAAAATAAGGCTCTGCCTCCAAGTAACGCCCTTGGTCGTAGAGCGTAAGGCCGCGCGTATAGGCCGCGTAGGTAGGCGCGTCCGCATATTCGCCAAGGCGCTCAAACGCATCGGCGGCGGCGGCGTACTCCCCATCGGCAAAGGCGGCGAGCGCCTTTTGATAGCCATAGTCTTTATCCTGCGCACACGCGGTCAACAGCAAAGCAGCCGCGCAAAGCGCCAACAGCACGGCTGCAAGCTTCGTTCGTCTCAAATGCTCACTCCCTTTGGTATCATTCAAAAAAGGATCATACCCATCTAACGCGCGCATTTTAGAAAATCCTGCCGCAAAGCGGCATACAAATCCACATCCGCGTAGCGGCCCTTGTTGTAAATGCGTTGGCGGAGCGTGCCCTCGCGGCTCATGCCAGCCTTTTGCATCACGTGTCCGCTAGCGGGGTTATCGCACTCGTGCTGCGCCTCAATGCGGTTCAGGTTGAGCTTGGTAAAGCCAAACTCCAGCACCGCGTGGAGCGCCTCCGTCATCAGCCCCTTGTTCCAGTAAGCACGGCTGAGGCTATACCCCACCTCGGCAGATCGGCTATCCGGCTGCACCCACATAAAGCCAATCGTGCCAATCACCTTGCCCGTGCTTCTCAAAGCAATCACAAAGGTGCTCGGCGCTGCGTTTCGGTACTGGCGCAGCAGGTAGCGCACATAGGCGCGCGTTTGATGAATGGAGGCGTGCGCGTCCCACAGCACGTGGCGCGCCACCTCCGGGTCGCGGGAATACTCATATAAATCCTGCGCGTCCGACATGCGCACGGGGCGCAGGATCAAGCGCTGCGTACACATGCTGGGCAGGTGGCTGAAAAGCTCTAGGTAGGTTTGCATGACAAAAGCGGCCTTTCTGCGTTAGACTGCAAAGACGCCCGGCTGTACCGGCACAAAGCTGCAAAGCCCCAGCACCGTCAACCATACGCCTAGCGCCAAAAGAAGCCACAGCGCGATCATCAGCCAGCCAAAGGGCGTTATGCGCCTTTTTCTTGGTTTGTTTTCTTGCGGCATCATAAGCGGCTTCCCCCTTTCTGATCACTAAAAAAATCATGGGAACGTTTTGCGATTGAAATTCGTTACTATTGTTGTGGAAATGCTGTCACCCATGCAGCTTGTTCCAAGCCATCAAAAGCCCCAGCGCGGTTTTCGCGTCCCGCAGCTCGCCGCTCATCACGCGCGCAACGGCTTCCTCCAGCGGCAGCCTGATCACGCCTAGGAACTCATCCGCGTCTAGGTGCTTCTCGTGCTGGCTCAGGCCGGTCGCTAGGTACAGGCCGATCTTCTCGGTGCAAAAGCCGGGGGTGGTCACCACGTGGCTCAATAGCTCCATATGCTCCGCGCGTAGGCCGGTTTCCTCCTCAAGCTCACGCACGGCGCAATCGTAGGGGTTTTCCCCTACATGATCCAGCTTTCCGGCGGGGATTTCCAGCGTCATCAGGTTCAGCACCACACGATGCTGACGCACCAGATATACGCAACCCTCGTCGTCTACCGGCACAACCGCCGCCGCACCCTTGTGGTGGACAACCTCGCGCAGAGCCGTTTCGCCGTTGGGCAGGCGCACCTGCATGTGGCTCACATCGATAAGAACACCCTCAAACACGGGCTGATCGTTCAGGGGAGTCTCGCGCAGCTCAGGATAATCAGTCATGGGGAATCGCCTCCAAAAAGTCGTTCCTATCCTTATTCGCTACCCGAGCCTTTTACCCCTTGCGTCGAAGGTAAAAAACTGTGCCGCCCCTTTTGCGCACAAAAAAGCGACGCCAACCGACAGGAACTTCCTACCCTCATTCCTTGACAGCCCTTGAGAAACTCCGTACAATAGATGCTGTTTCCCGTATACCTTTCACAATGGCTCACGCCTTGCGCGAAATGCCTTTGATTTAATACAAGGAGGAAACCAACATGAACCGCAACCCGCAAACAAGCCTGAAAAAAGTGGCCGCGCTGCTCCTGAGCCTGATGCTCATCGCCGCGCAGCTGGTGGCGCCCGTCACGGCGCTGGCCATGGAGAACAGCAAGTTGCCTGTGGAAAACCTACCCATTGTGACGCTCTATTACCAGCTAAGCGGTGAGGAGCTTCCCCAGCCCCTCCAAGTGCTGGCCAGCCCCACCAGCCTAACGCCCGTCTATTGGGCGATGCTGCCGGAGCAGGCCTTTGGCTTCCCCATTGCGATTGACGTGAGCGCCATCAATATGGAGCTTCCCTACACCTATGCGCCCGTTTCAGGCACGCCGATTGCGGGCGTGAACGCCGCTGGCTTTGACGCGCAATATACGCCGATTGACATCTATCAGGATGGCGTTTTGCTGGCCACCTATCCGCTGTACCTTTCCAGCGTGGAAATGCCGCTGGAAGAGCCGCCAATCGCGCAAAACGGGTTTTTGCACATTGAGTACATCAACAGCCAAACCAACGAGCCCTTCTATAAGGAGGATCGGGAGTTTGCCCCCGGCGTCTATACCATCGGTGCGGATAAGGCGCAGGACTTCCCCGGTTATGCGCTAAACGAAGGCACCGAGCCTATTGACGTAACGATTTTTGACGATGGCACCGCAAGCGTAGAGGCCGCGATCTTCTGGTTTACGCCCCTTCAACCTGAACCGCCGGTGGAGCCAGACAAACCGATTGAGCCGGATCAACCCTCCGAGCCGGATCAACCCTCCGAGCCGGATCAGCCCTCCGAGCCGGATCAACCCTCCGAGCCGGATCAGCCCACCGTGCCAGATCAGCCCTCCGAGCCGGATCAGCCGATTGAGCCGGATCAGCCCGTGCTTGCGCCCATCAATCTCTATGGCGAAACCACCGCCGTCGTTCATTTTCGCGAAGGACCGGGCAAGAATTATCCAAAGGTCTTTGAAAACGTCAAATCCGGCAAATTGATCTGGATTTACGGCGTTGTGACCGTCGATGGCGCGGATTGGCTCTCCATCCGCTATGTGGATCAGAATGCGGACTGCTATGTCTCCAGCGATTTTGTCGCCCGTTATACGCAGGAGGAAAGCGACGCGATCACCAACGCAAGCTCCGAGCCAGTTCCCGTACCTGTGAGCTATGTGGACAAGCAAACCGGCATCCCTTTCTTTCAGGAGGCCGTGAGCTGCCCCGTTGGCAAGCAGACCACCATTTATATACGCGAGGACGTTGCGGCCGGCTACACGCTGCAAGGTGACGCTAGCGTTGTGGTGAATGTAAGCTCCAGCCGTGTGCCCGATCCCCAGAGCGTTACCTTCCTCTTCCAAAAAAAGCAAGTGACCGGCAGCGTCTATACAAGCTACGTCACCGCCACCGAGGAATTTGCCAACGAAACGCTGACCTTCGCGCCGGGCGAGTATCCCATTGCCCCCAACGCGAATCTCGAGCTGATGGGCTACAGCTTCCAAGGTGCGTCCGCTCAAAGCGTCAAAATCGATGAAAACGGTGTTGCCAGCCCCGATAGCGTGATCTTCACCTATGCGCCGCCCGCAGTGATGGGTGAGGTCATTTTCCAATATGTGGATGACAAGGGCAATCCTCTGTATGAGGAGGACAGGATGCCCCTAGGGGAAGGCAGCTATTCCTCCGATGAATACCGCGTCGAAGCTCCGCAGGGATATGCATATCGCAGCGTATCTGCCGACCAGTTCACCATCGATCACACTGGCAAGGTAAGCCCCAACCCCATTGTGTACACCTACGCGCGCAACCCCGTATCCGGCACCATTCGTCTGCGCTACGTGGATCAAAACGGCAAACCTGTTGCCGATGATCGCAACGAAATTCTGGGCGCTGGCCCATACGATTCCCTCACCTTCGCCATCACCGTGCCACAAGGCTACTCCTATCATGGGGTAAGCGCCGATACCTTCACAATCACTGACCAAGGCAAGGCCGAGCCTGAAACGATCACTTTCACCTACCAGCGCGCCGCCGCAAGCGTCGACGTTTTTTACCTCAACGAGAAAAACGAGCCTGTAGCACAGCCCGCCAGCTTTGAACTAGCCGCGGACAAAGCCTACAGCACAACCAATTTTGCCATTCAGACGCCCAGCGGGTACACGTACCAAAGCGTGAGCGCCGATCAGGTTGTGGTGGATTCAAACGGCACGCCCACCCCCGCCGCCATTACCTTTTACTATGTGACCATGCCAGCGCCCGTTGTTACCGGCAAGGTTACCTTTCAGTACAAATCCACCTCCGGCAAACAGCTGGAGGAGCCGCTGACGGTGGAGCTTGAGGCAGGCGACCCGCATCCCACCGCTGAATATGCTGCCGCGCCCGCAGGCTATACCCTACAGGGCGTCAGCGCCGATACCGTTACCGTAAGCAGCACGGGTCAAGCCAACCCCGCAACCGTGGTCTTTACCTACACGGAAATCCAAAGCAACGCCATTGTGGCTGTTCACTATGTCAATGTCCTTGGCGAGGAGCTGAACGGTTCGCCGGAGCTTTTGCCCCTCGGGCGCGGGTCTCACAACGTGGTTCCCAACCCCAAATACATCCCCACGGGCTACAGCCCGCTCAGCGGAAGCCCCACCTACCAGCCGGTCACCGTGGATGAGCAGTACATCGCCACCCCCGCGTCCGTTACGTTCTCCTATGTGGATAACAGCAAAACCACGCCGATCACTGTGATCTATCAGGATACCACCACCGGCACGGCCATCACCACCCAAAAGGTGCTTCTGCCCTATGGCGATCATGTCGTAAAGCCAGATCCCACGGTGCTCAACGGCAATTACACCATGGCTGACGCAAGCCCCACCTCCTACAATATAAAGGTGGACGCAAAGGGCGTGGCCTCGCTCTCCACCGTTTACTTCTTCTACAGACCCACACAGATTACCGAATATATGGGCTACGCTGTAACCACCCAGCAAACGGCGTTGCGCAGTGGCATGAACACCATCGATTCCAACATCACCAAGATGTTGGCCAAAGGCACGCTCCTCAATATCACCGGGCAGCGCACCTCCGGCTCCGTGCTCTGGGACGGCGCGCAGATCGTGCTTGGGAGCGACAAATCCCTTTCCGGCTACGTGCTGGACAGCCATACCCGCCACATCGGCAAGGCCGAAGCGGATGCCCTCATCAAGCAGTATGAGGCAAGCAACCCCACCAACCCGCAAAACTCCGGTTTCTATATTACCTTGGGCAGCAGCATCCCACTGCGCCGCGTGGCAAGCCCCAACGCCGTGGTGGATGCTTGGCTGCCAAACGCCACCGTGGTCTATGTAACGGGTCAAGACTACAGCACCGCCCCCGGCTGGCACATCACGGTGTACCAAAAGATCCCCGGCTATGTGCGCATGGATCAGCTGCGCAAAATGACCGAAGACGAGGTGCAAAAGTATCTGGCCAGCGGCGGCGATCCCACCAAGCCCACCAACAGCGGCAACCCCTATGATCCCTACGCCAAATCCAGCTACGGCTATGTAACCAACTCCGGCGTCAACTTTCGTTCTTCCCCCAACGGCTCCAAGCTCAAATCGCTTAACAAATACGCCTTTGCATTGGTCATGGGCACCAAGCAGGTCAATGGCATCACTTGGTACAATGTCAACTACGGCGGCACTATTGGTTGGATTCATGGCGATTTCTTCCATCAGCTAAACCTGACGGAGTTCACCAGCTTTCTTGGCAGCACGGAGTATTATCAGGGCATTACCAACAACAGCCCTAACAACAACGGCAATAACAGCAATTCCGGCAACAACGGCAACTCCGGCAACAATGGCAATTCTGGCAAGCCAGGCGGTTCCAATTCCAGCGGTTCTCCCACGCAGGGCAATGTGTCCTCAGTGGAAGATTGGAACGTTGGCACTTGGCAGAACACCGGCGTCAATACGTCAACGAGCTATGCGCCCTTCAACCCCTACGCCACGCCCACCGCATCGGCAGCGGCTTCGGCCACGGCAAGCGTAGCGCCGACGGCGACCTTCGTAATCGGCACCATGATCCCCATTAACTATGAGGATGAGAGCAAGGAAACCCAAACGAATTCCGTGCCATGGGGCTTCATCGGCGCAGCCGTTGTGCTCCTTGGCGGCGCGGGCGGCGTATATGGCTACGCCCTCAACCAAAACAAAAAGCGCAAGTCTGCCGCCGCACGCGCTGCCGCCAGCCGCCGCGCAGGCGTTCCCACCGCCGGAACCGGCGCAGCCACGAGCACCACCCCAACAGCTGCCAGCCAGCAGGCGCAAAGCCCCTACGCGCGCCGCGCAGTAGCAGCTCCACCCATTGCGGGCACAACGCGCAAGCCCGAAGACCCCAGTACGGCGGGCAGCAACCCCTATAGCAACCCCTATGCCAATGGCAGCATCACCGGCACGCCCTACGGCACAAGCGCCACCGGCACAGAGCAGCTGCCTACAGTGCCCAGCGCGAGCGGCACACCGACCCTGCCCTCCAGCGGCGCGTCAAACCCCTACGCCACGCCCAGCGGCCTAGGCAGCACCCCCGCAACCCCGTCAAGCTCCGCCAACCCCTACGTGCGTCCCCTGATGACGACACGCCCCCTGGCTGCTGCAACAGACAAGCCGGCAGCGGATGTGCCCGCGACAAACGCGGCGGAACAAGCAGCCGAAGCCAGCGCGCGCCGTTCCACACGCATGCAGCGCTACCACGCCGTTGAGGATGACGAAAGCAGCAAGCACAACAACGAATAACCCCCTCTGAAACTTCAAAATGCCTGCGCAACGCGCGGGCATTTTGAATTGCTTGTAACAGGAAAGGAACAAAAGGATATGTTGCAAACCATTACCCCATCGGAAATGCGCCGTGTAGAACAGCGCGCAATGCGGGAAACGGAGCTTTCCAGCGAAACGCTGATGACGCGCGCGGCGGCGCAGGTCGCCCGCGCCGCCGCGCGCGTGAGTCAAGGTCGCGCGGGCGTCACCGTATGCCTCTGCGGCACGGGCAACAACGGCGGCGACGGCCTGTCCGCTATGCGCATCCTTGCAAAGGGAGACGCGAGCTTCCTTGGTGAATGCCGCGTGCTAGAGGGTGCGCTTTCACCGGATGCGCAGCGCGAGCTGGAGCGCCTTGGGCAGGAAGCGCCACAGGTCACAGTGCTCCGTTTGCAGGGCGAGCGTCCACCGAAGCTTCCGGCGCGAATCGCCTGCGTGCTTGACGCGCTCTTTGGCACAGGTCTCAGCAGACCGCTGGAGGGCATGGCAGCGGCGCTCTGCGCACAGGTAAACCAACTGCGCGGCGTGCCTGTCATCGCGGTGGATATCCCCTCCGGGCTTCATGGCGAAACGGGCGAGGCGCTGGGCTGCGCCGTGCGCGCCACGGAAACCATCGCCTTTCACCGTCCCAAGCTTGGGCTGTACCTGCGTCAGGGGCCCAATTTCACAGGCCGCCTCCGCGTAGCGGACATCGGCCTCCCCCCTGCGCTGGATGACGCAAGCGGGCTTTCGGTGCTGGAAGAAAGCGATCTTGCGGCGCTGCTCCCGGCACGCGAGCGCGTAAGCCACAAGGGCAGCTACGGGCAGGCGCTGCTATGGGTCGGCTCGCCGGGCATGGCGGGCGCGGCGGCAATCAGCGCCACCGCCGCCCTACGCACAGGCGCGGGGCTTGTGACGGTGGCGTGCCCTGACCGGGTCATGGATGCGGTGCAGGTGCTCTGCCCCTGCGCGACCTGCCTTCCCCTGCCGCAAACAAACGCCGACGCCCTCTGGGCAGCGCTGCAAACGGGTCTTGCGCGCGCAAACGCCGTGGGTGTTGGCTGTGGGCTTGGTAAAAGCCCCTTGCACGCGGAAGTGCTTGCTCGGCTGCTGACGCTGCTGGAGCGCGATGGCTTGCCTGCCGTACTGGATGCGGACGCGCTAAGCTTGCTGGCCGCCTTCCCCAGCGGGAGCGTCCACGCGTCCACCACCGTGCTCACGCCCCACCCCGGCGAGGCCGCGCGGCTGCTGCATTGCTCCGTGGAGAGCGTCACGCGGGACGCGCTCGGCGCGGCGCAGGCGCTTCATGAGCGCTTCGGCGCGGCGGTGGTTTTGAAGGGCGCGGTGAGCGTGCTCTGCACGCGCGATGGCGTTGGGTTAAACCCCTTTGGCACGCCCGCCATGGCCAAAGGCGGCAGCGGCGACGCGCTCACCGGCGTGCTTTGCGCGTTGCTGGCGGGGCGGCACGCGGGCGTGTACGCCCATTTGAACGATTTGGAGCTATTGCAGGTCGGCTGTGCTTTGCATGCCTTGGCGGGCGAGGAAGCGGCGCGTCGTCATGGCGAGCGCGGCATGCTTGCAACAGATCTTTGCGCTTGTCTGGGGCTTGTGCCACGCGAGCTGTCCGCACAAAGCGAAAGCCATATCCACGCGGAGGCAGCAGCGCCCCTGCCGGGGACTTTCCCGCCGGACGCATCTGCCTGCGAAGCGCTCACACCCGCCGCGCATCTGCCGCCGGAAAGCCCGCTGGGCAAGCGCGTAACCGTTACGGTGGATCGCAGACTGGGCACGCGCCATCCGGAGCATAAGGATATCCTCTATCTATTGAATTATGGCTATGTGCAGGATGTGCTCGCCAATGATAACGCATGGCAGGACGCATACGTCTATGGCGAAACCACGCCCTTGGAATGCTTTGAGGGCGAGGTGATCGCCGTAATCCGCCGCCTCAACGATGCGGAGGACAAATGGGTTGTTGCCAAACCCGGCACACGCGCGAGCGAGCAGGAGCTGCGCAAAGCGACCGCGTTTCAGGAGCAATTTTTTGAAATTGCGGTGGAATGCCTGTGAGCCTCCGGCTGTAGTCAAAAAACCGCTCCAGCGCCTATGATAGCGCAATGGAAACGGCATGGCTTCATTTCATTTGCGGAAATCGGCGTTTTTCGTTGGCGAGTGTTTTTCGCCGCGTTCCGTGCTTGCGAATCCCATCAGAAATCGATATAATAGGCTTGTGCCGCTTTGTGCGGCGTGCCCATGATACAAAGGAGTGTTGTAGTTTGAAAGCTTTTGCGGATATGGAGCTGGAAGAGCTGCTCAAGGACGGCGGCTGGGATTGCGCGTGTGGGCGCAAGCATCAAACGGGCTTGAAGTATTTCCGCGTGGAACGCGGCGCGGTGAAGTACCTGCCGGAGGCGTTTGAGCGCTTCCATGTGCATAAGCCGTTCATCGTGTGCGACCAGCACACCAAGGCCGCCGCGTGGGCGCAGGTGCAGGCGGTGCTTGACGGCGCGGGCATCTCCTACGTGCTCTACGAATTCCCGTTAAGCAAGGTGGAGCCGGATGAGCATTCCGTCGGCTGCCTGACCATGAGCTTCGATCGCAGCTGTGACGTGGTGCTTGCCATTGGCAGCGGCGTCATCAACGATTGCTGCAAGGTGCTCGCTCAGGTGGCGGGCATTCCCTCCATGGTGGTAGGCACTGCCCCCTCGATGGATGGCTACGCCTCCAACTCCTCCTCTATGATTCAAAGCCGGGTGAAGGTAGTGCTGTACAACGCATGCCCCGTCGCCATCATCGCCGATACGGATATCATGAGCCAAGCCCCCGCGCGCATGCTTTGGGCGGGCTTTGGCGATATGCTGGCGAAATACATTTCCATTTGCGAATGGCGCATCTCGCATTTGGTTACTGGCGAATATTACTGCGAGAACATCGCGGGGCTCATGCGCGCCTCTCTCAAAACCATCGTGGATGCGGCTCCGCGCCTGATGGAGCGCGACCCGGAGACCATCGGCGTGGTGGTGCGCGGGCTGGTGCTTTCCGGCGCGGCAATGGCCTTTGCGGAGATCTCGCGCCCAGCATCGGGGCTGGAGCATTATTTCTCCCACCTTTGGGAGATGATGGCACTTGAACGCGATACCCCCTATGAGCTTCACGGCATTCAGGTGGGCGTGGGCACCTACCTGACCTTCCGCATTTACGACGCGCTTCGCGTGATGCGCCCCAGCCGCGAGGTCGCGGAGCGCTTTATGCGCGAGTTCAGCCAGTCGGCTTGGGAAACGCAAACCCGCCAGATCTTTGGGCAGGCGGCGGACACGCTCATCCAAACCGCCAAGCAGCAGCACAAAAACGATCCCGCCAAGCAGCGCGAGCGCCTCGAGCGCATTTTGAATCACTGGGACGATATCCTGCAAATCATTCAGGAAGAGCTTCCCCCCACTGCGGAAATCGCAGCCATGATGCGCAGCCTCGGCATGCCGATGGAGCCGAACGACCTGGGCATCAGCGAACAGGACACGCACGATGCGCTCATCGGTTCGCGCGACATCCGCGACAAGTATTTAACCAGCACCATGATGTGGGATTTGGGCATCCTTTACACCTTTGTAATCCCATAACGCCCGCCCTACGCAAAGAGCCAATCCCGTGAAAGGGATTGGCTCTTTGCGTAGAAAGGCACATAGGAAGCGCCGTGGCCTGTGATGCGCTTACGCCTTCACTTGCTTTGCAAAGCTATCGCGCAGACCCACCACGCGGTTGAACACGGGAAGCTCGGCGGTAGAATCGCGATCCTTGCAATAATAGCCCATGCGCAGAAATTGGAAGGTTTCTCCCTCCTGAGCGGTGGCAAGATAGCTTTCCATATATCCGCAACAGGTTTCAAGGCTGCTGCGATTGAGCGTTTTCAAAAAGTCCGTCTTGAGGGTAGAGCTGCTTGTGGGGGCGGTGGACGCGGCGTCTATCTCCTCTGTATCGGCGGCCAAGGCGGCTTCGGCGTCGCTCTCATCCATCAGCAGCGGCTCATAGAGGCGCGCCTCAAACGGAAGGCTCTCCGTTGCGCTCACCCAGTGCAAAGTGCCCTTGACCTTGCGGCTCGCGCCCTCGCTGCCGTTGCGGCTGTCCATATCCACGGTGCAGTATACGGCGGTGACGATGCCGCTCTCGTCCTTCTCGCAGCCCTCGCATTTCACGATGTACGCACCCTTTAGGCGCACCTCGTTACCGGGGAACATGCGGAAGTACTTCTTGGGCGGCTCCTCCATGAAGTCCTCCTGCTCGATATAGATCTCGCGCGTCAGCACCGCCTGATGCGTGCCAAGCTCGGGATGGTCGGGATGGTTCTCCATCTCTAGCGCATCGCGCTTCTCCTCGGGCCAGTTGGTCAAAATCACCTTGAGGGGGCGCACCACAGCCATGGCGCGGGGCGCTTTGCCGCCCAAATCCTCGCGCACGCAGTGCTCAAGCAGCGCCAAATCAACAACGCTATCCGCTTTTGCCACACCGATGCGGCCAATAAAATCACGGATGCTCTCCGGCGTATAGCCCCGGCGGCGCATGGCACAGAGCGTGGGCATGCGCGGATCGTCCCAGCCGGTCACATAGCCGCCCTCCACCAGCATCCGCAAATAGCGCTTGGACATGATGGTGCGCGTCAGGTTGAGGCGGCTGAACTCGATCTGGCGCGGGCGCGCGGGGAGCAAATTGCTCGCGTGCTCCACCACCCAATCGTACAACGGGCGGTGATCCTCGTACTCCAGCGAGCATAGGCTGTGGGAGATGCCCTCCAGCGCGTCGCCAATGGGGTGCGCAAAATCGTACATGGGATAGATGCACCAGGTTTTGCCCGTGCGGTGATGCTCCTTATACAGGATGCGGTACATCGCGGGGTCGCGCATGTTGATGTTGGGGCTTGCCATATCAATCTTCATGCGCAGAATCATGCGGCCTTCCGGGAACTCGCCCGCACGCATGCGGTGGAACAGGTCGAGGCTTTCCGCGCAGGGACGGTCGCGGTAGGGGCTATTTTTGCCCGGTTCAACCAAGGTGCCCCTGTATGTGCGCAGCTCCTCCGCCGTAAGCTCGCACACGTAGGCAAGCCCGCGGTTGATCCAGTCCTCGGCAATCGCATAGCACTGGTCATAGTACTGGCTGGCAAAAAACAGGCCGCCCTTCCAATCAAAGCCCAGCCAGCGGATATCGGCCATAATGCCATCCACATACTCGGTTTCTTCCTTGGCGGGGTTCGTATCGTCAAAGCGAAGGTTGGTTACACCGCCGTACTTTTCAGCGGTCAAAAAATCCGCCACCAGCGCCTTACAATGGCCGATGTGCAAATAGCCATTGGGTTCCGGCGGAAAGCGCGTGTGTACGCTTTGATAGCGCCCGCTCCGTAAATCCTGTTCAACGGCGTCCCAGATAAAGTTAGTCTTTGCTGCGGGTGTGTCCATAGCTGCGCCTTCCTTTCCAAATTCCTGAAAACCGCGCAAACGTCGCGGGTTTGTCCATTATATAGCGAAATGAACCTTTTGGCAAGGTGATCGTGACGGTTGCTCTTTGGGCGCGCGGGTTTGGGTGCGCAAAGCCTGCTGAACAGCTTTGATTCCAACCTTTGCGGCCTGCATGGCGCGAGCGCCCACCGCAGTTGCAAACCGCACCGTACCACCTTTGAAACACAAAAACGGGGCTTTTGCACGCTCATTCTTGCGCGTACATCCTACGCATGCTATAATGAAATCATTACAAGTGAGGAGGCAGGGTCCCTTGACTGCAAAAGAATACATCAAGAAAAATCTTAACGTACCCAATGTACTCACAATGGTTCGCCTGCTGCTGGTGCCTGTCTACATCGTGCTGTTTGTGCGCGGGCTGAAATACCCGGCGCTCATCATCTTTCTCGTGGCCAGCTTTACCGACCTGCTGGATGGTATCATCGCGCGGAAATATCACCTGATCACCGATTTTGGCAAGCTAATGGATCCCTTCGCTGATAAGATCATGGTGCTGACCGCCATGTTTAGCATGACCCTTGGCAATGCCCAGATCCCCGCCGTCATTCCGTTGCCAGCGGTGCTTGTGTTGCTGCTCAAGGAGCTGATCATGATTGTGGGCGGCGTGCTGCTTCTCAAGCGCGGCATCGTGGTATATTCCTTTATGATCGGCAAGGTCGCGCAATGTATCTTTATCGCAAGCCTTGTGCTCACCTTTTTCCACGACTGGTTTGTTTCCGTATGCCCCGGTTGGTTCATGACGCCAGACGTCCTGCTCATTTGGGCGGCGGTCGCATGTACGCTATGCGCGCTGGTCGTCTATGCGATTGACGCGCTAAAGAAGGTAAAGGCTGCAGAGCCTCAGGGCAAATGAGCCGTGCGCTAGCGCCCGGCCACTTTTGGGAGGCAATAATGATATGAGCGAGTTCCTAGCTCCCCTCAACTATGACCGCGCGCGCGACGTGCTCCGGCGGTTGAGCGTCTTTACCACATATACGCCGCAGGGCGCGGCGCTTGCGCTACAGACGCTCAAGGAAGCCTATCCCCTCGTATTCACCAAAACCGAGGTCAAGACGTTCGCGCAGGGCGCGGTGCTGTTGGAGTTAGCGGGCGCGAATGTCACCGACCCCTTGGTGTTCATCTCGCAGCTGGATGCGCCCGCTGGCGTTCCTTTTTGCCCAGGCATCCCCATCCATGAGCTGCCCATGACGGTGCCTCTCGCCCGCGCGCATGTGATATCGCTCTTGGAAGCGTTAGAGGAGCTTTTGCGCGATGGGTATCGCCCAGGCGGGGAGCTGTTTCTCGCCTTGAGTTTTGACGGGCTGAGCGGCGGCGAGGGTGCGCGGAGCATTGCCGCGCACCTGCTGGCGCGAAGTCTGCATCCCTGCTTTGTGCTGGACTATGGCGGCTATGTTACCATGGAGGCGTTCCGCACCTTTTTACCAAAGAACGCGCCGCTTGCGCTCATCGGGATTGCGGAAAAGGGCATATTACAGGGTGAAGTGCTTGCCGGGGACGCGGTGCGCTCCCGCCGCGGGCGTGAGCACCTGCGCCCGCTTGACGAGCTGCTCCATCACGGCGCAAGGCTTTCGCGCCATCCCCGCCACACGGCGCTGTGCAACGCCAGCGAACAAATGCTGCGCAAGCTGAGCGAGCACGCTCCGTTTCCACAGAGCCTGTTAGCCGCCAACCCGCGTTTGTCCTTTCCGCTGCTCAAGGCGCACTGGCGCGGCCGCTCCGTCATGAAGCAGTTCTTTCAATGCGAGCTTTCCATCTATGCCATGGATGCGAAGGGAACCCCCGAGGCGCCCGCCGCATCGGCGCGGCTCTGCTTTCGCCAGACGATCATCCCCGGCAAAAAAACGGCAGCGTACAAGCACCGCATTCGCCGAGCCATTGGCAACCCGGATCTCGTACTGCACTATACCGTGGATAACGATGCTGGTCTGCGCAGCGAGCCTGCGGGCGAGGCGTGGGAGGCCATGGAGACCGCCATTGAAATTCAATTTGAGCGTGCGGTCATCGTGCCCTGCCTCAGCCCCTTCATTACGGACGGGCGCTTTTATGCGCCGCTGGGCAGATGCGTATACCGCTTCTCTCCCTTTTTGGTAACCGGCGAGGAGGCGCTTAACGGCGAATGCACCGTGACAGATGGCTCCTTGCAAACGGCGGTTCAGTTTTTCCGCTCCATGCTTTCTGTCTAAAGGAGGAATTGTTTGCTTTCCATCGCCTATTTGTTGCTGTTTCTGGCGGGCGGCGCGCTGATCACCCGCTGGCTGCTACCCCGGCTGCGTCCGCTTGTGCGCGCGTACATCGGCCTTTCACTGGGGATATTGCTGCTCATGTGGCTGCCGGCGTTATGGGCCTATGCCGTCGCTTTTACATACACTGCGCATTGGCTGGCGGCAGGCACGCTCGCGCTGCTTGTGGGCGTCAGCTTTTTCTGCCGCGACCGGCGCGAGGTATCGCCCTTTGACGAGCGGGAAAAACGCCTGCTCTATGACCTTGCGCTCATGGTGCTGCCGCTAGTGCTGCTTAGCGGCTATTTGCAATATACGCACTCCATCCGCCCAGCGGCGGATGGCAGCTATCACGTAGGGCAAAGCACCTACGGCGACCTTTCCCTGCATCTGGCGGTAACCACGAGCATCGTAGACGCAAAATTCCCGCTGCAAAACAGCCTCATGCTTGGCGCTACAATGGCCTATCCCTATTTGACGGATAGCTTTGCTACCAGCATGCTCATGCTGGGGCAGCCCTTGCCCACAGCCATGGCCTTTACCGGCACGCTCATGATGGCGCTTGTGTTCACAGGGTATGCGCTCCTCTGCGCACAGCTGTGTAAGCGGCGCGGCGCGATGCTGTTGGCCTATTTTTTGCTGTTTTTAAACGGCGGACTTGGCTTTTTCTACACGCTTAGCGGTACGGTAGAAAACGGCGTCACCACCACCGCGTTGGATCATCTGCGCACCGTAATGCAAGGCTATTATCAAGCGCCCACCAACCAACCAAACCCCAATAACCTGCGTTGGGTGAACATCATTTGCGATATGCTAATCCCACAGCGCGGTATTTTGGGCGGCTGGACGATGCTGCTGCCCGCCATCAACCTGCTTGTGCCGCCGCTGTGCCGCAAGGAGCGGCATGGCCTGCGGGAGCTTGTTTTGCTTGGGCTGTTTGCAGGCGGTCTACCTCTGATTCACACGCACAGCTTTCTGGCGCTGGTACTGCTCAGCGGCGGCACCTGCCTGTATTGTATATGCACAAGCCCGCGAAACGAACGCTTTGAGGCCTTCAAGCCTTGGCTGATCTACGCGGCGATTGCCGCCGCGCTCGCGCTGCCCCAGCTCATCTGCTTCACCTTTGTGCAGGCCATCAACAGCGCTCATTTCCTGCGCTTTCAATTCAACTGGTGCAACAATCGAGGCGGGCACGGTCTTGTTGACCCGTATTTTTGGTTCTATCTTAAAAACATTGGCCCGGCCTATCTGCTCATTGGGCTGGCTTTGCTGCGCCGCAAGCCCAAGGGCGAAGCGGCCCTGCCGCTGGACATTCGCCAGAACCGGCTGATCGCCTCGGGCGCGTTTTTGATTTACGCTGTAGCGGAGCTTGTGCTTTTTCAGCCAAACGAATATGATAACAACAAGCTCTTCTACGTGTGGTTCCTGCTCTGCCTGCCCATGGCGGCTGATTACGCGCTGGAGTTATACGCGCGCCTGCGCGGCCTTGCGGGGCGGCGCGTCATCGCGGCGATGTTTTTGAGCGTCTGCTTCCTTTCCTCCACGCTTACGGTGCTGCGCGAGTGCGTAAGCGACTATCAGGCGTATTCCGCCGAGGAGGTCGAGGTAGCGGAGTACATCAAGCAAAATACGCCCGAGCACAGCGTGTTCATCACCGGCAACCAGCACCTAAATCCCGTAAGCAGCCTCGCTGGCCGCACCATCCTGTGCTCTAGCGATAGCTACCTCTACTACCACGGCTTTGATACCACGAAGCGCCGCGCGGAGGTCGCCGCCTTTTATGAAAACCCCGGCGACAACTTGGCCTTGCTTTCCCAATATGGCGTCAGCTATCTCTACGTGAGCGATTACGAACGTTCCAGCAGCTGGTTCACCCTCAACGAAGCGGCGCTGGAGGCGCTTTTCCCCGTGGCCTATGAAAGCGAAAGCGGTCGCCTGCGCATTTTTGAAGTCCCACAGGGGTTACAGCCATGACCCGCTTTTTGCGTTACGCAGTGGATCACGACCGCAAGATTCGCGCGGTATTTCTGCTAGATGGCAAGCCCGTGCAAAAAACCGTGCGCGTGCTCGCGTATGACGCCGCGCAGATCAGCTTCCAGCTAGGCGCGAAAAAAAAACCGCTGGTTATCCCAGCGGAGGATTTGCTCGCCTGCGCTTACGCGCGCGGCGATTGCGGAGAAGAATAGGAGGACATCCAACCATGTTTCAAAAAATCAAGCACTACTTAGTCAACCATGAAAAGCAGTACGAGCTGCTGCGCTACCTGATCGCCGGGGGGCTTACCACACTGCTGAGCATGCTAATCCACTACGCGGTCTGCTTCCTGCTGGCAGACAAGCCGCCCTTCTCGGGCAATCTGCTCCCTTGGTTGATCGGTTCCATCAACCTTGCAACCCCCATGCAGCTGTCTATCGCCAGTGCGATTTCGTGGGTCATCGCAGTGCTATTCGCGTTTTGGATCAACCGCGTTATGGTTTTCCGCGTGCAGGGCGGAAAAAATTTGCAAATCGGCAAGGAGCTTGCTCAGTTCGCCGCCAGCCGTGCCATCAGCTTCTTTGTTTTTGAACAAGGCTTGATGCTTCTGCTCAAGGCCGTGGGCGTCAGCAATTTTGTCAACCGCATCATCGTGCTTGTGTTTGTGATGATTTTCAACTACGTAGTTAGCAAATTTTGGATTTTTAAGAAGTAGGCGCTATTGCTTCGCCTGTGAGAGCGCTCCGTGAAACCCTTCATACAGCTCTTTTTCCAAAATTTCTGCGATCGCGTGGCTCGCTTTGCCATCCCCATAGGGATTCGCGGCGTGCTCCATTTCGTGATAGGCCGCCTGATCGTCCAGCAGCTCGCGCACTGCGGCATAGATGGTTGCTTCATCGGTGCCAACAAGGCGAAGTGTGCCCGCCATAACGCCCTCGGGACGCTCCGTGGTATCGCGCATCACAAGCACTGGCTTGCCCAGCGCCGGCGCTTCCTCCTGAATGCCGCCACTATCCGTCATAATGAGGTACGCTTTCGCCATCAAATTATGAAAATCCAGCACATCCAACGGCTCCAGCATATGGATGCGCTCCTGCCCCGCAAAGCACTCATGCGCCATCTCCCGCACAACGGGGTTCATGTGCATGGGATAAATGACCTTCACATCGGGCGTTTCATCCACCACGCGGCGGATGGCGTTGAACATCTCGCGCATCGGCTCGCCAATGTTCTCGCGGCGGTGTGCGGTGAGCAAGATCAAGCGGCTTCCGCGCGCCCAATCGATCTCCGGATGTTGATAATCGCTGCGCACCGTGGTGCCCAGCGCGTCGATCACGGTATTGCCCGTTACATACACGCGCTCGTCCGGCTTGCCCTCCTTGAGCAGGTTCTGGCGGGTCATTTCCGTGGGCGCAAAATAGAAGCGCGTGATTAAATCCACCGCTTGGCGATTAAATTCCTCCGGAAAAGGCGAATCCAAATTGTAGGTGCGCAGTCCCGCCTCCACATGCCCTACGGGAATATGCATATAAAAGCATGCCAGCGCCGTCACAAAGGCGGTGGAGGTATCCCCATGCACCAGCGCCACATCCGGCTTCTCCGCCTCCAAAATCTCCTGCAAGCGACCCAAAATATTGATTGTCACATCAAAAAGCGTCTGCTTATCACGCATGATGCACAGATCATATTTCGGCTCCACCTCAAAGCAGTGCAAAATTTGATCCAGCATCTGCCGATGCTGACCCGTTACGCACACGACAGTCTCAAATTCGGGGTGTTTGCGCAGTTCCAGCACAAGCGGACACATTTTGATCGCTTCCGGTCTCGTGCCGAAGATCAGCATCACTTTTTTCATGTGTGTACCTCAATTCATTATACTTTTGCAAGGGTAGGCTGAGCGCACCGTTCCAGCATGCGCTGCATGCGCCCAAGTGTACGCTCGTCCTCACTAGAAGATAGGAAGGTAACGCGCCCTCCGGGCAATGCGGGATCGCGGCAAAGGGCGGCCTCGGTCAGCCGCCGCTTCAGTTGACGGATGGTGCCTGCGTTGCCGTCAATCAAGGGCACCTCCGGCGCAAAAAACGAGGCGATGGTTTCGCGCAGAAACACATAATGCGTGCAGCCCAGCACCACCGCCTTCACAGGCATGTTCAAATACGGCGCGAGCAAGGCGCGAAGCACCTCATTCACATGCGCGCCCTGCAATTCCCCCGCCTCCACGCATTCCATCAGACCCGGGCAGGGCACGGGCAAAGCATCGTGCCCATAGAGGAGCATCAGCCTTTGGAACTTTTCCAGTGAAAGCGTCATGCGCGTGGCAAGCACTAAAATGCGCCCTTCGCGCTCAATCTGCGAGGCGGGCTTTAGCGCCGGTTCCATGCCGATGATGGGCAGCTCCAGCTCCTGCCGCAGTTCCCCCACCGCTACGCTGGTCGCCGTGTTGCAGGCGATCACAATGGCCTTGCAGCCAAGCCCCGTTAACCGCTCCACAGCGGCGTGCGCGTAGCGCAGCACCTCCTCGCGCGGCTTATCACCATATGGGATATGTGCGGTATCGCCAAAATAAAGGTAGTTCTCGGCGGGAAGTCTCCGCAGAGCCTCCCCCAACACGCCGATTCCACCCAAGCCGCTGTCAAAAAAGCCTATTGGTCGCCCGTCCATCGCTCACACCCCCGCAACAATTATACCTGTTGGGCGGCGCTTTTTCAACCCTCGTTTGGGTTTATCGCGGAAAGAGCGGATTCTTGCAATACGCTAACGATCGCGTCCGCCAGATAGGGCATGGCAGCCAGCGCCTGCGCCAGTGTGTTGCGGTTGTTTCCAACCTCCACCAGCACGCACCCAACGGCAATGTGCTGGTTGAACCTGCCGGATTTCAGCCGCACGTCCTTGCAAAGCCCAGCGATCTGCGCGTTGACCGCATCGGTAATGGCTTGGGCGATGGTGAGGTTCGCCTGCCAATCCGGCTTTTCGCCAAAGCCGAGGCCGGTTTGTCCCTCGCCCTTGCCGATGAGCAGCATGAGCCTTGCAAGCTCCGCTCCGCCGATTGTAGCGGTGTTTCCGCTCGTCTTTGCGGCGGAAAACGCATCTCGATGCAGGTCAATGTAGAGGTCAAAGCGTTCGCCCGCGTCGCAGCGGCGCTGTAGCATTGCAAGCGAGCGCGCATAGGCGCTGCTCAGCACCGGCGGCTCAAAGGCCGTCACATCATGCACGACATCCAGCCCCAGCCCGCGAAGCAGACCCGCAAGCTCCTCCCCCACGCGCACCATGTTGTATGCGGAGTCTGCCGTTCGCCATTGCTCCGTTTCTTGGTAACGCTCGTCCGCCACTTGCTCGTAGGCCTCATAGGTATGCGTGTGATAAATGAGCACTCGTTTGAGGGCCGCCTTGGGCTGACCCTCCAGCACCTCAATGCGAAAGCCCCGCGTGGGCGTAGGTCGCGCCTCATCCACCTCCGGGGAACTCGGCAAGGGGCTTTCCGCACTTCCCGCAGTGGCAGCAGGGCTGTCTTGCGGCGCAAGCGTCAATTCAAAAAGATTTTCATCAACCTGCACCGCAGCAGGCAAAGTGGTTGCCGCATCCGTTGCGGGAGCGTCCCCATTTTTCACCATCGTCTCCTCAACCTGAGGAATGGCATGCGAAAAGGCCGCCACGCTTTCCCGCATGCGGCATTCGGAGCAGGGCACCAGAAGACCCGCGCACACGCCGCAAAGCAGTGCGAGCACAAGAAGAACCGCCCGTTGTGTTTTTTGCTTTTTATCCATTCGGGTCACCGCCTTTTGCGTCTTACCCGAAGAGGATATGCTAACTGCGCATGTAGGTATGCAGCGTGTCCCGATCTACAGCCGGATGAAGTGCCTGATTGAGGCCATCGCTCAAAAGATCAGCCACGCTTAACACCAGCTCGTCAATTTCTCGCGGGGTAACGACCATGTCGCCCAGAACGCCGTCCGCCACCTGCCGCAGCAAGATGTCCGCCGCGTCCTCATGCCCGCGAAACACGCCGTAGCCATCAATCAGGCGTGCCATGGCATCGCGGGCAATGGTGGAGGCATAAACCACCATGGGTACCCCCACGGCGATCACGCGCACGCCTAAGGTTTCCTGCGTAAGCCCTAGGCGATGATTGCCAACGCCGCTCCCCGGTTCAATGCCCGTATCCGTAATTTGAATCGTTGTGCAAATGCGCTCGCTTTCAAAAGCCGCAAGCGCGTCAATGGCAATCACGGCGCAAGGCTTGACATGCGCGACCAGCCCCCGGCAAAGCTCAGCGGTTTCAATGCCCGTAAGCCCCAGCACCCCGGGCGCAATCGCGCTCACGCCGCGCAGTCTACCCTTGAGTTCCCCGGCCACAGCTTCATTTAAATGCCGCGTCACCAGCATGCGCTCCACCACGCGTGTGCCGAGCGCGTCTGCCGTCACATTGCGGTTGCCAAGCCCCACCACCAACACCTCGCCCTCGCAGGGCAGCATGCAATGCACGCCATGCGCAATCAGCTTTGCCAAAAAGCTTCGCGTGCGGGTAGGACACCGGGGTAGAGAAGGACATTCCAGCGTAATATAATCGCCGCATCTGCGGTTAAGTGCCTCCGCGGCGCACTCTTTTTCGATGCGAATGCGCGTATGCGTGACCTCCCCCAAATGATGCGCAGATACGCGCACGCCCTCCAGCTTTCCATTTTCATCGCCGATGCATTCCATCGCCAGATCGGTGCGAAAGCCGCGCATAGCCATCCCCATCCTTTCTGGAAATAGCATGCGCTGAAACGAAGGAACTATGCGCGTGCGCAACGCATGAAACGCGCGCGCACGCCCCGCAAAAAAGCAGTTTGGGCGGCTCCTATGCGGAGTCGCCCAAAAAAAATCAAAAGAAGGAATTTGCGGCTGGCAAAGCCCTGAGACGGTAGTTTTGGGAAGCCGCGCCGCCCAACGTTCCCCGTCCCGCCACCCGCGCACGCTGCTCAAATCTCCATAATGATGGGGAGAATCATGGGGTTGCGCTTGATCTTATCGAAGATATAGCGGTGCAGCTCATCTTTGATGCGGTTCTTGAGCGCTTGCCACTCGCTGCCATCGATGCGCCCGTAGCTCATCAGGATGTTGCGCGCAAGCTCGCGGCTGGATTCGATGATGTCCTCATTCTCGCGCACATAGACGAAGCCCCGGCTGATGATATCCGGACCGGATACCAAGGTACCGTTGTCGCGGTCAATCGCCATCACCACAATGATCAACCCGTCCTGACTGAGGTGCTTGCGGTCGCGCAGCACCACGTTGCCCACATCGCCTATGCCAAGGCCGTCCACCAGCACGCCGCCCGTGGGCACAACGCCCGTAATGGCAAGGCTG
>JAVVVJ010000003.1:0-34092 GCA_036652695.1 Clostridia bacterium | reverse complement strand
GCTGTCGTTGCTCATCTCAATCACCTGCCCGATTTCGGGGATGATGATGTTCTGGCTTGGCGTGCCCAAGGTTTCAGCAAGCTCCGCGTGCTGCCAAAGCTTGGAGTATTCACCATGGATAGGAATAAAGTACCGCGCCTTGCAAAGCACATGCAGCAGCTTAATTTCCTCCTGGCAGGCGTGACCGGAAACGTGTACTTCGCCCAGCTGCCCATAAATGACGTTTGCGCCGCAGCGGTAGAGCTGGTTAATCACACGTGAAACAGGCTTTTCGTTGCCCGGGATGGGCGATGCGGAAATAATGACCATATCCGTTGGGCGAATTTGCAGCTTGCGGTGCTCGCCATAGGCCATGCGCGTCAGGCCTGCCATGGCCTCGCCTTGGCTGCCGGTGGTCACCACAAGAATGCTCTCGTCCGGATAATTATCGATATCGTCCACGTCAATGATGTTTTCCTCAGGGATGTTCAGTTCGCCAATGGACATCGCCACCCGCGAAACGTTCACCATACTGCGCCCCACGAAGCAAACCTTGCGCCCAAACATGGCTGCGGAATCCACCACCATCTGCACGCGGTGGATATTGCTGGCAAACATGGCCACGATGACGCGACCCTTCGCCTGCTGGAACATATCAATAAACGTCTGTCCAATCTTGGTTTCGCTCATGGTGTGACCCTTGCGCTCAATGTTGGTGGATTCGCAAAGGAACGCCAGCACACCCGCGTTGCCAAGCACGGCGAAGCTGGCAAGATCCGTTACTTCGCCATCGATGGGGGTAAAGTCCACCTTAAAGTCTCCGCTCATCACAATGGTGCCGGCGGGGCAGGTGATGGCAAGCGCCACCGCGCCCGCGATGGAGTGATTCACATGAATGAACTTCACCGTAAAGCAACCAAGCGTGATCTCGTCACGCGGCTTAATGACGTTCAAGGAAATGCCCGCGATGCGGTGTTCCTTGAGCTTGAGATCCACAAGTGCCAAGGTGAGCTTCGTAGCGTAGAGCGGCATCGGCACTTGACGCAGCACATAAGGCGTAGCGCCGATATGATCCTCGTGGCCATGCGTGAGCAGCATGCCGCGGATGCGATCCTTGTTCTTAATCAGGTATGTGACATCGGGAATCACGAGGTCAACGCCGAGCATATCTTCCTTAGGGAAGATTGATCCGCAATCCACAACGATGATATCCTCGCCATATTCAATCACTGTAATGTTTTTGCCGAATTCATCAACGCCGCCGAGGGGAATAATGCGCAGCTTCTGGTCAGTTTCTTCCATTGGTGCCTCCTTACTTGCGCGCGGCGCGCGCTGTGGATTTGGGTTTTAGGGATTATCATGAGGCCGGAACGCGTAGCCGCCGAGTCCGTGCCTTTATGCCAAGATCCGTAAACATACGGAAAAGCACCGCAGGCAACGACCATGTCGCCTGAAACGCAATCGTATGAGGGGATGCTCACTTCCGCTTGTCAAAGCCTACGATCCCATATAACTTTTTTAGTATACCACATTTGCCATGATTTGAACAGCAAAATGCCAGCACATTTCTGCACAGGATTTTTGAAACGATTTTGGGCATTTATCTGGCGGCCTCCTGTGTTGAAAAAGCCAAGCAGACAGCGCCCTAGCGCATGAAAAGCGCTCATTTTCGCGCTCAAGCCATGCGTTCGCTGAGCTTTTCTCCGCCAAGAATATGATAATGCATGTGCTTTACGGTTTGGCAGGCGTTTTCGCCGCAGTTATTCACAATGCGGTAACCGCCGCTCACAAGCCCAAGCTTTTCAGCCACGGCAGCACAGGCGCGCAGGCAGGCCGCCAATTCATGGTCGTCAAGCTCCGCGTGGTGCGCCACATCCGGCACATGCTTTTTGCTGACAACCAGCACATGCACCGGCGCTTGGGGGTTGATATCATAAAAAGCAAAGGTATCCGCATCCTCATATACCTTTTGGGCGGGAATTTCCCCCGCGATGATTTTACAAAACAGGCAATCCTGCATTTCCATTTCCTCACTTTCGCAATTGCGCCTTTTCACCAGCGCGGCAGCCGGTTTTCCAAAAGCCAGCCCTATGATTCCACAATCATACCCGTGATTCCTTCCGTGGTTAGCGCGGTCAGCCGAACACGCGCAAGCTGACCGGGCTTCGCGCCCTGCGCGCTCACATGCACGTATTCAGGCGTGAAGCCCACCATTGCGCCAGAGGGGGCGCACTCCTCAAAAAGCACCTCGCGCTCCGTGCCAAGCAGCCGTTCCCGGTAGCGGCGGGACAATTCATCCCCTAGGGCAATCAACCGCCGCACGCGGCTTTCCTTAACGCCCTGCGGCAGCTGATCCGGCATCTCAGCCGCAGGCGTGCCCTCCCGGGGGCTAAAGGGGAATACATGCAGCTTCATAAAGCCAATTTTTTCACAGAACGAGAGCGTCTGCACAAATTCCTCCTCCGTTTCGCCCGGAAAACCAACGATCACGTCCGTGGTGAAGGCCGCGTCCGGGTAAGCCGTGCGCAGACGATCAACCGCCGCCACAAACTGCGCAGTCGAATACCGGCGCTTCATGCGCTGTAGCACCGCGTCGCTACCGCTTTGCAACGCCAGATGAAACTGCGGGCACAGCTGCGCAAGGCTGGAGATTTCCCTCACAAAGCCCTCGCTTGCCACGCTCGGCTCCAGCGATCCCAATCGCACGCGCGCAACGCCCTTGCATTCGCACACCTCGCGGATGGCCTGCGCGAGCGTCGGCTTCTCCGGCAAATCGCGCCCATAGCTCGTTAAATGAATGCCCGTGAGCACCAGCTCGCAAAAGCCGGCCTCGCCAAGCGATGCCGCCTCCTCGCGTATGCTTGCCAGCGGGCGAGAACGCACCTTCCCACGCACCGAAGGAATGATGCAGTAGGTACACCGGTTGTCGCAGCCCTCCTGAATCTTCATCACCGCGCGGGTATGCCCCTCATGGCTATGGATGCTGAGCGGCTCATAGGGCGCGGCTTCCAGCGCGTCAACCGCCACAAGCTGCGTATTTTCCGCAATGGCTTTCTCCAACAGCTCCACCACGCGCGCACGGTACTGCGTGCCCAAAATAAGCCTCGCGCCCGTATCGCGCAGGCTCTCCCCCATGCGTTGCGCAAGGCAGCCCGTGATGACCACCTCCGCGCCCGGGCTGCGCCGCCCGCATCTGCGGATGAGCTGCATGCTCTTTTTATCGCCCGTGCCCGTTACCGTGCAGGTGTTGATGACATACACGTCCGCCGGGGCATTGCTCGCAAGCACCTGATAGCCGCGGCGCTCGAACGCCTCCAGCATAGCCTGCGTATCATACTGGTTCACCTTGCAGCCCAGCGTGGTAAAGGCAACGGTCTTTGGCATAGTGACAGCCATCCTTTCAAACCCTCGCGCATATCCGGATGGATGCATCCGGGCTTGGGTCTTTGTTTTTTTGATACGGCATTGCGCTTACAAGCGCCGCCAAGCTTTGCGGATGCGCTGCGGCGCGCGGGAGGGGAGTTGGGGTGCTGCCCCAAGCTCTGGCAGGGAAACGATCCCCCCGCATCCCTCAAATCGCCCATTCCGCAGCTTTTTTACATTTCGCCAAGTGCTGTCCATAGCACGCTCAATGCGCACAAGCCCGCGGTTTCCGTGCGCAGAATTCGCTTCCCCAACGTGACGCTCACCGCGCCAGCCTCGCGCAACAATTGATGCTCCTCCACCGAAATGCCCCCCTCGGGACCAATCACGATCAGCACCCTTGTCGGCACGCCATGCTCAGCCGTATAGGCGCGCACCGCCTCGCTCATGGGCAACGCGCGTTCTTCCTCCCACGCAACCAGCACAAGGTCAAAGCCCGGGGCTTGCGCAAGCGCGGCCAGCACTTCCTCAAAGCTGCGCACCGGCGCAATCTGCGGCACATGCGCGCGCCCGCTCTGCTTTGCCGCCTCCAGCGCAATGCGGGCAAGTCGCTCTCGTTTCTGATCAGCTCGCCCCGTTTTATCCGCTTTTGCCACACAATGCCGCATCTCCACGGGCCAAAGCTCCCATGCTCCCAGCTCCGTAGCCTTTTGAGCAATCAGCTCCAGCTTATCCGCCTTGGGCAGCCCCTGCCAGAGCACCGCTTGCGCGCAAGGCTCTGGCGAAGGGCAGACAGCCGTCACCACTGCGGTCGTCGCGCGGTCGTTCACCTCGCGCAGCTCCGCATCATACAGACCCGCGCCATCCAACAGCCGCACCGCTTCGCCCGCACGCAGGCGCAGCACGCGCGCGGCATGCTCGCTCTCCTCGCGCGGCAGCGGCACTGCCTCACCCACGCCGTCAATCGGGCGTTCCACAAAAAAACGATGCATTTATTTGCCCTCGTTTTTCAGGCAAAGCGCAACCCACTCGCCCTTCTCGCAGCGGTCATAGACCGTATAGCCCGCCTCCTTGACCGCCGCAAGCACATCCTGTTCCCGTTCACGGATGATACCCGAGCAGATGAGCAGCCCATCCCGCACCAAATGGCGCGTAAGCGGCCCCGCCAGCATGCAGATGGCATCCGCCACGATATTGGCAACCGCCAGCTCGCACGGCATCGCTTCGCCCTTTACCAAATCGCCCACCACTGTGCGCACCCGCGCTTGCACATGGTTGAGGATCACGTTTTCCTTTGCCACCTTCACCGCGTCTGGATCGATGTCGATCGCCAGCACATCCTCTGCACCGAGCTTTGCCGCCGCGATGGCCAGAATGCCGCTGCCCGTGCCCACGTCCATCACGCGCATGCCGCCATGCAGGTGCTTTTCCAGTAGCATCATGCACATATTGGTGGTTTCATGCGTGCCCGTGCCAAAGGCCATGCCGGGGTCAAGCTCAATCAGCAAATCGCTCTCCTGCTGCTGGTACGGCTCCCACGTGGGCTTGACCACCAGCCGCGTACCCACGCGGAAGGGCTTATAATACTTCTTCCAGTTTTCGGCCCAATCCTCATCCGCCACGCCTTGCAGTTCCATGCGCAGCGTGCCAAAGTCAATGCCAAAATCCGCAGTCTGGTAGTCCGCCAGCTTTTGCTTGGCAAGCTCCAGCACATCGTGCGTATGCTCGTTTTGCTCAAACCAAGCCTTGACCAGCACATCCTGCGGCATATCCGCAAGCATTTGGGGATCGTAAAGCTCCCAGTACACGCCCGGCTTGGACGGATCCGGCACATCTGCGCGGTCAACGATCTCCGTGCCAGTCGCGCCCAGCAGCATCAGCGCCTCGCTAACCAAATCTGCTCCCCCTGTGGTTGTATGAACGATAGCCTCACACCATTGCATGGGCATTCCTCCGTTGTTTTTGGATTTTCGTGTTTCTCGCGGGCAAACGCCAAAAGGCGTGGGGCGCTGCATGAAGAGTTCACAACGACCGGAGGCAGCGCCCCCATCGTTTCTATCTTCCTGCAACAACCTGCACACGCCTTATGGGTTTGCTAGTTGTTAAACAGTTCCTTAAGCTTTTCCGAGAAGCTCTTGCGCCCCTCGTATTCCTTACCATTGAGGCTCTGCTCCAGCTGGCGCAGGAGTTCCTTTTGCTTCTCGTTCAGGCGTTTGGGCACCTCCACGCGCACGGTCAAAACCAAATCGCCCTTCGCGCCGGTCTTGAGCGAGGCAATGCCAAGCCCCTTCAACCGGAATTCCGTGCCGGTCTGCGTGCCCTCTGGAATCTTGAACTTCACGGGTTTTTCCAACGTTGGCACGTCAATTTCCGCGCCAAGCGCCGCCTGCGTAATGCTGATGGGCATATCCAGCAAAAGGTTGGTATCCTCGCGCTTAAACAGCTTATGCGGCCTCACTGCAATGGTGATGTACAAATCGCCGGCCGGGCCGCCGCGCACGCCGGGTTCGCCCTCGTTGCGCTTCACCAAGCTCACGCCGTCCTGCACGCCTGCGGGAATGCGTAAAGTCAGCGTCCTTTTTTTGCGCACATGCCCGCTGCCGTTGCAGGTGGTGCATTTATCGCGGATGATCTTGCCCTCGCCACGGCAGGTGGGGCAAGTGCGAACCGTCACCATAAAGCCGCCGCCCGTGCGCACCTGCCCGGAGCCTTTGCAAGTAGGGCAGGTTTGGGACTGTGTTCCCGGCTTCGCGCCGTTGCCGCCGCAGGTTTCACAGCCCTCACTGCGGAAAAAGTCAATGACCTTTTCACAGCCAAAGGCCGCTTCCTCAAAGGAGATGGTGATATGATGCTGCACATCGTTGCCCTGCAAAGGGCCGTTGCGCCGTGCGGAGCCGCCCATACCGCCACCGCCGCCAAAGAACGAATCGAAGATGCTCTCAAAGCCGCCCATACCGCCGCCGCCGCCGAACCCGTTAAAATCAAAGCCGCCCGCACCGCCCATCGGCGGGCCGTCAAAGCCAAACTGATCATAGCGCGCGCGCTTGTCGGCATCGCTCAGCACCTCGTTGGCCTCGCTCAGCTCCTTAAAGCGCTCTTCGGCAGATTTATCGTTTTGGTGCAAATCCGGGTGGCATTCCTTGGCTTTCTTGCGGTATGCGCTTTTGATCTCGGCGTCAGAAGCGTTTTTCGCAACGCCCAGCACCTCATAATAATCACGCTTTGCCAAAAGCTCTCACCTACTTACTTTCAAATCGAATCTATGATACATATATACAGCGTGAATGCCCCGGCAGAGCTTGGGGCGTCGCTCCCAATCCCGCCGAGGCCGTTCACAAGGGCAATCGATTACTTCACTTCGGCATCCGCGTCAATGGTGCCATCGTCATTCACCTGCGGCCCATCGGCGTTTCCGCCATCAGCACCGGGCTGATCGCCCTCCTGCTGGTAGAGCTTGCCGAAGATCTGGTAAACCTTCTGCGTCATCGCTTCCATTGCGGTCTTGATCGCTTCTACCTCACCGCCCTCACGCACCTTCTTGAACTCGTCAATCTCGTGCTGTACGGTGTCCTTATCCTCTTGGGAGAGCTTCTCGCCATTGTCGCGAAGCTGCTTTTCAAGCTCGTAGATCAAGGTGTCTGCGCGGTTTTGCACCTCAACCTCCTCCTTGTGCTTCTTGTCCTCATCGGCGTACTGCTCGGCTTCCTTCACGCGCTGGTTGATCTCGTCCTCGGTCATGTTGGTGGAGGCCGTGATGGTGATCTTCTGCTCGTTGCCGGTGCCCTTATCCTTTGCGGATACGTTCACAATGCCGTTGCGGTCAATGTTGAAGGTAACCTCAATCTGCGGCACGCCACGCGGCGCGGTGGGGATACCGGTCAGCTGGAAGCGGCCAAGGGTCTTGTTATCGTACGCCATGGGGCGCTCGCCCTGCAACACGTGAATTTCCACAGCGGTCTGCCCATCGGCAGCGGTGGAAAACACCTGCGACTTGGTGGTGGGGATGGTGGTGTTGCGGTCGATCAGGCGGGTAAAGATATGACCCTCCGTCTCCAAGCCCAAGGACAGCGGCGTTACATCCAGCAGCAGCACATCCTTAACCTCGCCGCCCAGCACGCCAGCTTGAATGGCCGCGCCAACCGCCACGCACTCATCGGGATTAATGCCCTTGAAGGGGTCCTTATCGGTGATCTTGCGCACGGCGGTCTGCACGGCGGGGATACGGGTGGAGCCGCCCACAAGGATGACCTTATCAATCTGAGAGGCAGCCAAGTTTGCGTCCTTGAGCGCCTTGTTCACGGGATCGATGGTTTTTTCTACCAGATCGGCAGTCAGCTCATCGAACTTCGCGCGGGTCAGCGTCATATCAAGGTGCTTGGGGCCGTTGGCATCGCTGGTGATGAAGGGCAGGTTGATGTTGGAGGACATCACGCCAGAAAGGTCGATCTTCGCCTTCTCCGATGCTTCCTTCAAGCGCTGGTAGGCCATGCGATCCTGCCGCAGGTCAATGCCGTTTTCCTTTTTGAAGGTATCGGCGATATAGTTAATCACACGCTCGTCAAAATCATCGCCGCCAAGCCGCGTGTTGCCGTTGGTGGCAAGCACCTCAAACACGCCATCGCCAATTTCCAACAGGCTCACGTCGAACGTACCGCCGCCAAGGTCGTACACCAAGATCTTCTGGCTGCCTTCCCTGTCAAGGCCATAGGCCAAGGAGGCGGCGGTCGGCTCGTTGATGATGCGCAGCACCTCAAGCCCCGCGATGCGGCCCGCATCCTTGGTGGCCTGACGCTGGCTGTCGCTGAAATAGGCGGGCACGGTGATCACGGCTTGCGTGACCGTTTCGCCCAAATAAGCCTCCGCATCGCTCTTGAGCTTTTGCAGAATCATGGCGCTGATTTCCTGAGGCGTGTACTCCTTGCCATCAACGCCCACCTTAAAGCCGGTGCCCATCTCGCGCTTGATGGAAATCACGGTGCGGTCGGGGTTGGTAACGGCCTGACGCTTTGCGATCTGGCCTACAAGACGCTCGCCATCCTTGGTGAACGCCACAACGGACGGCGTGGTGCGCGCGCCTTCCGCATTGGGGATAACAACGGACTCGCCGCCTTCCATAACGGCGACACAGCTATTGGTAGTACCCAAATCGATACCGATGATCTTTGACATATGGTTTATCCTCCTCAAATTTTGCGGGTAACCGCAGTTTGGTAATTGTTGCTTTGTTGTATGTTCAGGCAAGCAAAGGCTCGCCAAAACAGAGGGATTATTCCGGCACGACCTTCACCATCGCATGGCGAATCACGATGCCTTCCAGCTGGTAGCCCTTTTGGAGCACCTCACAAACGGTGCCCGGTTCGCCGTCCTCCGGCGCGCCCTGCATCACAGCGCTTTCCAGATTGGGATCAAAGGGCTGACCCTTGCGGTCAATCACGGTGATGCCGCGCTTCTCAAACGCATCGCTCATTTGGCGGCATACCATCTGCACGCCTTCCTTCAAGCTTGCATCCGGCGAATCCGCGGCGGCGGCGATGGCGCGTTCCATATTATCCATCACCGATAGAAGCGTGGTGGCAAAGGCGCGAGCGCCATCGTCAAAGGCTTCCTTGCGAACATTCTGATTGCGGCGGCGGTAGTTTTCAAAATCCGCCTGCACGCGCTGTGCCATGGTTAAGTATTCGTCGCGCTTTGCAGCAGCGGCGTTCGCTTCCGCCGTTAAGCGGTCAAGCTCCGCACGATCGGCCATTTTCTCCGCAACGGGCGGCTCGGCGGCGGGCTCTTGCGCGTTTTCCACGTTCACGGCCTCAGCGCCAGCCTGCGCGGGATCTATGGCCTGCGCATTTTCTTCGCAAATGGGCTGATTTTCGATGTCCTGCATGGTACCCTCACTCTGTGTTCTCTTTTTTTTGTTTCTGGACATGGTGTCACTCCTTATCCTGCCGCAGCAGGTCGGTGAGTTGCTGCCCCATGGCGTATAGTACGCTCAGCACGCGGCTGTACTGCATGCGCGTTGGCCCGATGACGCCGATGGTGCCCTGTGTATGCTCCCCAATGGTATAGGTGGCTGTCACCAAGGAACAATCCGCAAGCTCGGGAATGCCCGTTTCCGGGCCGATGCGCACGGTAAAGGCCATCTCGCCATGATCCTCTAGCAGCTTCAAAAGCTGATCCTTGGTTTCCAGCACGCTCAGGAAATTTTTCGCCTTTTCCACGTCGTTGTACTCCGGAAAGTTGAGGATATTGCTCTGGCCGCCTAGCGCAAGCTTTGACTTGCCGCCCTGTGCGTCCACCTCACCCACAAAATCCATCACGCTGGAAAGGAGCGCTTGGTTTTGAGGATGTCCTCCCTTTGCGCCGCCGATCAGCGCTTGCGCTTGGGCAAGCGTGTGCCCGTTGAGGCGCTCCGTGAGCATGCGGCTGATGGCGTACAGCGCGTCCGGCTCCAAATCCGCGCCCACGTTGATCACCGTATCACGCATGATGCCGCCATCCGTAACCACCACGAGCAAAGCGCTATTGGCGCTCACCGGCACAAGCTGCAAGTTACGGATGCGGTGCTCTACCCCCTTGGGGCTCATCACCAGCGACGTATAATGCGTAAGGCCAGAAAGCACCTGCGCCGCATGGTTGATGACGTCCTCCATCTGCCGGGCGCGGTGATCGAAGTAGTTGCGCACGCCTTGGGTGTCCGTCGCCTGAATCACACCGTGATTGATGAGCTGATCCACATAGAGCCGATAGGCCTTGGCGCTTGGAACGCGCCCCGCGCTCACATGCGGCTGATCCAAGTATCCAAGATCCTCCAGATCACTCATTTCATTGCGGATGGTCGCGGAGGAAAGCCCCGTTTCGTATTTTTTGGAAATGGTGCGGCTGCCTACTGGAATCGCGGTAAGAATATAGTCGTCGATGATTGCTTGCAGTATGCGGAACTTTCGTGCATCCATCGCCATCGCTATTCCTCCTCGTTTCACGGTTACGCAAAGCGCTCCCTTAGGCTGTTGTTAGCACTCTCTGTTGTTGAGTGCTAACACATGCATATCATATGCCAGCCATGGGAATTTGTCAAGAGCTTTTGCAATTTTTCCAGCTGCATTCTTCGCAATTGCTTGTTTTTACACCCTGCTGCATCGCACCCGCCACACGCCGCCATGCGCCTACATCAGCCTGAGCAGCGCGTCATTTTGCAATTCCAGCCCGCGTGACGTAAGCGCAAAGCGCCCATCCGCGCTCCATAAACCCAATCCGTCGCGCACGAGGCTGTCAAGCGCCTGCCCGTAGCGCCCTCGCAAGGAGCGGCCATGCAGGCGCTGAAAATCAGCCTCGCTCACGCCCTTCACCATGCGAAGTCCCAACATCATGGTTTCAAACATGGCCTCTTGCGCGCCGATCTCCTGCTCCTCAGCAGGAGCGGCCTCCCCCGCTGCCAGCGCGCGCACATAGGCATCGCGGTTTGTCGTGTTGGCGCGGCGCACCCGCAGCACGCCGCGCGAGCGCTGCTCCGCGCTGGGCGAAAGCAAGCTATGTGCCGCAATCCCCAGCCCTACATACCACGCGCCCTGCCAATAGCCGCAGTTGTGGCGGCAAGCATAGCCCTCACGCGCAAAATTGCTGACCTCGTAGCGGCGGTATCCCCGCTGCTCCAGCCAGAGGATCCCCTGCTCATACATATCGGCAGTCAGGTCATCGTCCCCAAGGGTACACACGCCGCTGCGCACATCCTCATAAAGCGGCGTTCCCTCCTCCAAAATCAGGCTGTAAGCAGAGATATGCTCCGGCCTCAGCGCACAAAGCCGCTCAATGGATTCGCGGTAGTCCGCCAACGTCTGCCCGGGCAGGCCGGACATCAAATCCAAATTCAGGTTGCGGATGCCGCATTCGCGCGCGAGGCGCACGGCCTCCTCGGTTTGGGCAAAGGTATGGATGCGTCCTAGCGCCTTTAAAAGCCCGTCCTGCGCCGCCTGCGCACCAAGAGACAGGCGATTCACGCCATGCCGCTGCACCTGCTCCAGCCACTCCGCAGTGAGCGTGCCGGGGTTGGCTTCGGTGGTATATTCGGCTCCAGGCGCAATGCAAAACGACGTTTCCAGCGTTGCGAGCACATGCGCCATCTGCTCGGCGGGTACAATGGAGGGCGTGCCTCCACCCAAAAACACCGTGCTTACCCGCTGCCCGGCAAAGCGCGGCCCCATTTGGCGGATTTCCGCGCATAGCGCCGCGCAGTACGCGGAAATCGCCTCTTCCCCCGCTGGTTCTGAACAAAAATCGCAATATCGACATTTCCATTTACAAAATGGAAAATGCAGATATAATTGAAGACACACGCGCATCACCCCCGGCGCGATTATACCACATTTAGGAGGCTTCAGCCATATGGTAGCAATTGAGCATGGTTTTGATTCGATGGTACGGTTTTGCATTCTGCTCATTGAGTTTGCAGGCATCATTGTCATCGTCCTGAGCATGATTCGCGGCTTCATCGGCTATATTCGCAGGGATGATAAAACGCGCATCCAGCTTGCGCAGGGCATCATGCTGGGCTTGGAATTCAAGGTGGGCAGCGAGGTTCTGCGCTCGGTCATCGTGAGCGGCTGGAACGAGCTGGGCACGCTGGCGGCAGTCATTTTGCTGCGTAGTTTGCTCACGCTGCTGCTGCATTGGGAAATCGACGTGGAGGAAAAGCGCCAGCGCGAACGTGCGGAGGACGCAAAGCTTCTCGCGACCGATGCGCCCGCGCAGGAGCCTGCTTCGCGGTCATAAGCACCGTCAAGCCATTCCGCGCCCAAAGGAGAAGCACAATCGATGGGTTTTTTATTTTTTCTGGCGCTTTTGGGATACGCGCTGCTGATCAAAGTGATTCTGCCAAAAATCAAAATGGGAAGCGCTTTGCTCTGCGCCTATATGGGGCTGCTTGGAGGCGCGTATCTTTTTGTGCTCGCGCTGGGGCTTTATCGCGCCGCCGCCTTTGCGCTCATGTACGCAGGGCTGGCGCTGGTTCCCCTATGCGCTGGCTATCTGCTGCTTGTGCGCAAGCTGCGCGTGCGGGAGCTGCTTACGCCCGGGCTGTGCCTGTATGCGCTGCTAAGCCTGTTTGTGGTTGTGCTTCTTCGCAACGCCACGCCTTGGGAGCATGACAGCTATTCCTTTTGGGCGCGAGCCGCAAAGGAGCTTTACACCTTTGACCGTTTCTACGTCAACGCCGAATCCAGCATGCCCCATGCCGATTACAACCCCATGCTGGCCTGCCTGCAATATGTGCTCACCCGCGCCTTTGGCTGGCGGGAAAGCTATCTGTTTTACGTGCCCGCCGCCGCGCTGATTCTGCCCTTCTGCGCGCTTAGCGAGCAGCTTAAAAAGCATGCCCTGCCGCTTTCCCTCGCGTTTTTTGCGCTGTTTGCGCTACTGTATAACGCCACGAGCATCACCTACACATTCGCCTATTTGGGCACGGAAGGGCCGCTGGCGGTGCTCTTCGCCTGCCTCGTGCTCCTTTGGTTTACGCGGGAAGCTGATCCGCCTTCCGCCACCACGCTGCTGCCCTTGTATCTGGGCGCGTTTGTATTGCCCGCCTTCAAGCTTTACTCCGGTCTGCTGTTTGCGCTTGTGCTGCTGACGCTCCCGGCGGCGCGGCTGCTGAAAGGGCGCGGTCAGGCGGCAAGGAGCGGCTGGCGCAAGGCGTGGACGCCCTGCGTTGTCATGCTTGGTCTCACTTTTCTGATGCAGTTTAGCTGGTCGGCAATCTATCATTATCATTCCGCGCTCGCCCTAGCGCAGGAGCAGCTGGATATCGCCGCCTACCTAAGCGGCAGCGCGCAAGCGGCGCGTGCGGAGGTCGCTTTTTCGCCGTCCATGCTCTTTGCCGGCAACCCGCGCAACGCGGGGCTTGCGGACAGCTTTGCCGAAAACCTTTCTCAGGCGTTGTCCCTCACCAAGGAAGCCTTGCGCACCTTGCTTGCCACCACGCTTGATGGCTTCCCCGTCAGCTTTGCTGGGCTGATGGCGTTGATTGCCCTTGCGGCCGTTGTGCTGCGGTCGCTGCTCCCAAAGGAACAAAGCAAGCCGCTGACCGCCTCGCTCGTTGCGCTCACTGGCTGCTCAACGCTGTATCTGCTGGGAATCTTTGGAACGTTTGCGGTGCAGCCGCAGACCTTCACCTCCCTGCTGCGCTATGCGGGCGTTATTTCCAACATGCTCATCCTATCTGTGCTATTCTTTATCGCGCGTGCGATCAGCGAGGGTAGCCGATCCGCCCTACGGCTCTTCGCCGCCTGCTGCGCCTGCGTGCTTGTGAGCGTGAGCGCCGAATATCAGTACAATGTCTATGTTTTTCGCTCCGCAATGGAATATGACAGCGCCATTTACGCCAAGCAGGCCATCAGCGAAGTCACGCCGGACGCCCTGAGCCGCGTGCAGGCAGACGAGCGCCTTTTGGTTTGCGATGGCGTTTACAGCGAGCGGTATACGAGCGGCACCGCCAACTGCTACCAATATTACCTGCTGCCAAACCGCTCCAAAATTCTGCTGATGGGCGGCTCGAATACGGCGCTTGACCCTACCCTGCTCACAAAGGAGAGCTGGGATCAGCTCTGCGCCGAAAACCGCATCGACAAGCTCATTTTTCATTTTGACGCTGATGACGAGCGCGCACAGACCTTGGCCAGCGTGTTGCAAATCAAGCCAAAAGCGGGCGGCGTATGGCTGATCGACGTGATTCCTCAAAATGGGGTCATCACCTACCGCGTCTCCACGCCCCCATTTCACGTGCAAGGAGGATGCTATGAACCGCTTGCATAAAGGCTGTGTAAGCGCGGTGAGCCTGCTGCTGGCAGCCGTGTTTCTTTATTTAGCCATTTTCTGCATATGCTATACCAGCGTGGTGGATTCCACCGACGAATGGTACGAGCACATGCTGCGCCAACCCGATGTTGTTTGGACAAACCTGCTGGCGCTGCTTTGCTTTGCGCTGCTGCTATGGCTGGCAGATCGCGTGTGCAGACGAATGCCCGTGCGCACGGTCATCGGCCTGCTGCTGGTTTGGACCATCATCGCCGGCACGCTATGGGTGCTCTGCACGCAGATCAGCCCGCGCGGGGATGCGGGGCATGTCCGTTCCAGCGCCGCGCAGATCATTCGGGGCGATTTCTCCGCGCTGACCGCGCCAGACGGCTATCTGCGCGCCTACCCGTTTCAGCTTGGCTACGTGATGCTCTCAGAGCTTACGCAGCGCGCCTTCGGCATCGATAACATGCTCCCCATGCAGCTTTATAACGTGCTTGCGCTGGCGGGGCTTTATGGCGCGGTGCTGGCGCTGGTATGGCAAAGCGGCCTTGCTGAACGCACCCAGCAAGACCGCCTGCTCCGCCGCACCGCGCTGCTGCTCGCGCTATGCGTGCAGCCCATCCTGTACTGTTCCTTTCAGTATGGCAACCTGCTAAGCGCCTGCTGCGGGCTATGGGCGGCATGGTGCGCATTGCGCTGGTTCAAAGGGGAGCGCGCCCGCTTCGCGGTGCTTGCCTGCGTGCTGGCTGCCCTATGCGTGCTATGGAAGCCCAATGGTTGGCTGATCGTCATCGCGCTGACGGGAACGCTGTTCCTCTGCGGCTTTGCAAGGCGGCGCTGGCAGGCGCTCGTGCTCGCGCTCTGCCTGATCGCCTCCCCAATGCTCCTATCGGGCGCTGTGCAAAAAAGCTATGCGCTCCGTGCCAACACCGTGCTTGACGGCGGCGTGCCGATGATCGCTCATGTCGCAATGGGGCTTCAGGAGGGGCCGCGCTCGCCCGGCTGGTTCAACCAATATAATTATGACCTCTATTTAGCCAATGGGCACGATGGCGCAGCCGCGCAGGCCAACGCCTATATTGCCAAGCGGGTGCAGACGTTTTTGCAAAACCCCGCCTATGCCCTTTCCTTTTTTCACACCAAGCTTACCGTGCAATGGAACGAGACGACCTTTGAATCCCTCTGGGTCAACCGCGTATGCCGCTACGAGGAAGGTCGCCCCGCCTTTGTGGATAGCGTGCTATCCGGCGGGCTTCGCGCGCCGCTGGAGCACTATATGGATTGGTACACAAGCCTGCTGTACCTTGGGTTGGCGGCGGGGCTATCTGTGCTTGTGCTCCGCAGGCGCAAGCAAGCTTTCCCGCTTGGGCTTTCCGTGCTTGTGATCATCATTTTTGGCGCGCTAATGTACCATATGCTTTCGGAGGCAAAGTCGCAGTACTTATTCGTGTACCTTCCCATGATGGCGCCCTTTGCGGCGCTGGGACTGTGGAGCCGGGATTCATAGGGGGCGCGTTCCTGCCAACGGGTTTGCTTCAACCATACGCTCCCTTTCGCTATTCCCCCGCCATGATGCGTACATTTTCTGCCGCCACCTCCGTATGCGCCACGCAAACCGATAAAATGGTCGCGCTCTGGGTGGCGGTCAATTCCTCTGCCGGATCAATCATCACCGTGAGCGCGTCGTTTTGCAGCAGCACCAGACACGGATGAAAGCCCGCCTGTATCAACGCCGCCTCCACCCCCAGCTCGCTCTGATGATCCCTCACCATGTTTTCCAGCCGCCCGGCGGCATGCGCGCGCGTTTCGGCGTCCGTCCGCTCGCTCTCCACAAGCGCCGTAAGGGTCGCTATATCCTTATCATAGGCGGCTTCCCGCGCGTTGCGGCCTCCTGTGGGCGCGGGCGTCGGCACGGAGGCCTGCGTGGTGGGCGTCACGCCCCGCGGCTTGTGATCCGGCAGCCGCGCGCCATACCACCACAATGCGCCCGCCGTTGCCAAAAGCGCCACCAGCACCCCCGTTCTTGCCACAGAACCTCCCAGATGCTTTTTCCCGCATTTTTTGCGCCCCGCTGTGGGCGCTTTTTTCATGTCCATCATCGGTTTTCCTCCATCACAAAAACATCAACCGCCGCCTCCGGCAGGCTGAGCAGCGTTCGCACGGCGCGGATCAGCGACAGCCGCACGGACATATCGCCCGCGCCCTCTGCCACAACCACCGCGCCCATCGGTTTTTCGGATGCTGACGCGCCAAAGGCATCCTTTTGCCCTTTTTCATAAAACAGCGCAACTTCCACCTTTCCCGCACCAGCCATAGCGCTGAGCACCTCGGCCATGCGCCGCTCCTCTTGGCTTGCCGTGCCCTTGTCGCCCCCTGTTTGGGCAAAAAGCAGCACCGCGAGCGCCACAAACAGCACGGCGCACAGCATCAGCGTAAGCTTGCTTCCCTTGAGCCCCGACAGATTCATTCATGCATCGCTCCATCCGTCAAAAGCTGCACGAAGGACGGCTTCACGCCCAGCTGCGCTGCCATTCGTTCCACCAGCTCCCGCTGGGAAATCAGCGGCACCGCCCCTTCCTCGCGCGAGTCGCCAAGCCTGAGCTCCACGCGCTCTAGCGCGCCATCCTCGCGCAGATATACCGCCGCCCTTGCCACATAACCCGCGTTTTGCGCCATGCGCACACAAAGCCGCTCCGCCTGATTTGCCAGCGCCTGTAGGGCAATGCGCGCATAGCTTTGCTCGCCAAGCATGGCGGCGCTCTCCACCACAGGCGTCTGCGACTCCCCCACGCCCATCAGCAGCCCGCTCAGCGATGAAACCAGCACCATCATCACCAGCACGCTCACCGTCATGCGCACCATTTTTTGCTGCCTGCCATCCGGCAAAAGCAGCTCGCACAGCGACCACAGCACCGAAAGCACCGCGAGCTTGCGTACAAAAGCGTTCATCGCCTCACCTCAGCATCACCGTTAAATTGCCGACGGTTAAAAGCTGCGCCGTCAGCAGCATGAACATCGCGCCCACGCTCATCTGGATGATGAACAGGAGCGTAAAAACCTCCGCGTAATCGCCAATGCAGCGGCAAAGCGGGCTATCCGACATCGGCTGCAGCACGGCGGCGGTCGCGCGATAGAGCAGCATCGTTGCCACGGTGCGCAGGAGGGGAAGCAGCAGCTTGCCCAGCAGCAGCAGCAGTCCCAGCACGCCCACCGCGTTTTGCACCACCAGCGAACAACCTACCAGCGTATCCACCGTATCGGCAAACATTCCACCCACGATGGGGATAAAGTTATCCATCGCATATTTGGCTGTGCGGATGCTCACGCCATCCACCGCCGCCGCGCCCAGCCCCTGCACGGTCATCACGCCAATGAACACCGTAAGCCCGAACCCCAGCGTCCAATCCGCCACCTGCCGAAACAAGCGGCATAGCTTGCTCACGCGCAGGCTTTCGCTCAACCCGCCCACCATGGTGAGCACCGCGACGCTCACCGCAAATGGCATGGTAACGCCGCTCACAAGCGTTGTCATGGACCCCGCCGCCGCCATCACCGCAGGCTGATAAAACGCCGAGCTTGCCGCGCCGCCCACCGCCGCCAGCAGCGTTACCAGCAGCGGAAAGGCCGCCTGCATGAGCGCCGCCATCTCCGCAATCGTCTGGGTACACAGCGCCACATGCTCGCGAAGATCCGCTACCAAAAAGCCCATCGTCATCAGCAGCCCGCCGTAGCGCGCCGCCTTGCCCGCCGCGCTCTGCCCATCCAAAAACTGCTCTGCCGCCGCCACCAGCAGCGCAGGCACCAGCAGCCGCGTCATGCGCCATAAACTAGAGCGAAATACCCCCGCCGCCTGCGCAAGCAGCCAGCTCATCACCTGATCCCCCGTGAGGATGGCCTTGCCGCTGGCAAGCTGCTTGAGCAGGCTGGCCGCGTCGCCGGTAAACCAATCGCTTTGCAAAGCCGCGCTACCCAGCGCGCCTAGGTCCAGCTTGCCAATTGCATCCGTCACATTCGCCGCAAGCGTTTGCGCGCACGCGCACGCAGGCAGCGCAAGCGCCAACAGCAGCATGCAAAAAAACCGCCGTCTCATGGCACCAGCTCCAAAATCATCTCCAGCAGGCTCAAAAGCATGGGCGCTGTGAGCGCGAATACGCATAGCTTTCCCGCCAGGTTCACCTTCAGCGAAAGCCCGCCCTCGCCCATATCCTGACAGGTTTGCGCCGCCAGCTCTGCCGCAAAGCTCACGCCAAGCACCTTAAGCAGCGTGCCAAGATAGCCCTCCTGCAAGCCTCCCAGCACCGTAAGCCGCGCAAAGACCGTTTGCACCGTAGACGCGCTTTCCAGCGCCGAAAGCAGCAGCATCGCCCCCGCCGCGAGCGCACAGAGACTCGCCATCTGCGGCTGCTGCGCGCGCACCACCATGCAAAGCACTGCCGCCGCCACCGCAAGCCCCATCCATTGCCAAAACACCATGCCATCCTCAATCAGCGGGTCATCACGCCGTTGCCCGCAAGCTTACTACAGGGCAAAGATGCTCTTCAGGCTGGTAAACAACTCCGATATAAGGTTTACCACCAAAAACAGCGCGATCACCAGCCCTACAACCGTTGTGAGCGTGCCAAGCTCCTCCCGCCCCGTGCGGTTGAGCACCTGACTGATGACCGCCACCACCACACCCAGCCCCGCCAACTTAAACAGCAAATCCACCTGAATCATTCGCAGTTCCTCCTTACCATAGCGCAATGCCCGCCATCAGCCCCATCAAAAGCCCCAGCCGCACGCAGAGCTTTCCACTTTCCTCCGCGCTTTTTTGTGCCTGATCGCACAGCGGTTTCAAGCGGCGCAAGCAGGTAGCCGTTGCCTGCTCGCGCATGGCGGCTGTACCGCTGCCCAGCTGCGCAAAGAGGGCGTTGAGCGCCTCGCGCTCCTCCGCCTTTTCCCACGGGATGGGCAGCGCCGCGCTCGCGCGGCAATAGGCGCCCGCAACACCCTCCAGCGGCGCTTTTCCTAGTTCCTCCGCCGCCATGCGAAAACGCTCTGTCATGCGCTGGGCATGCGGCTGCCCCGGCACCAGCTCCGAGCAGCGCGCAAGGAGCTCGCCCATGCCAAACCGCTCCTCGCTAAGCATCAGCCGCATGCCCGCCAGCACGTCCATCTCCGCCTGCAAAAGGCGCAGCCTCGCATGCCGCCGATCGCGTGCGGCCAACCCAAGCACCGTGCCCGTGCTCAAGCATAGCAGCGCGCCCGCCGCGCCCAGCATCAAGCGCCCTCCCCCAGCGGGAGTGGCTTGAGCTGCTCGTCATACAAGGCGCTTAGCTTGCCAACCTCGTGCTCATCCAGTACCGCGTAGCACTCAAACGCATGGTTCTGCGCCAAATGATACAGCGCTCCGCGCGAGACCGCCGTTTCCAAATTGCGCCCATGAAGCGTAGCCAGCACGCTCACTCCGGCACGCGCCGCCTCCAGCACGGCCTGCGCGTCCCCCACGCCGCCAAGCTCGTCCGTCACAAGCGCGTCCGGCGACATGGCACGCAGCATCCACCGCAAGCCCGCCTCCTTGCAGCAGCCGTCCAGCACATCGGTATTTGGGCCGACGTCCAACTGCGCTAAGCCACAGCACATGGCGGCAATCTCGCTGCGCTCATCCACCACGCACATATGCCGTCCCTCCTCCGAAAGCCTGCGGCACGCATCGCGAAGCATGGTGGTTTTGCCCATGCCCGGCATGCCCAAAATAAGCAAGCTCCGCACGCGGCCTTGCTCGTCCGTCAAATAAGGCAGCAGCGTGTCCGCAGCGCCGCGCCACTGCCCCGCGATGCGCACGCATAGGGAGCTCAGCTCCCGCAGTGCCCGCACGCTTTGTCCCTGCGCAATCACCCGACCGCAAAGACCCATGCGGTGCCCGCCGCGCAAGGTCACAAAGCCCTGCCGCTGCTCCTCGGCGCGCGCATAAAGCGCATGCTCGCAGAGCGCCTCCGCAATTTGCGCCACCTGCTGCTGCGTAGGCGTAAAGGGGCATGCAAGCTCGCCTTGATCGGTGAGGATGCACACCTTGCTGCCCGCGCGCACACGTAGCTCGCGCACGCTACCCTCCGGCTGGTGCAGGAGCATCCTGCCCACGGGCTTAGGCATGCAGGGCAAAAAGAAACCAACCGTTTCCTGCCATGTCATGGGAAATCCCTCCCCCCTATGCTTGTTTTATTCAAACAGAATCAGACCAACGGCCTGATAAAAGGCATCGTCCACGCTTTCCCCCGCGGGCAAACCCAGCCCCTTGCGCGCCGCACGCACCGCCGCCGCCGTGCCCCTGCCAAAGATCCCATCGGCGGAGCCGTCATAGTAGCCAAGAACAAAAAGTCTGCGCTGCACGGCTGCCACATGACTGTTGCGGTCACCCATGCGAAGCGGCCGCAAAAAGGTATCCAGCTGCCCGTAGGGTCCGCCCTCAATGAGCACCGTAGCGCCATCGGGCACCTTGCCATACAGCTCCTCAGCGTCCTTTACAAACATGCGGACGCAACCATGGCTCGCGTTGCTGCCGATGCTCCGCGGCTTATTGGTACCGTGCATGCCAAACTGTCCCCACGGCACATTGAGCCCCAGAAACCGCGTGCCAAAGCCGCCCAGATCGCCCGCAAAGCGGTTGTTAACGTAAAACGTGCCAATCGGCGTGGGCGTATCGCCCGTGCCGGTAGCCACAGCGTAGCGCTTTTGCACCTCAACCCCCGTGTACAGCGTCAGCGATTTTTGATGAATGCTGATGAGCACCCACGCGCCCTTTGGTACGTTGGCGCGGCGTGCTCTCTCCTCCGCGCTAGGCGCGGGAGTGCCGCCATTGGCAGAGGCCGGCGGCACACGGGGCAAGGCAAGCGCGGATGCCGCCAGCAGCGCACACAGCGCCGGTAGGATGACGCGCGGCCAAATTTCCCTCATGCCGGTGCCTCCCTCCTTGGTATCCAAACGGTATGCGCATGACGCCACAGATATGCGCACGCTCCCGCATGCCATTCACCGCCTCCTCGCGCGCACAAACGCAAAAAGGCGGGAACAAAAACACAGGCTGTGTCGTTTCTTCTTTTGATGGGCAATAGGCGCCCATTTGATTGCCAACGCACAATGATAAATGGAGGAATGACTGAATATGAAAAAGCTTTTTGCCCTGATCCTCTCCCTCGCCTTGGTCACCCTTGCCCTGCCCGCCCTCGCCCAAGAGGCGACGGTGCTCCCCTTGGGCCTTACCTTTCAAATGGACTTTGACGCCGCAGCTGCCGCGCTGGGCGCGGACAAGGTTGCCAAGGAAGAATGGGACGAAGGCGTTGGCAGTCTCACCATACAAAACGCCCCCTCCGGTATTGGCGACCTTCAGGTTGATCAATTCTCCTGCCAGATCGACCGCAACAACAGCGCGAAAGTCTCCCGCCTGAGCACGCTGAACTTCATGTTCCCCATTGGCGATAACAGCATCGCCGACTTCCGCGCGGTGCTTACGGCACTCACCGCCATGTACGGCGCGCCGGACAGCGATCCCTTTGACGCGAACGCCACGCAGGGCTATGTGGAGTATGGCAACCTTTCTGCCACGTGGACAAAGCCGGATGCGCGCATCAACCTTTCGCTCAGCCGCATGTTCACCGAAAGCCTCAGCATGGATATCGCCAACCGCCTTTGCTATGACGCAGCCGATTTGACGAAGTAACGAAAAAACCAAAAAGCACCGAACGGTTTTACATACCGTCCGGTGCTTTTTCGTTCATTCTTTGTTTTCTTGCAGCAGCTGCCGCCGAATGGCAACGCAGCCGCGCGTGAGCGCCTCCGCCGTGCGCGCCAGCAGCTCCTTGACACGCGCGCAGCTTTCTTCCATGGTGATAGGGCCGTCCGCAATTGGGAAAATACCGTCAATGCCATGCTGGTATACCGCGTCCGCCTCCGCGCTCGCCCCGCCTACCAACGCGAATACGGGAATCTTCCCAGTGGCCTTCACGCGGCGCGCTATGCCGACGGGCACCTTGCCGCTGGCGGTTTGGCTGTCCATGCGCCCTTCGCCGGTCATTACAAGATCCGCACCCGCTAGCTTGCGCTCAAAATCCAAGATGTTGAGCACCGCATCAATGCCAGGCTCAAAGGCGGCGTTCGCAAAAGCAAAAAGCCCCGCCCCCAGCCCGCCCGCTGCGCCGCCGCCCGCAAGGCTCAGCAGCTCTATGCCCAAATCACGCCGCACGACCGCGGCATAGTTGAAAAGCGCTTGATCCAGCGGCTGCACCATTTCCGGCGTCACACCCTTTTGCGGCCCATAGACCGCCGCCGCGCCCTTCGCGCCGCAGAGCGTGTTTTGAACGTCCACCGCGCAGGTAAAGTCGCACGCCTTCAACCGCGGATCCAGCCGCGACACGTCAATGTGATGGAGCTTCTCTAGCGCCATGCCCCCGCAAGGAAGCTCCCGCCCGTCACAATCCCTCAGCGACGCGCCCAGCGCCTGCGCCATGCCCGCGCCGCCATCGGTGGTGGCCGAGCCGCCTAGGCCGATCAGAAACCGACGATAGCCCCCGTCAAGCGCGGCACGGATCATTTCCCCCGTGCCATAGGTGGAGGCGCGCAAGGCATCGCGCCGCTCCGGCGGCACCAGCAGCAGGCCGGAGGCCGCGCTCATTTCCATCACCGCAACGCCTTTGGGCAGCACCCCATAGCTCGCGGTGACCTTGCCGCCCAGCGGGTCGCTGACCACACAGGTTTTTCGTTCGCCGCCACAGGCAAGGATCGCGTCCACCGTGCCCTCGCCCCCATCTGCCACAGGAAGGATCAACGCCTCCGCATCCGGCAGCGCCTGATGAATCCCGCGTGCAACAGCCTCTCCGGCCTCCTTGGACGTGCAGCTCCCCTTAAAGGAATCGATGGCGATGACCACTTTCACAATATCATTCCTTCTGCATTTTGCCTGCATCAATTCAGTAAATCGTATCACTGGCGAGTTTTTCATAGTATTTTGCCAGCGCGCTGTGGTCGCACTGCCCCATGCCATCGGCGCGAAGCGTTTGCATCATCTCCATCACAAGCGCCGTCAACGGCACCGGTGCGCCTTGCGCGTGCGCGGTCTCCAACACGTTGTTGAGATCCTTGATGTGCAAATCAAGCTTGAAGCCCGGCTTTGTATTGTTGGCAATCATCATGGGACCCTTTGCGTTCATCACCGTGCTGCCCGCCAAGCCGCCCTTGATTGCGTTCATAACCGTTTCCGGATTCACACCAGCGCGCTTTGCCAGCATAAAGGCCTCCGCCAGCCCCGCGATATTCACCGCCACAATGATCTGATTCGCCAGCTTCGTGGTGTTTCCCGCGCCCGCCAAGCCGCAGTATACCACATCGCCGCCCATCAGCTTTAGCAGCGGCAAGCATTCGTCAAAGACTTCCCTTTCGCCGCCGCACATGAAGGACAGCGTCCCCTCAACGGCCTTGGGCTCACCGCCGCTAACGGGGGCTTCCAGCATCCGCACCCCATGCTCCTTGCATGCCTGCGCAACTTTCTGCGAGGCCAAGGGAGCGATGGAGCTCATATCAATCAGCGTGCTTCCGGCCTTGCACACGGACAGAATGCCTTCTTCGCCCATAACGACGCTCTCCACATGAGTGGAATTTGGCAGCATTGTCAAAATAACGCTGCACTGCTGGGCAACCTCCTTGACCGTGGCAGCGGCAAGCGCGCCATCGGCGGCAAGCGCCTCCACGCTGGAACGCACCACATCAAAAACAACCAGCTCATGGCCGTTCTTCATTAAGTTCCGCGCCATTGGCTTTCCCATAATCCCTAGCCCAATAAATCCAAGTTTCATTGCGGCAACCATCCTTTCAAAATCACAAGCAAAAAACATCAGGCTTTCCCTCGCCCGTGCGCATGCTTCCTTCGCGTTATTCATTCTTTCGTGACAGGCTTAGTGTATCCCATCCCCGCTGTGCCTGCAATGGATGCTCTCACATGATTTGCGCCTTGTCCCTGTGCTGTGGACACATTCTTTTTTTGCCCACCCGCCCAATCCGCATCAAAAAAGCGGACAGAACATCCGCTTGATGTTCCGTCCGCGATAAGTCATGTGGCTGCGTTAGTCCGCCATACGGTCGATATAGATTTTAGCATGCGCGTCGGTTGCCCACTGCGCAACCGTAGCGGTGTACTGCTCATCCTGCTTCTTGGTAAGCAGCTCGCTTTGCACCGTATCCTTCACGGTGTCAAAGGCCACGGCGCCCTCAGCGGCATCGCCCGTATACTGAATGAAGTGAATGCCATAGGAGGAGCGCACGGCAGAGGATACGTCGCCGATCTTTTCCAGCGCCATAGCGGCATCGGTGAACTCGGCTACCCAACTGGTGCTGCCTAGGCATACGGGGTATCCCGTAGTCTTACCAGGCTCATTCTGCATGCCGGGATCCTCGCCATACTCCGCGATCAACGCGTCAAAATCCGTGCTTTGCGCAAGCTTCGCAAGAATTTCGTCAACCGTGGGCTGCAACGCGGCATAGGCGGTTTCCTTTGCCGCATCAAGCTGCGTTTGCAAATCGGCAAGCTCAGCATCCAAGGTTGCCTTCGTCTTGGTGAGGTCTGCACGCTTCTGCGCGGTCAACTCATCATCGGCGGTAGCATCCTCACCAAGCTCGGCGAGCGAGCTGGTCACGTTGCCAAGCTGGGTCTGCTTATCGGTGATTTGGGTGGTGAAGCCGCTAATCTTGGTTGCATCCTCTTCGCTGAACTTGCGCAGAATGTTCTTTACATAGCGATATCCAGCGGGCACATAGTAAACGGTGGCGCCGTTTTGCACATCGCTGCCATATGCGGAAACATCGTTCGCGTAATTAGCCATGGCTGCGGCGACGCGGCTGTCATACTCTGCCTTAACCTCGTCATCGGTCACGGCAACGTCCTTTACAACGTCGGCGCGAAGCTTTTCATTTGCCTTAACGGTCTTTTGGCTCTCCAGCATCGTATCCTTGCTGCCGTAGCCAACCTCTACCATCTTCGCGTCAATGGCCTTGGTAAGCTCATCGCCGGTCAGCTTGGTATCGGCAAAATAGCCGCTTGTGATGCTCTTCACATAGCCGTCCCACGTTTCATCCACTTCTGCTTGCATTTGAGCAAGTTCTTCATCGGTGAAGGCGTCAAAGCCCAGCTCTGTTTTTTTCTGATCGGTCACAGCCCGATCGATCAAGCCCTTGATCACGTTGTCCTGTGCCTCAGCAATTGTCTTGGCATCGGTCTTATCAAAGGGATAGCCATACATGCCATAAACATATTCCTGATAATCAAGTGCCTGCGAAAGTTCCGTTTTGACTTCTTCCTTTGTGAAGGTCTTGCCCGCAGCCTCAATAATAACGGTCTGCTTGTCCACCTCGGCGTCCTTAACGATCAAGGAGCAGCTCGTGGTAACAGCCAGAGCCACAACCAGCATCAACGCCAGAATCGCACGCTTGCGCATGAGTCTTCTCTCCAATCATGATTGAATTCTGCCACTCGTAGCATTATACCCGATAGGCTGTTAATGGGCAAGGCTTTTTTTTGCATGTTCACGGGTTCTTCACAAGCGTGTAGGTAAGGAGCGTCCTGCCATCCGCAAGTGCTTTGATGGTGAATACGCCCGCTTCATACATCAGATAGCTGGCGGGTTGATTTTCCTTTGGCAGCGCGGCCGAGCCGGGGTTTAGGTAGGTGTAATCCCCCTGCGGCACGGCGCAGTACACATGCGTATGTCCATGAATAAGCAGGTCGCCGGGGCGGTGCGGCGGCGGACATTCGGCGTTAAACAGGTGGCCGTGCGTCACAAACGCACAGGCTCCGTTTTCCAGCGGCAGCAGCGCGTAATCCGCCATGATGGGAAAGTGCAGCACCATCTGATCGATCTCGGCATCGCAGTTGCCGCGCACGCACAGGGGCATCAGGGGGCTTGCGTTCAGCAGCGCCGCAACAGCCTTGGGGTCATGCCCCTGCGGCAGATCGTTGCGCGGGCCGTGATACAGCAGGTCTCCCAGCAAAAAGAAACGCTCCGCTCCTTCCAGCACAAGGCGGTTGAGCACGGCCTCGCACGCCGTAGCCGAGCCATGGAGATCCGAAGCAAACAAAATTTTCATCAAGCATCCAACCCTTCCAGCTCCAAAATGACGGGGCAGTGATCGCTGCCCAGGATATCGGCATGAATATCCGCGTTGCGGATATTGGCGGCAATGCGCTCGCTGACAAGAAAATAATCAATGCGCCAACCAATGTTGCGGTCTCGGCTCTGGCGCATGTAGCTCCACCAGCTATAGCGCTCCGCCTCGCCCGGGTGCAGGCGGCGAAAGCTATCCGCAAAGCCGCGCTTCAACAAAGCGGTCATCTTTTCGCGCTCCTGCGGGGTAAAGCCCGCGTTGTTCGTATTGGTCTTGGGGTTTTTGAGGTCGATCTCCTCATGCGCAACGTTCATATCCCCACAAACAATCACGGGTTTTTGCTTGTCCAGTTCGCATAAAAAATCGGCAAAGGCATTTTCCCATGTCATGCGATACTCCAGTCGCGTAAGCTCTCGCTGGCTGTTAGGCGTGTAGACCGTAACCAGAAAGAAGCGTTCGTATTCCAGCGTAATCACGCGGCCTTCATGATCGTGCGCGTCAATGCCGATACCGTAGCGCACGCTGAGGGGCTGGTGGCGGGTGAAGATGGCGGTGCCGGAGTAGCCCTTCTTTTCGGCGCTGTTCCAGAACTGCGCGTACCCTTCAGGCGCAAACTCCGCCTGCCCCTGTTCCATTTTGGTTTCCTGCAAGCAAAACATATCCGCGTCCGCCGCAGTAAAATAATCCAGAAAGCCTTTGCCCAAGCAGGCGCGCAGGCCATTGACGTTCCATGAGATCAGCTTCATTTGAATGCCTCCCGTTCTTTTGATATAGGAGCGCGAACGTATTTCGCCCGCATTGTACCACGGGCTGCGCAGGCCTCGCAAGTTGACACCCCATTTGATTTCTGCTATACTCCGCTGGTCAACATAAACGATTGAAAGCGAAGGGGTGATACCGATGATTGAATCCCGCTGCGGCCTTAAGTGCAGTGAATGCAAGTACCGGGAGATCATGAAATGCGAGGGCTGCGTCAAAATCAAAAAGCCGTTTTGGGGCAAGACCTGCCCCATTAAAACCTGCTGCGAGGGAAAAGGCAAGGAAAACTGCGGCCTTTGTGACCGGTTCGCCTGCAAGCAGCTGCATGAGTTTGCCTTTGATCCCGCGCAGGGCGATGAGGGCACGCGCATTGAGCAATGTGAAGATTGGGCGCGGGAAGAAGGCTAAGGCCTTTTCAGCGATATTCCCCAATCACCCGGCTGTGAAGCCATTTGCCTGGCTCCTCGCGCTCCAGCGCCCACATCAGCTTGCATACAGCCGCCTCAGTGGTCATATCTCGGCCGCTGATCACATAATCCCTAACCAACCCACGACCGACCTCATAGATGCTGAGGTCGGCTTTTTCATATAAGCATTGGCTCACCACCAGCACATAAATCCCGCTCTGCCCCAATTCCTCCAGCGCCTTTACCAAGTTGCGGCGGATATAGTGCAGGCCGCCCAGCCCGAAAGCCTCAATCACCACCCCGCGATAGCCCGCCTCCCGCACGAAGCGCAGCACATCCGGCGAGGTGCCGGGCACAAGCTTTAGCAAAAACACGCGTGTATCAATGCCCGCGCGCAAGGCAAAGCCGCCCTCCCCCTCCGGCGGCGTAAAGCACTGAGGATGCTCGATATGCAGCCCCTCGGCATCGAACCAGCCCGCCAGCGGCGCATTGACACTGGAAAAAGCATCCAGCGCCATGGTATGCGTTTTTACGCACCGCACGCCAGAGATCAGCCGCTCGCCAAAGCACACGTATACCCCGCCCACACCCTGTGTAGCGGCGGTCAGCGCGCGCAGCAGGTTCTGCGGCGCATCGCTCAGCGGATGGGCAAGCGGCATCTGCGAGCCGGTCAGAATAACGGGCTTTGCTGTGCCCGCCAGCATGAAGCTAAGCGCGGCGGCGGTATAGGCCATGGTATCCGTGCCATGGGTGATCACTACGCCATCGCAGGTTTCAAACGCCGCCATGGTTTCCTCTGCCAATGCACGCCATTCCTCCGGCTGCATATTGCTGGAATCCATACGAAACACATCGCGGGGAACAACCTCGCAAGGCAAGCTGCCGCTAATCGCGTGTAAGAGATCGGCGGCGCAGAGGGTCGGCGCAAGGCCGTTTTCCGTGGGCGTGCAGGCGATGGTACCGCCCGTAGCCAGCAGCGCAATCTTCATCAACACCACTCCGATGGCGCGTAACGAACCACTTCGCCCGCTTCGCGCGTCTTTTTGAGATCGATCAGGCGCTGGTTCTTGCTGCCGCAATAGAGCAGCTCCAGCGAGCGCTCCTTCAGCATAAACGGGCCGTCCACAAGCACATCCGTTTCATCCAGCAATGCGCGCACCGCCTCGTTGCCCTCGGCCATGGCAAGCAGCGCTTCGTACAGATGTCCGCTGAACGTCCACACAGTAAGCCCCCGCGCATGCGCACGGCGCGCAAGCTCCGCGCAGGCGGCGGGCTGGCTGAACGGCTCCCCGCCCGAAAGCGTAATGCCTTCCAAAAGCGGGTTGCCCGTGAACGCAGCCTCCACAGCATCCAGCGTCCAAGCCTTACCGCCGTTGGGATCGTGACTTTCCGGGTTATGGCAGCCCTCGCAGCGGTGCGGGCAGCCCTGTGTAAAAATGGAAACCCGGAAGCCCGGGCCGTCTACAATAGAATCGGTCACAAGGCCATACAGGCGTATGCTATCGGGTGTAGAATCGCTCATTTTGATGATCCGCCTTTCTTTAGAAGGGCACCGACGGGGTTGTGAAGCGCGGTGCTTTCGCGTAGGTTAGGGTTTGGTTTGCTACGGTAGTTGATTGCAGCTTCGTTTCAAGCTTTCTTTCTTCCTTCCCGATGCTACGCTAGGCCGAACAGGCGACCCGCTTGGTATAGAATCACCGCAGTGATCCACGCAAGCATGGTCTGCGCCAAAACGGCGCAGAGCGCCCAACGCGCGCTCTCCATCTCCCGGCGCATAGCGGCAATCGCCGCCACGCAGGGCGTATACAGCAAGATAAAGCTCAAAAACGAAAGGGCGCTAAGCGTGCTGGGAAAGATAGCGCGCATGTGATCGGCCATCTGGGCGCTCTGCGCATCTAAGCCACTGAGCACGGCAAGCGTGCTCACAACGCTTTCCTTTGCCATAATGCCGGTGAGCACCGCCATGGCGGCCTCTGCTGTGCCAAAGCCAGCGGGCGCAAACAGCGGAGCAATGCTACCCGCAATGCCGCCAAGCATGCTATGCGCCACATCCGGCGCGGAGGAAAGCGCAAAGGTGAAGCTTTGCAAAAGCCACACGACAAGCGTGGCCAGAAAAATCACCGTGAACGCACGCTTTAGGAAATCCTTCGCCTTATCCCACATCTGCCGTAGAACATTTTGGGGTGTGGGCAGGCGGTAGCTGGGCAGCTCCATCAAAAATGGCGCCGCATCGCCCTCAAAAACAAAGCGTTTCAGAAACAGACCCACCAGCACGGATACAAGGATGCCCGCTCCGTAAAAGCCGCTCATGACCGCCACTTGGTTCCCCGGGAAGAACGCGCGGGTAAACAGCGCATAAATGGGCACCTTCGCGCCGCAGCTCATAAAGGGCGTGAGCAAGATGGTAAAGCGCCGATCGCGCTGGGTATTCATGCTTCGCGCGCTCATCACGGCAGGCACGGTGCAGCCAAAGCCCATCATCATGGGGATGAAGCTGCGCCCATTGAGACCAAGTCTGCGCAGCGGACGATCCATCAGAAATGCGGCGCGCGCCATATAGCCGCTGTCTTCCAGAATGGAAAGCAACAAAAACAAAAGGAGAATGGTCGGCAGAAAGCTCAGCACGCTGCCAACGCCGCGCAGTACGCCGTTGACAACCAACGACTGTAGCCATGCCGCCGCATGCCAGTTTTGCAGTGCCGTGGCAATCAACGCAATGCCGTTTGCCACCAGCCGCGCAAAGCCATCGGCTACCCATCGACCCATCGGCCCAAAGGTGAGGTAGAACACCAACAGCATCATCAGCAAAAAAACCGGAATCGCGAGCACCGGATGGGTGAGCACGCCATCCAGCCGATCGGTGAGCGTGCCGCCCTGCGGCTGGCCACGCGTGAGGCAGGCGGCGAGCAGCTGCTCAATCAAGCGATAGCGCGCATCCGCCATCACGGCGGCGCGCTCCATACCCAGCTCCTGCTCCATGGCGACCAGAATGTCCTCAATGCCGCGCCGCGTTTTCTGATCCAGCTCCAGCTCCGCAAGTACGGGCTGATCCCCTTCAAAGAGCTTGACGGCGGCGTAGCGCGGCATTACGCCATGGCGCAAGGCCGCCGGTTCAATCAGGCGCGTAACGGCGGCTAACGCCTTGCGCGCCACGCCCGTGCAGACGTCCAGCCTGCTTGGCAGCTGCCGATGCTCAGCCACGGTCATGGCGCGGCGCACCAGCTCCTCCAGCCCTTCGCCGCCGCGCGCGCAGATGGCGGTCACAGGCACGCCAAGCGCCCTTTCGAGTGCAGCAAGGTCAATGGCGTCACCACGGCTGCGCACCTCATCCATCATGTTCAGCGCAATCACCACCGGCGTGCCGAGCTGCAAAAGCTGGAGCGTAAGGTAGAAGCTGCGCTCCAGATTGGTTGCATCCACAATGTTGACCACCACATCCGGTCGATCCCTAACGATATAGTTTCTAGCGACGATTTCTTCCAACGAATACGGGCTGAGGGAATAGATGCCCGGCAAATCCACAACCGCAGCATCGCCGCGATGCCGACGGAGCAGCTCGCCCGTCTTTTGCTCCACCGTAACGCCGGGCCAATTGCCCACATGCTGGCTGCTCCCGGTGAGCTGGTTAAAAAGCGTGGTCTTCCCGCTGTTCTGGTTGCCCGCCAACGCAAAGGTATAACGCATCAAAAAAATCTCCCTCGAAAGGAAAGGGGCTCGTTCCCCCACCCGGTTAACGAAGAACAATCTTTTGTGCGTCCTCCAAGCGAAGGGTCAGCGCATAGCCGCGCAGGTGAATTTCCAGTGGATCTCCCATCGGCGCGGCCTTTTGAAGAAGCACCGCAACCCCGGGCGTAATGCCCATATCCAGCAATCGTCGGTGCAACGCGCCTTCGCCGCCAATGGTGGCAACGATGCCGCTTTCGCCCGGCTTGAGCGCCGCAAGCGTCCTGTGTTGGATCATGGCTTCAGCTCCTCTGCTGGGGGAACAATGTCGGGCGTCTGCCCCTCTTCGCGCAGCCATTTCCGCAGTTCGTGCTCCACGATATTCGCCGCGGTAATCGCGCCATCTTCCTTGCGCATGCGCTCGCCTAGCTCCCGCGCCGCAACGCTGTAGCGTTTTTCCGAGGTCAACCGCCGAAGCGCTAGGCAGAGCTTGCGCACCGTAAGCTTCTCGCGCGGAAGGGGCTTGGGCCCAAGGCCAAGCAGCTGCACCCGCTGCCCCCAGAAGGGCTGATCGCCCCCAAAGGGGATGATCAGCGTGGGCTTGCCTGCCAGAATGCCCGCCGCCGTGGTACCCGCGCCGCCATGATGCACCACCGCGCTTACATGTGCAAAAAGCCAATCATGCGGCACAAAGCCCGCCACGTACAGATTTGGTCTGCTCGGCACCTCTACGCCGCCCCAGCCGGTGGAAAGGATGGCGCGAATGCCGGTTTGGCGCAGTGCGTCCAGCACGATGCCAAGCGTGGCGCCCATGTCCCCGCTGGTCATCGAACCAAAGCCGATGTAGATTGGCGGTTCGCCGTCATTCAAAAAGGATTGCAGCTCTGGCTCCGGGCTATAGGTAAAGGGCTGGCTATCCAGCCAAAAGCCCGTCATGTGGATGTTCGCTCCCCATGTGGCCGGGCGCGTCATCAGCAGGGGACTCATGGCGTATAGCACGGGCACAACATGGCCATTCAGCTCATAAGAGGGCTTGCGCTCCAGCTTGCGCGGGTTCATGCCATGCGCCTTGCGCCAATCGGCAAGGTAATAGCGTTCCATGGTGCTGATCAAGAGATATGCCAGCGGATAGGAGGCCATGCGCCAAGCTCTGCCCGCGTGCTGCCCGGGCGCGGAGGCAATGGGCGTGGAAGGGTTAGGATCCATGGGAAAATAATGCGTTTGGATAAAGGGCAGATGCCGAACCTCAGCAATGGATTGGAAAACCATTCCAAAATAGGTGCCGATGATCGCTTCCGCGCCATCGCATCCAGCCTCAATATCGTGCAGGAAGGGATCGAGGATCTCCAATAGGCCGTTGCGCAGCTGACGCAAGTAATTGACGCCATTTGTGCCCGGCTTCATGATGCGGCTCATAAAGGAGCGCACATCGCCAAAGACGGGGCAAAAACGCATTCCTTCCCCTTCCGTTGTAGCGCGAAAATCAGTAAACGCACAAATGGATATTTCGTGACCGCGTGCCTTGAGCTCTCGCCCGAGCACAATATAGGGGCGCACGTCCCCCATGGAGCCTATGCAGATCATGGTAATGCGCATGCGGGAATGCCTCCTTTTCATCAATTGTTTACGTTGGGTTTCTATAGTATATCGCACAAAGATGTGAAATGCAACGGCTATGCATTCCTCATTGACGAACGCGCGTTCCCGTGTTATGCTGTACAAAATAGAATAGGAGCGATGCAAATGACCATCCACGTTTCCCGAATGCAGGCATGCAGGTTTCTGCTTACAAAGCACGGGCTCTTAGGCGCGCGGCGTTTCAGCGGCGCGCAGGGCGTGCTTGACTATGTGCGGCAGGTGCGCTGCTTGCAGTACGACCCCGTGGATGTGTGCGGCAAAAGCCATGAGCTGGCGCTGCTTGCGCGTGTGGAGGGCTTTACGCGGGAGCTGCTGGCAGAGCTATTGTATGGCCGCCGCGCGCTGATTGATTTTTTTGACAAGAACATGGGCATTTTGCCCGTGGAGGACTGGCCCTATCTGGAGCCGGTGCGCGACCGCTACCGCGACCGCAGCCGCAGCCGGGATGAGGTGGAGCAAATCGCACCGCTGATCCGCCAGACGCTTCACGAGCGCGGCTGTGCAACCTCACAGGAGCTGAACATCAAAGGGCGAGCGGATTGGTACTGGAGCGAGACGACGCTGAGCCGTGCAGCGCTGGAAACGCTTTATTTTCGTGGTGAGCTTGTGGTTCACCACAAGAAAAACGCGGTGAAGAGCTATGCCCTCGCAAGCGATTGCCTGCCGCATGAGCTGCTGAGCGCGCCCTGTCCCCTATGCACGGAGCGTGAACGGCACGTTTGGCAAGCGCTACGGCGCATTGGCGCGGTGGGGCTTTTGGGCAGCGGGTCAAGCGATGCGTGGCTTGGCATGGACGGGTTTCGCGCGAAGGAGCGTGCCGAGGTATTTGAAGCGTTGCTGGCGAGCGCCGCCATTGTCCCCGTGGCGGTTGAGGGGCTTGCCAAGCCGCTCTACCTGCGTGCCGAGGATGAAGCGCAGCTGCTGGCCGCCCACTCTTGCGCGAATCGCACAAAATATGTACGGCTGCTACCGCCATTGGACTGCATGCTCTGGGATCGCAAGCTGATTGCCTCGCTGTTTGATTTTCAATATAAATGGGAAATTTACACGCCGGAGGCGCAGCGGAAATACAGCTATTATGTGCTGCCCGTGCTATATGGCGAGCGCTTTGCCGGGCGAATAGAGCCGCTATGCGACCGCAAAAACGGCGTGCTGCGGGTGAAACGCTTCTGGCCGGAGCGCGAAATGCGGCAAAATGACGCATTCCTGTGCGCCCTTGGCGTGGCGGTAGAGGAACTGCGCGCTTTTCACGGGCTGCAGCGGGTGGAATGGGCAGATGGGTTTTGGCAGGAATAGGAATCAAACTATCTAAAAATGGAATGAATGGGGTGTGGCTGGCACCCGTGACTGGCGCGATGACTTTTTTTGAAACAAAGGG
>JAVVVJ010000002.1:0-118790 GCA_036652695.1 Clostridia bacterium | reverse complement strand
ATTCTGCTGTGCAACATCCTTTATTTGGAAAGCGATTTGCGTAAGGTTCATTTGATCCTGTCCGGGAGCAAAACGCTGTCGCTGACCGCAAAGCTGGATCGTTTTTTTTCACTAACCGCGGAACCGGATTTTTGCCGCTGCCACAAGAGCTTTATTGTGAATTTAAACCACGTGGAGGCGATCGAGGGCGAAAATTTCCGCATGACGGATGGCAGCATGATCCGTATTTCTCGCACGTATTTGAACGATGCAAAAAAAGCGTATTTCCGCTATGCTTTCGGAAAAGAAACGCTTCATGGTGGCCGGAGCGTGATTTGATTTCATGCATAGATCAATGAGATGAACGAAAGAGGCAGCAAGTGAGCTGCCTTTTTTTTCTTTTTAATCTGCAAATTCTGTCGTTTTTTTGCGAGTTTTGAATAATGGATATGAAATTTTACTTGTTCCTTTTATAATGCAAACATACATGACGAATCATGCCGCAAAATGCGGAAAACGAGTATCGAGCTGCTGGTCGATGAATGCGATTCCACACAAAAAGAGGAGAAGGAAGATGGGCTTGAAATGAGAAAATGCACGCAAACCGGTAAGACTATTCGAACGCTATTGATCGCTTTGCTGTTGTGCAGCCTGCTGCTGTGCTCCGGCGGCTGCGCACAGCAGACGAAGCTTACGCATCTGGTCGGTATTTCGCTGCCAAGCACATCGGATTCCAGCCGTTGGGTTCGGGATGGAAAGGTGCTCCAAGATGCGGTGGAGGCGCTGGGCTGTCCCACAGAGCTTTGCTACGCAAGCAATAGCGTGCAACGGCAGCAACAGCAGCTCAACCAGCTTTTGGACGATGGGGCAAGGCTGTTGATCATCGCGGCGGTGGACGCCACCGCGTTAAATGAGGTGCTGGAAAGGGCAGAGGCAAACGATGTGCCGGTCATCGCCTATGAGCAGCTGCTGATGGGCAATCAAACAGTTGATTATTACATTGGCGCTGATAACTTTATGGCGGGAAGGCTGCAAGCGCAATATATCATCAACGCGCTGGAACAGAACTGCGGGCGTCCCATGCTGGTGGAGATGTTTGTAGGACCCGCCACGGATGTGGATGCACGATCCATCTATGCTGGCATGCGTGAAATCTTCATGCCATACATCGCCAGTGGGGAGCTTCAAATGAAAAGCGGCGAAACGAACTTTGAACAGGTATGTATCACAGGGGATAGCAGGGAATCCGCTCAGGAGCGCATGTCCCGCTTGATTGCCGATGTATATGACGGCGGCAGGCCGGATGCTGTGGTCGTGCCCTGCGACAAGGCTGCTATGGGCGTATTGGACGCGCTGCAATCTGCCGGCGTTACCGAACTGCCATTGATTGCCGGGCAGCAGGGCACGAAGGAAAGCGTTCAAGCCGGACATCAAAGCGTGGCGCTGCTCACCAATGCCCGCGAGCTTGCGCAAAGTGCGAGCGAGATTGTTTGGGAGCTGCTTTGCGGCGATCATCTGATGGTAGAAGCTACGGTCAATAACGGCGCCGCTGATATTCCCGCTTTGCTGCTTACGCCGCAGCTTGTGGATAGAAGCGATTGTTGCCAAATGATGGCGAACAGCGGCGCTGTACCCGCAGAGCTACCCTGAAAAGAAGGGTATGCACGATGGTGCACGAAGAGGCTAGGGCGTTAAGCCCTAGCCTCCTGCTCAATTTTGGGAACTCACGGTTTTTCCGCTACAGCCACAATACGACCCTGACCATGCGGATCGGCGTACTCGTCGCTCACAACGCCGCCAAGCTTTTCGGTGATGTAGTTGATCAGCACCTGATTGTCCAGCATGAACCGATCCATGAGCAGGTTGTTATCCTGGAACATGGTGTAGCCATCGCCGCCGTTGAGGAGCAGGTAATCATGACTGGCCAAGGTATACGTCTTGGTCAGATCCAGTTCCGCGTCGCCAACCTTCACGTTCTTTACGCGATACTCACCATCCACGCTAACGAACATGCCGTTATCGTCCAGCTTTACAGAGGAGGGCACATAGGTGTGAATCTCGTAGCTCAGGCCGCTCACCTGTAGGAAAGCGCCGGTTTCCTCGGGCACGGCACGCGCGCCCATTTCAAGCGCGTTCAAAAGCTCCTGACCGGTGGCTTCCACCACGCACAGCGCGTTGCCATAAGGCTGTACCTTTAGGATGTCGTTATTGGTTATGTCACCCGCCTTGATGCTCGCGCGCACGCCGCCGCCGTTGACAAAGGCGATGTCCGCACCGCTCATGCCACGATATGCATCCGCAACCAGATCACCCATGTTGGTCTCCGCTACGCGGATAATGCGCACGGCGGGATCTGTGCCGGGCTCGTTGATCACAAGCTCCACGGCAGTCTTGGCAACCACGGTGGAGAGCATTTCGTCAAACTGCCCCATGATCTCGCCAATATAGTCCGCAACGCCTTGATTCCACTTGAGCAGACTGGTGGAAAGCTTGCCGTCCGCCGTAATGATCAGCTCGCCAATGTTTTGCATCTTGGTGCCGGTCTGGCTGAGCAGAACGTCCTTGCCATCCTTGTTCTTTACCTTTTCACATTCCACGGTGCTGTGGCTGTGGCCATCTAGCACCACATCGATACCGGTGGTGTTCAGGATGACGTCGTTGCTCATCCAAGGCGAGCAATCCGCAGAAATGCCCAGATGGGATAGCGCCACGATGTAGTTCGCGCCCTCGGCACGGGCGGCGTCCACAGCGGATTGTACAGCCGCGTACAGGGCGGTGCCGTCGCTGTCCTGGCAGAAGGTATAAATGAACTCGCCCTTGTCGTTTTGGAAAAACTTAGGCGTTGAGGAGGTAATGGTCTTGGGGGTGGTGATGCCCACAAAGCCTACCTTAACCGTGCCATAATCGATGATTTTGTACGCGTCAAAAACAAGCTTGCCTTCCTTGGTAAAGTTGCTGGAAATGTAGGGGAAACTAGCTTTTCCTACAAGCTCCAAAAAGCGCTCCATGCCATAGTCGAACTCGTGATTGCCGGGGATGGCTAGATCGTAGCCAACGGTGTTCATTATATCAATGATGTATTCACCGGTGGATAGTGTGCCGATCGGCTCACCCTGAATTGCGTCGCCGCAATCCACTAGCGTTACCTGATAGCCGTCTTCCGCGAGCTTGTCGCGGTAGCAGGCAAGACTCGTATAGCCAAAGGCGTTATCCACGCCGCAATGAGCGTCGTTGGTATAAAGAATCGCGATGTCCTGTGCAGCGGGCGCTTCCGCAAAAGCGGAGGTTCCCATTACCAGTGCCAGAGCCAGAAGGAAAGTTAGTAGTTTTTTCATAACCCAATCTCCTTTTCTTTTGGATGCTTATGCGCATCCCGCCGTGGCGTGTTCACTTGGTTGCAAGTTGCATTAGCTTTTCCCTGCCGCGCTTGGTTACCCTCCCTTCCCGCAGGAAGCCATCTATCCATAAATTCTTTCATTATGATGTAGATTCCTGCTTGGAAAGCAGCTTTTTCCGGCTCAAGCCCCGTTTTGCCCCTTCAAATCGATGGAATGGTACAGCGCATATTTGGTGATGCCAAAGTATTTGCACACCTTTTCGGAAGATTTGGTAATGAGAAACGCGCCCGCGTCGTTTAGAAATTGCAGCGCGCGCACTTTATCCTCCTTGCTCATGAGCGCCACCGGCTTGCCTGTAAGCTCCACCGATTGCACAATCAGCTCGTCCAGCAGGTCGTTCACGCTTTGCACAATTCGCTCGGGCTGCTTGCCGCCCTCGGGGGTGGCAGTCAGCTCCTTGAGCACATTTTCAGCCATGATCAGGCGGGTGATATCGTGGTTGATGGCAAAGATGCCCACCACCTTTTGCCCCTGCTCATCCCGCACGAAGATCGTGCTGGAACGTAAAATGCGACCATCGGCGGTTTGCGTTAGGTAGCACAGATGATCCTGAAGGGTGGCAGAGTCGCTGCGCAGAGCCTCCAGCACCACATGGGAGGGACCTCCACCCAGCACGCGGGAGGAGACATGTCCGTTTTCAATCGCTACAATGGTATGCTCTTCGTTGGGATCACACAGATCATGCACCACCACCTCGCAGTTACGGCCAAACTCTGCGGCAACGCCTGCGGCAAGCTGGCGCAAAAGTGTTAGCATCCATGGCTTCATCGGTTCTTCACATCCTTTCTTCCATTATATCTGAATTCGCCCTAGAAAGCAAACAAACTTTTTGTTTGATATACAAATATTTTGTTGACATCGTTTCGGCACTATGGTAAAATGAAGCAGACGGGAATGAAACCGCCAAAATGAACAAAAGGAGCGTTCGCAGATGGAAGCGATCAAATGGGTTGTGAATCGCATGCCCTCCAGTTCAGATCAGCATCTTCCTTTGATGTCTATGCAAAATGTGCGGCAGGCAATGGCGTTTCACCAAAGCTTTCCGCAATACGCAGTTACGCCGCTTGCCAAGCTTTCGGGCATGGCGGAGCAGCTGCATCTGTCCGATTTGTTTGTCAAGGACGAGAGCTACCGCTTCGGCCTAAACGCCTTTAAGGTGCTTGGTGGAAGCTTTGCCATGGCGCGCTATATCGCTCAAAAAACAGGGCGCGAGATTGACGATATGACGTATGAATACCTCACCGGCACGCAGCTCCGCGAGGAATTTGGGCAGGCCACCTTCTTTACCGCCACCGATGGCAACCATGGCCGGGGCGTTGCGTGGGCGGCGAAAAAGCTAGGGCAGAAGGCCGTTGTGCATATGCCAAAGGGAAGCACGCAAACCCGGTTTCAAAACATCCAAAAAGAAGGCGCAACCGTCACCATCGAAAACATGAACTATGACGACTGTGTTCGTTTGGCCGCCAAGGAGGCGTTGGAAACCGAAAACGGCGTGATCGTGCAGGATACGGCATGGGATGGGTATGAGGATATTCCCGGCTGGATCATGCAGGGCTATGGCACGATGGCCGCCGAGGCTGCCGAGCAGCTGCGCCAGTACGAGCTTGCTCGCCCGACGCATATTTTTGTTCAGGCGGGTGTTGGATCGCTGGCGGGCGCGATGGTCGGCTATTTCGCCAACCTTTACCCCAGTGCTCCGCCCAAGATGATCATCATGGAAGCGCAGGCCGCCGACTGCCTCTATCGTGGCGCGCTGGCGGGAGACGGCAGCCCGCGCATCGTTGAGGGCGATCTTGCTACCATCATGGCGGGGCTTGCTTGCGGCGAGCCAAATACCCTTTCGTGGGATATCCTGCGCAACCACGCCGATGCCTTTGTCAGCTGCCCGGATTGGGTCAGTGCAAAGGGCATGCGCATGCTTGCCGCCCCCGTAAAGGGCGACCCGGCGGTGACCTCCGGCGAGAGCGGCGCGGTGGGCATGGGGCTAATCGCGGCGCTGATGGAAAACGAAGAATATCGCGAGCTGCGCGAGGCCATTGGTCTTGACCGTCACAGCAAGGCGCTCTTCTTCTCCACCGAGGGCGCAACCGATCCCGATCAATATCGTCAAGTGGTATGGGGCGGCAAATACCCCACCGCATAACGGCATTATCAAACCAAACGACTTTGCAGGAGGGTACGACGATGGATTTTAACGCGATCAAAAATTCTGCCGAGAGCTACAAGGCGGCTATGACCAAGTTTTTGAGGGAGTTGGTGGCCATTCCTGGCGAGAGCGCCGGTGAGGAAGGTCATGTGCGCCGCATCAAGGCGGAGATGGAGACGCTTGGCTTTGACAAAGCTGAAATTGACCCGCAAGGCAACATTCTTGGCTGGATGGGCAGCGGCAAAACGCTCATCGGCTTTGACGGGCATATCGATACCGTTGGCGTTGGCAACCGCGCGAACTGGCTTTTTGATCCCTATCAGGGCTATGAGAGCGATACGGAAATCGGCGGGCGCGGCACCAGCGATCAGCTTGGCGGCATCGTTTCTGCCGTATATGGCGCGAAGATCATGAAGGATCTAGGTCTGCTAAACGAGCAGTACCGCGTGCTGGTGGTAGGCTCTGTGCAGGAGGAAGATTGCGACGGCCTGTGCTGGCAGTACATCATTCACGAGGATCAAATTCGGCCGGAATTTGTTGTATCCACAGAGCCAACGGATGGCGGCATCTATCGCGGTCAGCGCGGGCGTATGGAAATCCGCGTGGATTGCAAGGGCGTCAGCTGCCATGGCAGCGCCCCGGAGCGCGGTGACAACGCCATTTATAAAATGGCCGACATATTGCAGGACGTGCGCGCCCTCAACGAAAACGACGCGTGCAAAGCGGAGCCAATCAAGGGTCTTGTGAAGATGCTGGAGGAGGAGTTCAACCCCGCATGGGAGGAAGCCCGCTTTTTGGGCCGCGGCACCATCACCGCCAGCGAGATTTTCTTTACAAGCCCCTCCCGCTGCGCGGTGGCGGATTCCTGCTCGGTAAGCCTTGACCGCCGCATGACGGCGGGGGAAACATGGGAGAGCTGCTTGGAGGAAATTCGCGCTTTGCCCGCCGTTCGCAAATATGGCGATGACGTGCAGGTGAGCATGTATCAGTATGACCGCCCCTCTTGGACGGGCTGCAGCTATCCTATCGAGTGCTATTTTCCCACTTGGGTGATCCCGCAGGAGCATAAGGTTACCAAGGCGCTGGAGGAGGCCTATCACGGCCTGTATGGCACAAAACGCATTGGCGATGCGGCGAATGCGCAAATGCGCAAAGCGCGCCCGCTCACCGACAAATGGACCTTCTCCACCAATGGCGTATCCATCATGGGGCGCAATGGCATTCCCTGCATCGGCTTCGGCCCTGGCGCGGAGGCGCAGGCGCACGCCCCTAACGAAAAAACATGGAAGCAGGATTTGGTCACCTGCGCGGCTGTGTACGCGGCTCTGCCCGCTTGCTATTGCAAGTAAGGCGCACTGAATCATCGCATGCTTGTGTAATTATGAAAGGATGGCTATCACATGGACGCAACGCTTCAAGGCTATATTGACAGGCTCAATGCCCTCCATATCAAGGAAATGTATAACAACGATTTTTTTCTTACATGGGAGAAAACGGATGACGAGATTGAAGCCGTTTTCCTGATCGCCGATGCCCTGCGCTATCTGCGTGAGCATAATATTTCCGTCAAAATTTTCGAATCCGGCTTGGGCATTAGCTTGTTTCGGGATAATTCTACCCGCACCCGCTTTTCCTTCGCCTCTGCCTGCAACCTGTTGGGGCTTGAGGTGCAGGATTTGGACGAGGGCAAAAGCCAGATTGCCCATGGTGAAACCGTGCGCGAAACCGCTAATATGATTTCCTTTATGGCGGACGTGATCGGCATCCGCGATGATATGTACATCGGCAAGGGCAACCAATACATGCATGACGTGGTGAACGCGGTTGCCGAGGGCAACCGGGATGGCGTGCTGGAGCAGAAGCCCACGCTTGTGAATCTGCAATGCGATATCGACCACCCCACCCAGTGCATGGCGGATATGCTGCATATCATTCATTCCTTTGGCGGCGTGGAGAATTTAAAGGGCAAAAAGCTCGCCATGAGCTGGGCGTATAGCCCTAGCTACGGCAAGCCTTTATCCGTGCCGCAGGGCGTGATTGGCCTGATGACCCGCTTTGGCATGGACGTGGTGCTTGCTCACCCCGAGGGCTACGAAGTAATGCCCGAGGTGGAGGAGGTCGCCAAGCAAAACGCCGCCAAAACCGGCGGCAGCTTCACCAAGACAAATGTGATGGCAGAGGCTTTCAAGGACGCGGATATCGTATACCCCAAGAGCTGGGCACCCTTTGCGGCCATGGAAAAACGCACTGATTTGTACGCGCAGGGCGATGACGCTGGCATTAAGGCGTTGGAAAAGGAACTGCTTGCCCAGAATGCCGAGCATAAGGATTGGGCCTGCACCGAGGAACTGATGAAGACCACCAAGGATGGCAAGGCGTTGTACCTGCACTGCCTGCCTGCGGATATCAGCGGCGTAAGCTGCAAGCAGGGCGAGGTAGACGCGAGCATATTCGACCGTTACCGTACCCCGCTTTATAAGGAAGCCAGCTTTAAGCCGTATATCATTGCTTCAATGATTTTTCTTGCCAAATGCAGAGATCCTCAGGGCACCTTAAAAGCGCTGGAGGAGCGCGCCGCCAAGCGCGAGTTCGCAAAGTAACGTGACAATGAGCCGATGGGAAAGGAATGAGTACCGATGACCAAGCGTATCGTGATCGCTTTGGGCGGAAACGCGCTGGGAAACAACCTGCCGGAGCAGATGATCGCGGTGAAGGAAACCGCAAAAGCCATCGCTGATTTGATTGAGGCTGGGCATGAAGTGATCCTTTCACACGGCAACGGCCCGCAGGTAGGTATGATTCAGCTGGCGATGACGGAGCTTACGCGCTCCGATCCACAAAGGTATATTCCATGCCCGCTATCGGTCTGTGTGGCGATGAGCCAAGGCTATATCGGGTACGACCTGCAAAACGCCCTGCGCGAGGAGCTGCTGGATCGCGGCATTGAAAAGGGCGTGGCTACTGTGCTCACGCAGGTGGAGGTAGATCCGGATGACCCCGCCTTTAAGCACCCCGCCAAGCCCATCGGCGCTTTTATGACGCAGGAGGAGGCGCGGCGCATGGTAGCGGAACGCGCCTACGATGTGGTGGAGGATGCGGGCAGAGGCTGGCGGCGCGTGGTCGCGTCGCCCATGCCCAAGGGCATTGTGGAGATTTCCACCATCCATGAGTTAGTGAACGCGGGGCATGTGGTGATTGCATGCGGCGGCGGAGGCATTCCGGTATTCAAAACCGATGGTCATCACCTCAAGGGTGCGGCTGCGGTGATTGATAAGGATTTTGCCGCCTGCCTGCTGGCTCAGCTGGTGAATGCCGATGCGCTGATTATTCTAACGGCGGTAGAAAAGGTAGCGGTGGACTTTGGAAAGCCCACCCAACGGTGGATCAGCCGCATGACGCTTGCGCAGGCCGATCGTTACATTGCCCAAGGGCAATTCGCGCCCGGTTCCATGCTTCCCAAGGTGCAGGCTGCCGCCGCGTTTGTACGCACCGCTCCGGGGCGCACGGCGCTCATCACCTTGCTTCACAAGGCAAAGGATGGGATTGAGGGACGCACTGGCACCATGATTTCGGATGAGGAAATGGGGGAGTAGCAGATGCTGTTGATTGGCAATGGGCGCATGATCACCCGGGACGCGGATGCGCCCTTTTATGAAAACGGCTGCGTTGCAATCGCGGATGGGATTATCGCGGCGGTGGGGGAAACCGAGGCCATTCGGGCCAAATATCCAGAGGGTGCGTTTATCGATGCCAAGGGCGGCGTGATTATGCCCGGAATGATCAACGCGCACAACCATATCTACAGCGCCTTTGCGCGCGGCATCGCCATCAAGGGCTATCAGCCCAAGGGCTTTTTGGACGTGCTGGATGGCATGTGGTGGACGATCGACCGCAACCTAACCCTTGACGCTACTGAGGCTAGCGCCGATGCTACCTTTATTGAGTGCATCGAAAATGGCGTCACCACGGTGCTTGACCATCATGCCAGCTATGGCGCAATTGAGGGCAGCCTTTTTCGCATCGCCCAGAGCGCCCGTACATATGGCGTGCGCGCCAATCTCTGCTACGAGATCAGCGACCGGGACGGGCAGGATCAAATGAAAGCTGCCGTTCAGGAAAACGTTGATTTTCTGCATTGGGCGCAAACGCAGCCAGGTGATTGGATCGTGGGCATGATGGGCATGCACGCGCCATTCACCCTTTCCAACCAAACGCTTGCCTATTGCATGGCGCAAAAGCCAGAGGGTGTGGGCTGCCACATCCACGTGGCAGAGGGAATGTACGATGTTACCCAATCGCTGAAGGAACACGGCAAGCGCCCCGTTTTCCGCCTGCATGATTTTGGCGTGCTGGGCAAAAAGACCATCTGCGGCCACTGCACCCATGTGTCCGAGGCTGAAATTGATCTTTTGAAGGAAACGGATACCATGGTATCCCATAACCCGGAAAGCAATATGGGGAATGCCATCGGCTGCCCGCCAGCGCTTGTGATGTACCACAAGGGCATTTTAATCGGCCTTGGCACAGACGGCTATACCAACGATATGCTTGAAAGCTATAAGGTGGGCAATCTTCTGCACAAGCATAGCCTCTGTGACCCTACGGTAGCATGGGGCGAGCTGCCCGCCATGCTGTTTGAAAACAACCGCGCCATGTGCGCTCGCTTTTTCAAACAGCCGATCGGCATCCTAAAACCCGGTGCGCATGGCGATGTCATCGTAACGGATTATCAGCCCTTGACCCCCATGACCGCTGATAACCTGAACGGTCACACGCTCTTTGGCATGAATGGGCGAAGCGTTGTAACCACGGTTATCGGTGGAGAGGTTCGCATGCGGGATCGGGAGCTGATTGGCGTGGATAAGGCGCGGGTGCTCGCGCGTTGCCGCGAACAGGCAGCCAGCCTATGGAACAGGATCAACGGCTAGAAAGGGAGATGTACCATGTCGGAAACCATGCGCCCCGTTTCCTTTGCGCAGCTCATGAACCGAGCGCTGACGGAATACGCGCAAACAGGCGCCATTTTTGGCGTGCATGCGCTGTATCACCATACCTTGCAAAAGTCGCTACCCATCTTCCACGAGCGGGTTGAAACGCCCTTTGGCCCCGCCGCTGGACCGCATACGCAGCTTGCGCAGAATCTCGTGGCGGCCTACGCAGGCGGTGCGCGCTTCTTTGAGGTCAAAACTGTGCAGCAGATGGATGGCGCACAGATGGCTGCGTGCATTGCACGCCCCTGCATCCTAGCGGAGGATGAGGGTTATAACGTGGAGTGGTCCACAGAGCTTACGGTGGCGCAGGCTCATGCGGAATATGTGAAAGCATACTTCGCCATGAAGCTTTTGAGCCGCGAGCTGGATTTTGGCGACCCGGACGGCTTTGTGATCAACATGAGCGTCGGTTATGATCTGGAGGGCATTCAATCCCCCAAGATCGATGCCTATATCGAAGGCATGCGAAATGCCCAAGCAAGCGATGTCTGGGTGGAATGCCAAACGTGGGCGCTTGCCAACCTCAGCCGCTTTGAAAAGATTGACGCGGCCTTTGTGGAGGCGATTAGCCCCAAGGTGTGTGATTCGATCACGCTTTCTACCTTGCACGGCTGCCCGCCGGAGGAGATTGAGCGCATCGCCGTATACCTGCTTGACAACAAAAAGCTGAACACCTATATCAAATGCAACCCCACGCTGCTTGGCTATGAGTTTGCCCGCAGCACCATGGATGAAATGGGCTATGACGAGCTGCAGTTTGACGATCATCATTTCCGTGATGATTTGCAGTATGCCGATGCTGTGCCCATGATTCGCCGCCTGCTCGCGCTTGCGAAGGAAAAAGGCGTGGAATTTGGCGTAAAGCTCACCAACACCTTTCCCGTGGAAATTGCGCATGGGGAACTGCCGGGGCAGGAGATGTACATGAGCGGCAGAAGCCTATACCCGCTTTCCATCGCCCTTGCAGCAAAACTGGAGAAGGATTTTGCTGGACGGCTTCGCGTGAGCTATTCCGGCGGCGCGGACGCTTGCAACATCACTGCGCTTTTCGGCTGTGGGATATGGCCCATCACCATGGCCACCACGCTGCTGAAGCCAGGCGGCTATAATCGCTTGTGTCAAATGGCGAATGCGCTTGCCGCCATGCCCTACGCTCCCTTTTCCGGCGTTGATACAAAGCGCCTTTCGCAGCTTGCGCAGGACGCGCGCGCGGACGTCCGTTATCGGCGACCCGCGAAGCACGGCAAAAATCGCAAGCTTGCGAGCAAGGCTCCGCTGCTGGATTGCTTTGTTGCGAGCTGTCAGGAAAATTGCCCCATTCATCAGGATATTCCAGCGTATTTGCAGCTGGTGGCAGAGGGGCGATATGAACAGGCGCTTGCGGTCATCTGTGAAAAAAATCCGCTGCCATTTATCACGGGCACGATCTGCAACCATCGCTGTCAAGCGGCCTGCACTCGCAATTTTTACGAGGAAGCCGTTCATATCCGCGATGCAAAGCTGACGGCGGCGCAAAACGGCTTTGATGGGTACCTGAAAACCGTGCGGCCTGCCAAACGCAAGGACGCGCTCTCCGTGGCGGTGATCGGCGGCGGCCCCGGCGGCATGGCGGCGGCTTTTTTGGCGGCGCGCGCGGGCGCGCGGGTTGTGCTGTTTGAGCGGAGTGAAAGCCTTGGCGGTGTTGTGAAGCATGTGATTCCCGAGTTTCGCATTCCAGCTTCCGCCATCGCGCAGGATGCTCGGCTGCTTGCCGCAATGGGTGTGGACATTCGTTTGAACGCCCCGGTTCTGTGCGCGGATGAGCTTGCGGGGTATGATCATGTGATCGTAGCCGTGGGTGCTGGCAAGCATTTGGGCTTGAAGCTCGCAGAGGGTCAAGCACTCAACGCGATCGATTTTTTAACATCGGCAAAGAGCAAGCCAAGCGCCGTAGCAGTACAGGGGAAAGTGATTGTGGTGGGCGGCGGCAACACCGCCATGGATGCGGCTCGCGCCGCAACGCGCCTGCCCGGCGTAACGGAAGTATCCATCGTGTATCGCCGCCAGATGCGGCAGATGCCTGCCGATTTGGAGGAGCTGGAGCTTGCCATGAGCGAGGGCGTTGCTCTGCGAGAGCTGCTTTCGCCTATTTCACACCGCAACGGCGCGCTCCTTTGCGATATCATGCGCCTTGGCGCGCCCGGCGCGGATGGTCGCCAAAGCCCCGAATGCACGGGCGAAACGGTGGAAATCCCGGCGGATTGTGTGATTGCCGCCATTGGTGAAAAGCCGGATGAAGAAGCCATTGCCGCCTTTGGTGACCGGGTCACCGTGATTGGCGACGCAAAACGCGGCCCAGCCACGGTGGTAGAGGCCATCGCGGACGCAACGGCGGCGGTGGAGCGTCTGCTTGCTGTACATCCCACAAGCGTGCGCATCGCTTCGGGAGCGTTGCAAGCCAAGCGCGGCGTGCTTCGCCCCTGCGATGGAAGCTGCGACGCGCAACGCTGCCTCGGCTGCGATTTGCTTTGTGAAAACTGTGTGGACGTATGCCCAAACCGCGCCAATGCAGTGGTTATGATCGATGGGCGCGCACAGGTGCTCCATATCGATCGCCTTTGCAACGAATGCGGCAACTGCGCGGCCTTCTGCCCCTATGGAGGCGAGCCCTATCACGATAAGCTAACTTTGTTCAGCAATGTAGAGGATTTTGAACGAAGCCCCAACAATCAGGGCTTTCTGCCCTTGGGGGAGCAACGCTTGCGCATCCGCCTGAACGGCGAAACGTTTGAAACCGAATTGCCGGACGCACGCGTACCGAAGCAGACGGAGGCGTTTGTGCGCACGGTGCTGGATACATACGCGTATCTGATGTAAAGCTGGCATAGAAGCGAAAGCGAGGTGTCGGGCATGTATACCCTAACAATCAATGGTGTTGCCTATCAAGCCCAACAGGATTGGAACCTGCTTGATTTTCTGCGCGAGGAGGCTCGGCTGACCTCTGTGAAAAACGGCTGCGGCGAGGGCGCTTGTGGCGCATGCACAGTGCTGATCAATGGCAAAAAGGCGAAAGCCTGCCTATCCAAGCTTTCCAAGCTGGAAGGGAAGAGCGTCACTACCGTGGAGGGCTTGACGGAGCGTGAGCGCGAGGTCTACGTGCATTGCTTTGGCGAAGCGGGCGCCGTGCAGTGCGGCTTTTGCATTCCCGGTATGGTGCTATGCGCCAAAATGCTGCTGGATGAAAACCCAAGGCCAAATCGAATGGATGTCAAAAAGGCCATTCGAGGCAACATTTGTCGCTGCACCGGTTACCAAAAGATTGAGGACGCCATTTTGATGGCGGCGGATTTTTTTCGGAACAATCTGCCTGTACCGCAGACAAGTGGCGATGGAAAGCTCGGGCAGCATTTCCCACGCATTGACACAGCGGAAAAGGTGCTGGGCACGGGGCTTTTTGTGGATGATATTCAGGTGCCCGGCATGGTGTACGCCAAGGCGTTACGCAGTCGCTATCCCCGCGCGCTAGTCAAACGGATCGACCTAAGCAAGGCGCTTTGTCACCCGGATACAGTGCGCATCCTCACCGCAAAGGACGTGCCCTTTAATAAGACGGGTCATTTGATCCCGGATTGGGATGTGATGATTGCCGAGGGGGATATCACGCGCACCATCGGCGATGCGATTGTGCTTGCGGCATCGCGCCGCCGCGAAAGCTTGGATGAGATCCTCGCCTTGGTAGAGGTGGAGTATGAGGAGCTTGCGCCCCTCACCGACCCATTGGAGGCCATGAAGGAAGGCGCGCCAAAGCTGCATGAAAACGGCAATATCCTATCCCGCCAGTCGCTTAAGCGCGGGGATGCGGATTCGGCGATCGCCGCGGCAAAATATGTTGTCACCAAGCATTACTCCACCCCCATGACCGATCACGCCTTCATGGAACCGGAATGCGCCATTGCCATGCCGGACGAGCAGGGCGGACTGCTGCTTTATACCGGCTCTCAATCCGTATATGATGAGCAGCGGGAGATCAGCCGCATGCTGCAAATTGCGCCCGAAAGGGTGCGTTGCCAAGCAAAGCTGGTAGGCGGCGGCTTTGGCGGCAAGGAGGACATGAGCGTACAGCACCATGCGGCGCTCATGGCATGGGTTACCGGCCTGCCCGTGAAGGTGCGCTTTTCCCGGCAGGAAAGCCTGAACGTGCATACCAAGCGCCACGCAATGGAGATGGATGTGACCACTGCCTGTGATGAAAACGGACGATTGGTGGGCATGAAGGCGCTTTTGATTTCGGATTGCGGCGCCTATGCCTCCCTCGGCGGGCCGGTGCTACAGCGCGCATGCACGCACGCCGCTGGGCCATACAACTTTCATAACGTGGATATCACGGGCGTCTGCGTCTACACCAACAATGTGCCGGGCGGGGCGTTTCGCGGCTTTGGCGTAACGCAAAGCGTTTTTGCATCGGAAATGAACTTGAACGCCCTTGCGGAGCTTGTGGGCATTTCTGCTTGGGAAATCCGCTATCGAAACGCCGTAAAGCCCGGCGATGAGCTGCCAAACGGTCAGCTCGTAACGCCGGACTGCGCCTTTGAGGAATGCCTGCGCGCGGTAAAGCCCGCCTTTTTGTCAAGCCCTTACGCGGGCATTGCCGCGTGTATGAAAAACAGCGGTCTAGGCGTGGGCGTGCCTGATACGGGGCGCTGTCGGCTAGCGGTGCGGCAAGGGAAGGTGCATATTCGCACCTCTGCCGCGTGCATGGGGCAGGGAATCGGCACGGTTGCGCTCTCCATCGTGTGTACAGCCACGGGGCTTGCGCCGGATCAATTGGTTTATGAACGCGCGGATACGGCGGTCACGCCAAACAGCGGAACCTCCACCGCCAGCCGACAAACCTTGTTTATGGGCGAGGCCACGCGGCGCGCAGCCATGCAGCTGAAGGCCGCCATGGCGGAGCGTGGTGGGCTGGAAGCCATCGAAGGCGAGGACTATTTGGGCGAATATATTGGCGTTACCGATCCAATGGGCAGTGAAAAGCCCAACCCCATCAGCCACATTGCCTACGGTTATGCTGCGCAGGTTGTGATCATGGATGAAAACAAGCGCGTGCATAAGGTGGTTGCGGCGCATGACGTTGGGCAGGTAGTGAACCCCAAGGCCTGCGAGGGGCAGGTGGAGGGCGGCGTTGTAATGGGGCTTGGCTTTGGCTTGAGCGAAAATTTTGTGATGGACGGCGGCTATGTAAAATCGAAATATGGCACGCTGGGTTTGCTTCGCGCGACTGACGCACCGGAAATCGAGGTGCATCTGATTGGAAAAGGCGATGAAAACGGCTTGGCTTATGGAGCAAAGGGCATTGGCGAAATCAGCGCTATCCCCACAGCGCCCGCCGCCGCCTTGGCAGCCATGCGGGTGGACGGGAAATTCCGCAACCGGCTGCCCATCGCACACACGGCATATCGTCCCTAAACGCGCGACAGCCTCCTTAATCCGTAAAATCCGTCTGTGATTGACGAATGAACCCAATCACCGTACCCACCTGCACATGCAACCAATGATCGTCGATCACGCCAAGCACTTGCAGCTGTGTGCCTTGCTCCAGTGCTTTGGTGCGTCCGTTCTTCATATCCAGCTTTTCATACACAACTGGTTTCGCGGCGATGGCTGTGATGGTGGGTATGCCGTACTTTGTATGGTTTTTTTGACCATCCAGCGTTAGGTATTTCATCAGCATATAGCCGACGCGGCCGTACAATTCAACCTTTGCCCATTTGCCGTTGCCGGTTGTGCTCAGCAAAGTCGCAACGGTTCCGTTATAGTACTTGCCCAAGCTTTTGGCTTTTTCGGAGGCGGAAACGCGCAGGTGAAGCCGATCCTTGGCATTTGGGTTGCTAATATAGGCAAGCATTTTTTGCGAGGCGGCGTCATTGGTAAGCGTCAAGCCAGGCATGGTGCTGGGTACAAAGCAGCTATAATCACCCTCGCCGGGCAAATGCACAAGGATATGGCTCCAACCCTCGCTAAACCCCATCAGGGAGCAGGAGTGCCCTGCGCTCATCGCGCCGGCTACCTTCGAACGGCTGTTTGGCTGCGTATAGACGGTGAAATTTTTCGTGCTTATATATTCCGGCATTGCGCTTTTTACCGGCATGCCAGAATATGAAAAGGACAAGTATTTGCGCTGCATATAGCCAATCTGCGACCCCAACCCGGTTCCCACGCACACATTTACCCAGTCCGCGTTGGTTTGTTCCAGCACCTCAATTGGCGCGCCGTTGTAGTATTTGCCAAGCGATTGCGCTTTGATAGATGGTTCTGCCCGCAGGTGCAGCCGATCCTTTGGATTAGAGTTGTTGATATACGCACTGGCTTCGTCGGCAAAGCCGTACAGGGGTGTGCAGAGCATACAAAATAGCAACAGAACCGTCAATACCCGTTTCATGCCGTATTCCTCTTTTCATGCTTTCGTGTTACAATGGAAACCGTGTACACACAGATAACGAAAATGCCAAGTGAATTCTTCCCAAGTTGAGCAAATCTTCCGGGTGGATCAGGAAAGGAGCTTGTCCCTTGACCAAGCAGGAGATACTGAAGAGCATATTCGGCCACGAGGATTTTCGCACCGGTCAGGAAACCCTGATCGATGAGCTGTTGAGTGGGCGCGATGTGCTGGGTGTCATGCCCACCGGCGCGGGTAAATCCGTGTGCTATCAAGTACCGGCTCTGCTCATGGAGGGGCTTACGCTGGTGATCTCGCCGTTGATTTCACTGATGAAGGATCAGGTGATGGCGCTCAAGGCCTCAGGCGTGGCGGCGGCGTTCATCAACAGCAGCCTGACCCCCGGGCAGCAGCAGGAGGCCATCCGCCGTGCGCGAAACGGTGCGTATAAAATTGTCTATGTAGCGCCGGAACGTCTGGATACGCCGCAATTTTTAGACTTTGCCACGAGTGCTGATATCGCGCTGATTGCTGTGGATGAGGCGCATTGCGTGTCACAATGGGGGCAGGATTTTCGGCCTAGCTACTTGCGTATTGCTGAATTTGTGCAAAAGCTTCCCAAGCGTCCGCCGGTCGGCGCGTTTACCGCGACCGCCACCAAGCAGGTCATGGAGGACATTGCCCGCATGCTATGCCTTCAAGACCCTTTTCGCTTGACAACGGGCTTTAACCGCCCAAATCTGCACTTTACCTGTGTAAAGCCCAGCAACAAGTTTACGATGCTCTACTCCTTCTTGCAAACCATGCGCGACGCTTGCGGCATCATCTACTGTTCCACGCGCAAAAACGTGGAGGAGGTTACGGAAAAGCTCAGGCTTGGCGGCTTTAGCGCTACACGCTACCATGCCGGGCTTGGTGACGCGGAGCGGCGGGATAATCAGGATGATTTTCAGTTCGACCGCGCGCAGATCATGGTGGCGACCAACGCCTTTGGCATGGGCATTGATAAATCCAACGTGCGCTTTGTGGTGCATTACAACATGCCAAAGAACATTGAAAGCTACTATCAGGAGGCCGGACGTGCCGGGCGTGATGGCGAGCCAGCGGAATGCATGCTCCTGTACAGCGGGCAGGATGTGATTCTGGCGAAATGGCTGATCGAACACGGGGACGACAACCCCGAGCTTACCGAGGAACAAAAGAAAGCCATCTATGATTTGGATATGCAGCGCCTCAAGCAGATGACCTTTTATGCCAACTGCAAAACCTGCCTGCGCCATTTTATTTTGCGTTATTTTGGCGAGTACGATGTGCCCAAACGCTGCGATAACTGCTCTGTCTGTGATGGGGACGCTTTTGAGGTGGACACCGGCAGCGACCGCCAGCCGCGCGGCGAGGTGGAGCACGCGGTGAGCCGTATGGAGCGCCAAATGGTTAAGGAAGTGCGGCGTGCTAGCCGCGCGAGTGTGGAAGCCAACTACAACGGCTGGGAAATGGCGCTGTTTGAAAACCTCAAAACCCTGCGAAGTTTGCTGGCGGCAAGGCAGCATGCTCCCGCATATACCATATTTTCCGACGCCTCTTTGCATGACATGATCAAGAAACGCCCGACGGACATGGATGCGTTTTTAGGCGTATCCGGCGTGGGCAGGGCAAAGCAGGAGCAATACGGGGATGCCTTTCTTTGCGTAATCCGCGATGGCGTGGAGCCAAACGAAGCGCTGGAGCGCATCGAGGTGGCGGTTTCTTACCGCGAACGCCTTGCAAAGCAGGGCATAACCTCCGCTTTCAAAGCATGGGAGACCGATGAGGATGAGCAGCTTCGCGTGGAATTTGAGAATGATACCACCTACGCGGAAATGGCACGCCTGCATGGCAGAACGGGGGGAGCGATCAAGGCGAGGCTTAAAAAGCTAGGGTTGATCGAGGACGCATAGGGGAATGGCCGCACGCCTCTTCCAAAAGCGAAAAATAAGGCGGGGTGCGTCGATTGAACGCATCCCGCCCTGTGGCGCTATTTGATGAGGTCTGTTCCCATGTAGGGCACAAGCGCCTCCGGCACCGTTACGGTGCCATCCTCGTTTTGGTAGTTTTCCAGAATTGCGGCCACCGTGCGTCCAACCGCTACGCCGCTGCCATTGAGCGTATGGGCGAACTGCGGCTTATCCTTGGGGTTGTCGCGATAACGGATGCCCGCGCGGCGTGCCTGAAAGTCCTCACAGTTGGAGCAGCTCGAAATTTCCACGTAGCGGCCATAGCTGGGCATCCATACCTCAATATCGTAGGTTTTTGCGGCGCTAAAGCCCATATCCCCGGTGCTCAGCGTAACCACGCGGTAGGGGAGACCTAGCATCTGCAATACCTTTTCCGCCTCGGCAGTCATGCTCTCCAGCTCCTCATAGCTCTCCGCAGGCTTGGCGATCTTCACCATTTCCACCTTGTTAAACTGGTGCTGGCGGATCAGGCCGCGCGTGTCGCGCCCAGCGCTTCCCGCCTCCGCACGAAAGCAGGTCGAATAGGCGCAATGGCGAATGGGGAGCTGAGCGCCCTCCAAAATCATATCCCGGTACATATTGGTTACGGGCACCTCAGCGGTAGGAATCAGGAAGGTATCCTTATCCACCTTGTAGGCGTCTTCCTCAAATTTGGGAAGTTGACCGGTGCCGGTCATGGCGGCGCGGGTAACCATATAGGGGGGATAGACCTCGTCATAGCCGTTTTCTACATGGGTGTTGAGGAAGAAATTGATTACGGCACGCTCCAAACGAGCGCCCAGCCCACGGTAGAAGGTAAAGCGGGCGCCAGAAACCTTTGCGGCGGTATCAAAATCCAAAATGTGCAGATCAGTGCCAATGTCCCAGTGCGCCTTTGGCTCCCAGCCGAAGGCACGCGGCGTACCCCAGCGGCGCTGCTCCACGTTGCTGCGGTCATCCGCACCCACGGGCACGCTTGCGTGCGGAAAGTTCGGCACGCACATGAGAAACAGCTCCATCGCAGCATCTAGCTTGGCAACATCCGCGTCGATCGCGCCAATTTCATCGCCTAGGGTGCGCATTTCCTCCATGATGGCGGCAGTTTCGCTTTCCGAAACGCCATTTTTTTTGGCTTCGCCGATTTTTTTGCTGGTGGCGTTGCGCAGAGCTTTTTTCTCCTCCACCTGTGCCATGAGCTTGCGGCGCTGCTCATCCTCGCTAAGAAACTCATCCAGCGAAATATCCTTGTTGCGCGCCTTCAGCGCGTCCATAAGCTCCTGCGGGTTTTGACGAATGCGTTTGATGTCCAACATTGAAAAACTCCTCCTTTTTGATCCAAATGAAAACGCCCCTGCCAGCTATCAAATACAGCTGCAGGGACGGAGGAAGCGTGCTCCGCGGTACCACCCGGCTTAAGGCTCTAGCCTTCACTTGCTTGCGCTGTAACGGGCGCTCCCGTGCGGCTCCTCGCCGCGTGGCTCGCGTGACGGAACGGCGCATTCCCGCCACAGCCTCGCACCCAACGGCTGCTCTCTTTAGACGGTCAAACGGCCTTTTCACGGTCTTTGCCTTGGCTTATTATACGCGCTTTTGATTTGCTTTTCAAGCCCTAGGCTTCAAAGTTTTTTGTCTCCAAGCTCGCCTGCGCTTGCTTCCGTTGGTTTATCCAGCGCTTGACGCGGCGTGCTTTTGGGCAAATGCACATTTTGAGCCGCTTCGCGCCGCCGCTCGTCACTCATTGCCGCATAGTGCTTGCGCGTGGTATTCACATCGGAATGACCCAGCGCGTCAGCCACAAGATAAATATCCTCGGTTTCATGATATAGGCGTGTGGCATAGGTGCTGCGAAGCTTGTGCGGGCTCATGCGCTTCTTGAGCGGCACGGCGATTGCGGAATATTTTTTGACCATCATCTGCACCGCTCGCTGCGTCATGCGCTTTTTTTGCAGGGAAAGGAAGAGGGCATTTTGATTCTCCTGATCCGTTTCCACCTGCTCACGCTGAATAAGATAGTCCTTTAGCGCCTGCGCGACCTCCTCAGGGTAGTATAAAATGACCTGATTTCCGCCCTTACGCGTAATGAGCACGCCATTTAAATGGAAATCAAGATCGCCGATGTCGATGCCGACGCATTCGCTTACCCGGATTCCAGTGCCCAAAAACAGCATAAGGATGGCGTAATCACGGCTGTGGGTGAGTCTGTGGTAGCGCTGCTGAACATTTGTAAGCTGTGTGCCGTCATTTGCTGCGGCAAGTAGTCGGTCAACCTCCTCGGTAATCAGGTGCAAAATCGGCTTGTCATGAAGCTTTGGCAAAGATACGAGCGCGGCGACATTGCCCGGAATTCGTTCCATTTTAAACAAATAGTCAAAAAAGGAACGTAATGATGCCAGTTTTCGCATGACGCCGCATTCGTGATTGCGAAGAACCCGGTTTTCGCCTTCTTCATTGTCGCGCTTGATATACAAGGTGAGATAATCAGCATAGCCATTCAGGTCGCGTGCTGCAAAAAGGGCAAAATCGGCATCGCACCAGTCGCGTGGCTCTTTGGCGGCGAACGCGGGAATTTCGCTCGTTGCATAAGCGCAAAATGTGTGCAAATCAATAACATAGGCCATGCGCGTAAGCGGGCTGGTGGTCATGGTAATGTGATTCATAAAGTCCATGCAAGCGCGGGGAAGGTCGCGAAGCATGCGGCGAACTTTTTCTGTGCGTTCAGCATTGAGCTGTTCTTGATAGGTAACGTTTGGCATATCGAACCTCCTAAAGGAATCTGGCAGAAAACGGCTCAAACGAGCGAAATAGGCTCATACTATTCGTAAAAGTATTCTTTAGCGAATAGTATGAGCCTATTTTAGCGCCTATTTCCCCTGCTGTCAAGCCTGATTTTTTTTGTGCTTCAAGCACAAACCGTCTTTGCGCATGCTATCAAAAAGCGACACGAACCGCGCGGTTTGTTCGCATCGCTGATCTTGCTGCTGCTATTTTTGAATTGCACCGTCCGCTGGAGCTGCCGCCGCCGATTCTGGCTTGATCTCCCCCACCGGCTTCGCCAGCTCTTCCACTTTTTCCCCATTCATGCGCCGATATTCTTTAATCGCGCCAGTCGCCAGCTCATCACAGCGGTTGTTCCATGGGTTATCCGCATGCCCCTTTACCTTATGGAAGGTGACCTGATGCTTCTTGAGCTTGATAATTTGCAAGAGCAGCTTCCAAAGATCGCTGTTTTCAACTGGATCTTTTTTGCTATTCAGCCATCCGTTTTTCTGCCAGTTGTCTATCCAGTGTTCTCGAAAAGCGTTCACTGTATACGCGGAATCCGAAAATACGTCCACAATGCAAGGCTCCTTGAGCGCGCCAAGGCCGCTGATGACCGCAAAAATCTCCATACGGTTATTGGTGGTATTGGGCATATGACCGGACATTTCCTTCGTTTTGCCATTAAAATTGAGCACGCAGCCCCAGCCGCCAGGCCCAGGGTTTCCGGAGCACGCGCCATCCGTATAGATATGCACTGAACGCATTGCTTTTAGCTCCGTCATATCAGCACTTTCTCCTATCCTGCGCAGAGGCGGCGGCCATGCGGCGGTTCTTTTGCGCGCACACGTCCATCGCCTCCATCATCAGCCCCCGGAAGCCGCCCTTTTCCAAAACTTCCACGGCCTCGATGGTCGTTCCGCCCGGGGAGCAAACCTTATCCTTGAGCGACGCCGGATGTTCATTGGTGTCCAGCACCATCTTTGCAGACCCTAGCACCGCCTGCGCCGCCGCTTGAATGGCTAGCGAGCGCGGCATGCCAAGCTTTACCGCGCCATCCGCCATGGCTTCAATCATCATAAAGACATACGCCGGGCTGCTGCCGCTTACGGCAACAACCGCATCAAACAGACGCTCCGGCAAAATTTGCACCGTGCCTAGGTAACTGAACAGCTCTTTTGCCCATTTGATCATCGGCTTTGTAAAGGAAGTTTCCTCACAAAGCGCGGTAAAGCCAGCTCCAATGAGCGCGGGCATGTTGGGCATCACACGGAGCACCTGCGAGCCATTGTCCTTGCCCAGCGCATCGGTGAGCATCTCCATGGTCCAGCCGGCGGCGATGGAGATGATTCGCTTGTTGCGCACGTATTTCTGTATCTCGTCCAACACGCCACGCATAAAGATCGGCTTAATTGCCAGCACAATGCACTCGCATTCCTTGGCAAGCTGCGTGTTGCTCTGCGCCACTGTGATGGGAAATTGCTCGCCAAGCTCTTTCATAGCGCTTTCGTTTACATCGTACACCATGGTTTCATAAGGCTTTAAAAAACCGCATTGAAAGGCGCTTTTCATAATTGTGCCACCCATATTGCCAGCGCCAATAAACCCAACTATCATCAAAACCCGCTTCCTTTCATTGCTTCGGGAAAAAAAAGAAAAGGCGGCGGGGTAGCAGTCTGCTTGCCCGCCGCCAAAGCGCGATCAGTTCTCCTTGGGGATGGCCGCCTCCACCATGGAGGTGCCAACCTTCGCGTTTGCGTCCCGCACATGCTGACGGGTCAGTAAGGTGATTGCCTTCTTCGGGCATTTTTTAACGCACTCGCCGCAGCCCGTGCAGGCCTCGTTGATTTCGTGAATCTGCTTGAGTTCACCAGAAATCGCCTCGAACTTGCAGGTTTTTTTGCAGATCGTACAGCCGATGCACAGGTCACGGTTGATTTCTGCAATCTTGCGGTTGTCAAAATCGCCCCAAATTGCGCCAGTGGGACAGGTTTCAGCACACATCATGCAACCGACGCACTGTTTCCAATCGATAACTGGCAGGTGGTTGACCATCTTGATCGCGGAAAACTTGCATGCTTCCGCGCAGATTTCGCAACCAACACAGCCGATTTTGCAGTTGTCGCTGACCAGTATTCCCTTTTCTGCCGCACGGCACATTAGGCGTACAGGAACCGTTTCGGGCTGCAGGCTCAGCACATGCTTGGGGCAGACGTTGACGCACGCGCCGCAGCTCTGGCATTTTTCAGGATCAACCTTTGCAATTTTCAGATGCTCGTCAATATGGATGGCATCAAACTTGCAAGCTCTAACGCAGGTGCCTAAGCCCAAGCAGGCGTATTTGCAGGCGCGGTTGCCATCATTGACAAGCGTAGCGGCAACGCAATCCTTGATGCCGTGATACTTGAACTTCGTCTTGCAGTGCTCCAGCCCGCCCTGACAGACAACTGTAGCAATGTTGCGCACCTGATTGGGGGTCTTTTCAACGCCCATGATTTCCGCAATCTGCGCCGCTACGGCAGCGCCGCCCACAGGGCATGCGCTAATTGGCGCATCGCCCGCGATGATCGCATCAGCCAGCGCATCACAGCCTGCAAAGCCGCAGCCGCCGCAGTTTGCACCGGGTAGCGCGTTACGAACCTCATCCCGCTTGGGGTTAGAGGGGATCTCAAACACCTTGTTGGCAAGGGTAAGCAGCAATCCGAACAGCAAGCCTAGAGCGCCTAGCACCCCTGCTCCGATCAGAATGGAAACGATCATTTGAGCATCCTCCCTTTCTTATTTAATTAAGCCAGAAAAACCTTGGAATGCAAGGGACATCAGCCCAGCGGCGATCAACGCGCCGGGGAAGCCGTCCATCCACTTGGGCAGGTTGCCCGTGGAAAGCCGCTCGCGAATGCCCGCGAACATCACAATGGCGATCGTAAAGCCAATGGCCGCGCTTGTGCCGTTTACGACAGATTCAATGAGGTTGTACCCCTCGCGGGTATTGAGCAGCGCAACGCCAAGTACCGCGCAATTGGTGGTGATCAAAGGCAAATACACGCCAAGCGCTTGATAAAGCGAACGGCTGATTTTTTTGAGCGCAATTTCAACGATCTGCACCAGCACAGCGATAACCAGTATGAATGCGATGGTCTGCATATATTCCAAATGCAGCGGTACCAGCAGGAAGGTTTGAATCAGGTACGTGAACAGCGAAGCAATCGCCATCACAAACGTAACCGCCATGCCCATGCCAAGCGCGGTCTCCGTTCGTTTGGAAACGCCTAGGAACGGACAAATGCCAAGGAATTGGGACATGACAAAGTTGTTCACCAGCACGCTTCCGATGATAATTAGCAGCAGGTTATTCATGCGATCTCCTCCTTGGCCTTTGCGAGCTTGCGCTTCTCAAAGCATTTGATAATTGCGTTTACCACCAGCAGGAGGATGCCCAGCGTGAGAAAGCCGCCGGATGGGCTCACGATGATAGCCATCGGCTGATAGCTCGCAGGCATGATTTGCATATCAAACAGCTTGCCGCTGCCGATGATTTCACGCACAGCGGATAGCAAGGTGATGGAGCAGGTAAAGCCTAGCCCCATGCCGATCCCGTCCACGCAGGAGGGCAGCACCGGGTTTTTGAAAGCGAATGCCTCCGCGCGTGCAAAAATGATGCAGTTCACCACGATCAGGGGAATGTAGATGCCTAGCGAATCGGACATGGAGGGCATAAAGGCCTTGATCATCAAATCAATGATGGTAACAAACGTAGCGATGACCACCACAAAGCTTGGGATGCGCATCTTTTCTGGGATGATGTTGCGCAAAAGTGAAATGGCCATGTTGGAAAACACTAGCACGAACGTCGTGGCAAGCCCCATGCCAAGCCCGCGCGAAGCGGCGGTGGAAATGGCCAACGTTGGGCACATGCCAAGCAGCAGGCGGAAGGTAGGGTTCTCGTTGAGAATGCCGTTCATAAACACATGAAAAATGGATTTCTTCTTCATGCCTGCGCGCCTCCTTCCTTGGTTTGCTCCTTTTCTTTGACATGCTTCGGGGGACGAACCGCGCCGAAGGTTCTGCGTGCCGTCCACTTATCGATGAGCGGCGTAAGCACGTTCATGAACAGGATTGCAAACGAGCATCCCTCCGGATAACTCGTGTTGAAAACGCGGATTACAAACAGTATGAGTGCGCAGCCAACGCCCATGATGACTCTGCCGGTCTTGGTGATCGGGCAGGTGACGTAATCCGTCGCCATGAAAAACGCGCCAAGCAGCAACCCACCGCTCAAAAGCTGATACAGCGCATTTTGTGCGCCGCTCTCCGCCGAATAGAGCACGCCGGTTTGAATCCAAAACAGGATCAACGCTGTGCCGATGAAAGCAACGGGCACACGCCAGTCGATCACGCGGCGAACAATCAGGTAGAGACCGCCCAACAAAAGGGTAAGCTTGCAGGTCTCGCCCAGCATGCCGGGAATATTGCCGCTAAAGAGCTGCCAAAGCGTGTACCCGCTCGCGCCGTTTGCAAGCGGTGTAGCGGAGGCTACCGCATCCACGGCACTGCCGCTTAGGCCAAAGAGCTGCCCACCCACAGGCGCTGCGGTCGCAGCCATCAAACCCGCCCACGAAAGCATGAGAATGGTGCGCGCGGCTAGCGCGGGGTTTAAAAAATTCTGCCCAAGGCCGCCAAAGATCTGCTTGACCAGCACAATGGCGAGCACTGAGCCAATGGCGGCGATCCACCACGGCGCATTGGCGGGCAGGTTAAATGCCAGCAACAGGCCGGTCACCACCGCGCTTAGATCGCCAATGGTGGATTTTTGATGCGACAGGCGTTCGTAGACCCATTCGGAGAACACGGCAAAGAATACCGCAACAGCCATTAACGACAGCGCGGGTGCGCCAAAGAACCAAACTGCGGCAAGCGCCGTGGGTAAAAGTGCGATGACTACGTCGCCCATCAGGCCGCGCGTGGTGGTGGTATGGCGCAAAAATGGAGCGGCGGATACAATTAGCTTGCGTTGCTGCATATTATTGCCCCCCCTTCTTGGCCGCAGCTTCTCTGCGGCGCTGTGTAATGATCCGCTTGCACACGCGGCAGCTCTGCGTTAAGTTGCGCTTAGCCGGGCAAACCCACGTACACGCGCCGCATTCCAGACAGTTTGTTGCGTTTGCCTTTTCGGCCTCCTCAAACATATCCTTGCGCATATAGCGGTCAATCTTGTTAGGCTCCAAGCGCATCGGGCAGGCATTCAGGCAGCGCCCGCAGTGTATGCAGGGGGATTCATCCTCCAGCGCGCTCAGCTTGTCCAGCGCAAGGATACCGCTGCAGCCCTTGGTTACGGGAATATCCTCGCGGCTGATGGCCAAACCCATCATGGGGCCGCCATAAAGGAGGGTTTTGGTCTGCGGCAAAAGCCCGCCGGAGGTATCCAGTAGCCATTCCACAGGCGTGCCGATACGCACCAGGTAGTTGGCTGGTTTGGTTACGCAGCCGCCCACCGTCACCACGCGATCCACGAGCGGACGCCCCTCATAAACGGCGCGGTGCATCGCGTAGCAGCTTCCCACGTTGGATACGATGATGCCCACATCCAATGGCAAGCCGCCCATTCTCACCTTGCGCCCAGTTAGCGCATAGGCAAGCTGTTTTTCACCGCCCTGCGGGTATTTGGTATGCAGCGCCGTGACCGTAAAATCGTCATACGCGGCGGCGGCGGCTTGAAGCGCCTCAACCGCATCCGGCTTGTTATCCTCAATGCCCACCATCACTCGACCAATGCCAAGCGCCTTTTGCACCAGCCGCGCGCCGGATACGATCTGTTCCGCATATTCCAGCATCAGCCGATGATCGGCGGACAGATATGGCTCGCATTCCGCGCCGTTCAAGATGAGCGTATCCACCTTTTTACCGGCGGGAACGGCCAGCTTCACAGCTGTTGGGAACGTCGCGCCGCCCAAGCCCACGATGCCCGCCCTACGCGCAAGCTCAGAAAGCTCGGCGCCCGTCATGCTTTCGGGGTTTGCAACGGGATGAAGCGGTTCCCAGAGATCTTGAAAATCGTTATCAATAATGACGCATATTTGTTGCGTGCCATTTGCCATGATGCAGGGCTGGCAACCGATCACCTTGCCGGAGACAGACGCGTGAACGGCGGCGCTCATAAAGCCTACAGGCTCGCCGATCATCTGCCCCATCTTCACAAGGTCACCCTTGCTGACCAGCGGTTTGCAAGGCGCGCCCATATGCTGCTGCAATGGAATCATGACACGGGAGGGCTGAGGTGCTTCCGCGATTGGCAAGCCAGCCGTTGCCGCTTTTCCTCCTACTCCCTCATGCGGATGAATCCCGCCGGGAAAACTGTAAACGCTGCTCATGCTTTCTCGTCCTTCCTATGAACTGTTTTTCAAAGCCTGACTTAGTATACCACATTCAAAGCGTTGGGAAAAGAGCTTTTCTTCATCAAATCTGCGTATTCTTCCCTCAACGTTTGCTTTGCTTCCACCTTTGCGCATTTTGAAGAATGGACCGGGCATGCGCAATGCCGCTTTCCTGCTGCTGATTGGTTACGCCGAGCAGCCTTGCAATCTCCTCCACGCGTTCCTCGCCGCTAAGCTCCTTTACGCAGGTGTAGGTGCGCTCCCCCATCACCTGCTTTTGCACCAGATAATGCGTATCCGCCATCGCGGCGATCTGCGCCTGATGCGTTACGCAAAGCACCTGATGGTAGCGTGCAATCGCGGCCATCTTTTCCGCGACGGCCACGGAGACATGGCCGCTGATGCCGGTATCGATCTCATCAAAGATCATGCAGGGAATGCCCCCGTTTTCCGCGCCAGCCGCCTTCATGGCCAGCATCAGGCGCGAAAGCTCGCCGCCGGAGGCGGTTTTATCCAGCGGCTTGAGCGGCTCGCCGGGGTTGGGGGCGATGTAAAAGGAAATATGATCGTCCCCATTGGCGGTTGGCACTTTTTTTTGATCGGGCGAAAGTTCTTCAAACAAGCAGCGAAAGCGCGTCTTTTCCATGCCCAAATCGCGAAGCTGCTCTTCCATCAGCCCTTCAAAGCGCTCCGCAAGCGCATGACGCGCCTGCGTAAGCTTTGCGGCTTCGCCGCGGTAGGCCAGAAGCTTCTGCTTAAAATCGCCCTCCGCATGCTTGAGCCGCGTTTCCATGCTTCCCAGTCCCTTGAGCTCTTCACGCATCTCCTCATGGCGCGCGGCTAGCTCGTCCGCGCTTATGCCATAGCGGCGCTCCATGCGGCGCAATAGGTCAAGCCGTTCCTGCACAAGCTCGCTGCGATTGGGGTCAAAGCTCTCCTTTTCCAACAGGTCGCGCAATTCTAGGCCGATTTCCTCCGTTTCATAATATACGGAGGAGAGCCGCGCACCAAGCGCCTGAAACTGCTCGTCCAACTCCCCAATCCCCCGTATCGCGTCCAGCGCGTCCTTGAGCTTGTTCATCGCGCTCTGTTCCTGCCCACCCGCATAGATCTGTTCATAAGCCGTTCGAAGAGCGGTGTTGATGCGTTGCGCACCTGCAAAGCGCGCGTGCTCCGCCGCCAGCTTCGCGCTTTCGCCAATGGCAATATGGGCGCTATCCAGCTCCTTGATGCGTGCACTCAGGTACTCCTGCCGTTGTTCGCGCTGCGCGTTTTCCTTGCGCAGAGACGAAAAACGAGAGCTGCTTTCCTTCCAGCTGCGGTAGGCCTCCGCAACGTTTTCCCGTTGCGCAAAAAAACACTCGTCGCCAAACGAGTCCAAAAAGCCCATATGATTTTTGCTGTCCAGCAGGCTTTGATGCTCATGCTGCCCATGTACGTCCATCAAAAGCGCGGAAAGTTTGCGCAAAAAAGCGACGGGCACAATTACGCCGCACACGCGGCAGAGATTGCGTTCCGCTGTGGTGATCTCGCGCTGGATGCTAAGCAAATTTCCTTCAGCTACAAGTTCCTGCTCCTTGAGCAGCTCAAGCACCTGCGGGCAATCGTCAAGGTCAATCAATGCCTCCACGGATGCCCGTTCACAGCCAGAGCGTATCAGCCCGCGATCTGCACGCTCACCCAACACCAAGTTGATGCTGTCCACAATGATGGATTTACCGGCGCCGGTTTCGCCGCTCAATACATGCATGCCGCTGTGAAAATCAATATGCAGGTTTTCAATCAGCGCGATATTGCGCACGGTCATCGACACGAGCATCGATCGCACATTCCTTTCCTATGCGTTAGTGGATCATGGCGTTTAGCCGCTCCATTACGGGTCTCACGTCCTCCACGCTGCGCACGATCATCAGTATGGTGTTATCACCCGCGATGGTGCCCAGAATTTCCGACCATTGCAGGCTGTCAACGGTTTCCGCCGCCGCGTTGGCGCTGGCGGGAAGCGTTTTAATCACAATTTGGTTATAGGCGCTTGTAATGCTTAGCACCGTATCCCGAAACATGCGGATCAACCGCTCGTTTAGCTCCCCTTCGCCACGTTCGGCGATGGCGTAGCGGTAGGAGCCACTTGGCGAAAGCACCTTAATGAGGCGCAGCTGCTTGATATCTCGCGATACGGTGGCCTGCGTCACCTGAAAGCCGTGCTTGTGAAGCTCGTCGGCAAGCTCCTCCTGCGTTTCAACGGATCTTGAAGCGATGATCTCCAAAATAGCGACCTGACGGGATGATTTCATGTTCCGCATTCCTCCTTGCAAACGATGCGACTCCGTTTAGCAGCTCCATTCCGATAGTTTATAGCGGATCATGGAAAAGAAGCTTCTCGGCTCCAAGCGGATAAACTGAGCCTTGCGCTCCGCCCGTGTGATCACGAGCGTTTGATCGGCCGTAAGCTCATAGCTTTGCCGCCCATCGATACAGACCAATGCCTTGGGCGCGTGCTCCCTATCCAGCTGCACGCTCACGCGCTGCGCGGCAGAGGTAATGACCGGGCGATGTTGAAGCGAATGGGCACAAATGGGCGTGAGCAGCATGCATTCCACTTCCGGCGATACGATGGGGCCGCCTGCGGAAAGCGAATATCCCGTGGAGCCGGTGGGCGTTGATACAATCAACCCATCCGCGATATAGCGACCGATCGGCTCTTCTCCCACGTAGGCGTTGAGGCCGATGAGGCGCGAATAAGCGCCTCGGCTCAGCACCACATAGTTGAGCGCAAGCAACGCCCTGCCTCCCAGATCCGCCTTGAGCATCATGCGCTCCTCAATGGTGTATTCATCTGCGGCAAGCCGGGCGCAGGCAGCATCCAAGCCTTGCAGCTCTACCTCAGCCATAAAGCCCAGCGTGCCAACGTTTACGCCAATCAGCGGCAGGTTGTAGGTAACGGAAAGCATGTTGGAGCGCAGCAGCGTGCCGTCTCCCCCCACGGATACGATGGCCTCGCAGCACGCAGGCGCAGCATGCGCAAACAACGCTCCTGCGCGCTCCCCCATGCGCTCCTCCAGCCATGGCTCTGCTGTGACGGACATGCCCGCGCGATGGAAGGTGGAAACGATTTGTTCGGTAAGGGCAACGACATTGGGCTTGCGCTGGTGCATAACTAGGTACATCGCTTTCATCTGCAAACGCCCGCCTTTTCATCGTATAGTATATCATATGCTGCATATTTATACAAGCATGGATCCATCGGCGGCGCTGTACAGCCTCGCTATGCCTTCGCTAAGGTTTTGTGCGCAAGCGCCACCACCTCGGCGATTTGGGTAAGTCCGCATGGTTCTTCCACGCCGGGCAGCAGCTCCGTAATGTATTCGATATTGCCCTCCGGGCCGGTCACGGGTGAAAAATCGAGCTGCGCCATGTGGTAGCCAAAGCTGGGCACAAACGCCGCGATGCTCTGAATCACCTGCTGATGCACCGCTGGATCACGCACGACACCCTTTTTGCCCACATGCTCCCGCCCTGCCTCAAACTGCGGCTTAATGAGAATGTAAAAGCGCCCCTGATGTGCCATCAGCTCCGCCGCAACCGGCAAAATCAGCTTGACGGAGATAAAGGAGACATCCATCACGGTCAGGTCTGGTTTGCAGGGAATTTGTTCATGGGTCAAATAGCGCGCATTGGTGCGTTCAAGCACCGTGACGCGTTCATCATTGCGGATTTTCCAATCCAGCTGTCCGTAGCCCACATCGATGGCGTAGACATGCTTTGCGCCATTTTGCAACAGCACATCGGTAAAGCCGCCCGTAGCTGCGCCGATATCCATAGCGGTTATGCCGGTCACGTTCGCATGAAAAACGTGGAGCGCCTTATCCAGCTTCAGTGCGCCGCGCCCTACAAAGGGGTGCGCGTGCCCCTTTAGCGTAAGCTCCTCCTCCGGCATCACCTGCTCGGAGGGCTTCAATACCTTCACCTCACGCATATATACCTGTCCAGCCATGATGAGCGCCTGTGCGCGCTCGCGGCTCGGAGCTAGCCCCTGACGTACCAACGCAAGATCAACGCGCAGCTTATCGCTCATCATTCTTCTCCTTTTGCAGGTGCGCAAGCATGGCGTCAAAAAGGCTATCGTCATCCAGCCCAACATCCTTGAGCAGATGCTGGTGATCGCCATGCGGCACAAACGCATCCTGCACGGCGAAGGGACGAATTTCCGGCCTTGCGCCTACAATTGCCGCGTATTCCAGCACAGCGCTGGCAAAGCCGCCAAGGTATGCATGCTCCTCCAGCGTAAAGATTGGAAGCTTCCGTGCAAAGACCGCGTTCAAGCAGTTCTCGTCCAGCGGCTTCATTGTGGACGCGTTGATCACGCAAAGCGTGCGTCCCTCTTGCGCCAAACGCTCCGCCACGTGCAGCGCCGCCGCCGTCATGGTGCCTGTGGCAATGGCAATGGCGTCTGCGCCCTCGCGCAGCGTCAGCCATTTTCCCACCTGAAAGCTCGTGATTTCAAAGTCATCCGGCAGCTTTGACGCGTTCTTGGGATAGCGGATCGCGCAGGGCGCGCACAATTCATAGGCGGCTCGCACCATGAGCGCAAGTTCTGCGCCGCTCGCCGGGGAGAGCAGCGTCATGTGAGGAATATGGCGCAGGTATGCGATATCGAACAGCCCTTGATGGGATTTGCCATCTTCATTGGAAATCCCCGCGCGGTCAATCATCAACACCACGGGCAGGTCTTGCAGGCATACGTCATGGAGCACCTGATCATATCCGCGCTGCAAAAATGTGGAATATACGAAGAAGAACGGTCTAAGTCCGCCGGAGGCAAGCCCGGCACACATGGTAACGGCATGCTCTTCCGCAATGCCCACATCAAAAAAACGGTCGGGATAGGCGCTTTGAAAAAGGTTCGTAACGGTACCCATCGTCATGGCGGCGGTGATCACGCGGATTTCTGGCCGTTCCTCTGCCATTGCGATCAGCTCCGTGCAGGCGACTTCGCCGTTTGGACGGCAGCTGGAAGTCAGCAGCTCCCCATTTTCAATGAAAAAGGGCGGCGTGCCGTGAAATTCCTCGGGTTTTCGCTCCGCGCGGTTATACCCATAGCCTTTTTTGGTGATGCAGTGGATGACCACCGGTTCCTCAAGGCTCTTTGCACGCTCGAGGATGTTTTCCAGCGCAGTCAAATCATTCCCGTTGATTGGACCCAAATAGCGAAAGCCTAGCGAAGAAAAGAAGCTTTCATCCATGAAGGCGCTTTTGATGATCCGCTTGGCAGTATGCACCACACCATAGAGCGGCGCGCCAATCACTGGAATTCTATTCAGCCGGGATTTGACGCGGTTCTTGGTGGATACCCAGCCCGCGCTTGAGCGCAAGGTGGAAAGATAGTTGCTGAGCGCGCCGACGTTTTTTGCGATGGACATCTCATTATCGTTAAGGATCACAATCAACCGCGTTTTGGTGTTCCCGCAGTCATTCAGCGCCTCGTAGCACATGCCGCCTGTTAACGCGCCATCGCCTACCACAGCCACCACATGATGCTTCTGCCCCAGCGCGTCGCGCGCCCGCGCAAGGCCAAGCGCTGCGGATATCGATGTGGACGCGTGACCCGCCTCAAAACAATCGTACTCGCTTTCAGCGCGCATTGGAAAGCCTGAAATGCCGCCATAGGTGCGCAGTGTATCAAATTGGTCATACCGCCCGGTCAGCAGTTTGTGCGCATAGGTTTGGTGACCAACGTCAAAAACCAGCTGATCCTGCGGTGTGTGAAACACGCGATGCAGTGCAAGCGTAAGCTCCACCACGCCTAAGTTGGAGGATAGGTGTCCGCCGTTTTGTGATACCGTGCGGATGATCTTGGTGCGGATATCATCCGCCAAGTCTTCACATTCCTCCAAGTTCAAGCCCCGGATATCCGCCGGCGTTTTTATTTGCGATAATTCGACCATATTGCTCCTTTGTGCTTACGAATTTTTCAAGCCTGTTTTTGCGCCAGCCTTGCCGCCAAGGCTGATGTTGTTCAAAATATCGGAGGTATAGGCAAAATTGTTGTTATCCTTATCCTGCTGTGCCTCCATGGCATACTGCACAAGCTCATCCACCAGCATGCTATAGGAAACGCCGCATGGCTCCCACAGGTAAAACGCCATGGAGCCGGGAATGGTATTGATTTCTGTAATCACAAGCGATTCCGACGCCGCATCAAACATAAAATCGATGCGCACAACGCCCTTGCAATCCATGGCATGAAAGATATCAATCGCCAGCGTTTGAATGCGGTCGCGAAGCTCAGGCTCGATGGGCGCGGGCAAAACCCGCTTGAGCGATGCCATGCCCTTGGTGGAGTTGTTGCCATACTTATCCATAAACGTGAGCAGATCTCCGCCTGAAAGTGGCATTTCGATCTCGCTGGCCTTCGCTTTGCCATTGTACCCAAGCACCGCGCAGTTCAGCTCAATCGGATCGTTGATCCCCTGCTCCACCAGCACCTTGCGGTCAAACTCGAAGGCAAGCTCCAGCGCTTCTATCAGCTTCTCGCGATCTTCCGCCTTGGTTACGCCAATGGAGGAGCCAAGGGACGCGGGCTTTACAAACACGGGATAGGGAAGCTCCGCCTCTACCTTGCGAAAAACCTCCTCCCGATTTTTTTGCCAAGCACTGCGCAAAAACCAGCAGCTCGGCAGCACCGGGAAGCCGCAGCCGCGGAAAAATTGCTTCATGTATACCTTATCCATTCCCATGGCAGAAGCGCCTACGCCGGAGCTTGCATAGGGAATGTTGCAAATTTCGAATAGACCCTGCAACGTGCCATCCTCGCCGTGCATGCCGTGCAGCACGGGAATCACACAGTCCAACCGCGCAACCACTACCTGCCGCTCCTTGCCGAAGAGACCCTTGCCGTGCTCCACAGCCATCAAAGCGCCCGAACCAGCGGTCACATCCAAGTTTACGCGCACAATTCCCTTGCGGTTTTCATCAAGAGGCGTATAGCTGGATATTTCCAACAGTGGGTCGCCCGTGAACCATTCGCCTTTTTTGCTGATGTACACAGGGATGACATCATAGATTTGGCGATCCACCGCGCGCATGAGCTGTATCGCGCTGATGATGGATACCTCATGCTCGCAGCTTCTGCTGCCAAAAACCACTCCAAGCTGTATTTTGTTCATCTTGATAACCTCCAACTGCTTTAAGCTTCCTGATAATGATCTGGCAAATCGTTTTCATAGAGCACGGTATCTGTCGGAAGAACCAGCGTGTGCAGCAGCGCTGTGGATTCATCCAGACTGTCTACACGGTGGATGCTTTCCTGCGGGAATCCCGCCTCCCGTAACCCTTCGATGATGGGCGCGGCACGACCCTTGCCCACGATGATGGCAATGTCCACGCAAGCGGCCATCGTGCGACCAAAAGCGCGGTTGTACTCCGCTTCCTCGCGCCCCAGCTCCACCATGCCGGGCGTGATGATGATACGCCGCTTCGGGAAGCCGCTCAACACCTGCAAGGCTGCTTTCGCGCCCACAGGATTGGAGTTGAAGGCATCGTTGATGATGGTAAAGCCGCCTGCGCTATGCAAAAGCTCCAGCCGATGGCGGATGGGTTGCAGCTTTTCAATGCCATGGGAAATCTGCTTGAGGGACATGTGCAAATCACTCGCCACGGCGGCTGCTAGCACAATGTTGTGGATGTTATGTTCGCCCAGCAATCGCGTATGGCACTCAATGCTGCCGCGATCCCGCAAATGCAGCATGAAGGTGCTGCCCTCTGCGGAAACGCGCACGTCATCGTACCAGCAATCCGCCGTTTCGGGGTTTGTGCCGCAGAGGGTTTTTGGCTTGGTTGTTTTTTGCCACATCTGTAGGCAAAAGCTGCCGTCATCGTAGAAATAGCTATGCGAATCCTTCTGCGGGAGCGCCTCAATCAGCTCATATTTCGTGCTTGCCACGCGCTCGACCGTTTTGAAGGTCTCCAGATGCTGCGGCCCAACCGATGTGATGATGCCGATGGTCGGGCGCACAAGCCGGCACATCTCCCGAATATCGCCCACATGGCGCGCGCCCATCTCCCCAACAAAAATCTGGTGAGACGGGTTCAGCTTTTCGCGAATGGTGCGTGTGACGCCCATGGGCGTGTTATAGCTTGCGGGCGTAATGAGCGTTGGATGCTTTTCGCTCAAAATAGTGCCCAGAATATGCTTGACGGAGGTTTTGCCATAGCTGCCCGTAATGCCAATGCGCGTCAGGTTGGGATTGGCAAGCAGCTTGCGCCGTGCGTCCCGAAAGTATAACTCGCTGATCAGCTTCTCAATCGGCCATGCAAAAAGGCCGGAGAGCGCAACCACAAACGGCAGCAGCAGCGGCCAGAGCGCGGGAAGAACCGCAAGCGGCGACATTGCGCAAACTGCAAGGGAGCAGCCGAGCATGACCAAAAAGAAAACAACATAAAGACGCTTGACGCGTCCCGTAAAAGCAAACTTCTTTTTGGATTTTTTTTCCGAAAGGGTGCGCGAGATGCCATAGCCGATGAAGCCGGAAAGCGCAAGGAGCAGGAAGCCGCCTAGCGACGCCAGCAGCGATCCGGGATTGCGCTCCTGCCAGCGCATGAGCAAATCCAGCAGGTACATCAGTCCCACGCAGGCAACCGACGTGCATAGGCCGGGCAGAAAGCTGTGAACGCGGTTGCGAAGCAGCGTGCGAAAATAGCCGGGAAACTGATAGCTCTCCAATTGAAAATAGTGCAAAAGCCCATGCGCGGCAAAAAGGGAACACAGCACGGGGAGCAGCACGGCAATCAGCCATGGTTGCCAAAGCAGCATGCTCATTTCCCCTCCTCTTCCTTAAAGAACGCCTTCACAATCAGCAAAAAGCGTTGCCATTCCTCAATAAAGGCAAAATGTGAGCGTCCTTCAAAAATCACAAGCCCTGCATCCGGGATTTCCTGTTCCATTTGCTGACCCATCCACAGCGGGGTTTCCGTATCGGCGCTGCCCCAGATGAGCAAGGTCGGCGCGGTGATCTGCCGGAGCATTGGAAACAAGTTCTGCGAGATGATTTTGACAAAGCTCTTGCGCATGTTCTCGCTCAGCTTGATATAATCCGGCGAGCCAAAACGGTTGCGAAGCGCCGCCTGCCAAGCCTCCACCGCCGGCGCAAGGGGCTTGATCCCAGCAAGCGCAGCCAGTGCCGCACTGTAGCGCTTATAGCGGCGCTGGCGTTTTTGCTGGCTCTGAGGCACGGGGCCGCGAATGCCCGCTCCTCCCGTAATCACTAGCTTATCAACAAGCGCGGGGTTTTGCGACGCTATATAGATTGCGACGCGCCCGCCAAAGGAATGCGCGATTATGCGCACCTTTTTGATGCCAAGCTTTTCAAGCAGCGCCATCACCTGCTCCGCATACTGCGGCACGCCCCATGCTTGGGGCGGCTCATCGCTCTTGCCGTGCCCGGGAAAATCCAGCGTCAACACCGAAGCCGAAGCGCTCAGCCCGCTTTCAATAAAGGAAAAGATGGAGTTGTCGCACCCCCAGCCGTGCAGGAGCAAAATGGTTGGCTCCTGCGCGTCTCTGCGCTGCTCATAGCGGTAAAAGATGCGGCAGCCCAGAATCTCCTCGTCCAAACAAGCACCACCTCTCCAAAACATCCCATCATATTTTACCCTATCTTATGCAAAAAGAAAAGCCATAACCGCATTTTCACCGCATGTTTCGTTCAGCCATCGGGAATTTCGCAGACATAGCGCCGTTTTCGGGCGCTGATTTGAAACTCCTCGCGGCACCATAACGGCACAGCTACGGTACTTTCCAGCACGCAGCCGAGCTGCTCACAGGTGCGAATGCTGGCGGCATTGTCCTCGTCCGTGGTTATCACGAAGGAGCGCATGCCCAGCGCCCGAAAAATGGGCAGGCAAAGGCGGCAGGCATGCAACGCGGCATGCCTGCCGCGAAAGGGTGCATCAATATGATAGCCAACATGGCCTAAATAAAACAAGCTTGCGCTTTCCCCCACGCGCAGGGCGATTTCCCCGATGGTTTTGGAGAGCCTGACATCTACAATATCAAATACGAACGATTTGCCATTTCCAAGCTGTTTTACAATCGCGTCGTATTCACGCGGACGCAGCTTGATCAGCTCATCAGCGAGCATGCACTGGCGGCGGCGTCCGCAGCGAATAAACTCACGTTCGGTTTCGTTTTTCATACTTCCTGTACGGTTACCTTGCCGATCAGCTCTGCAAAGTCCCTTTTGCGCAATAACTGCGTGCCGTCCGTCATCACGCTCGCCGCACCCGCCGCAACGCCGTAGCGAAAACTTTCCTGTAGCGTTTCGCCGCGTTCAAGCCCCATCAGCACGCCTCCGATCATCGCGTCGCCTGCGCCGACAGTGGAACGCGCTTCCACCTGCAAGGCAGGCGCAAAAAGCGTGGATGTGCCGCTTACGAGCACCGCACCATATTTTCCCATAGAGACAATCACGTTTTGCGCGCCGTAATCCACCAGCAAAAGAGCCGCGTCCCGCACGGCGCGCAGCGTGCGCAGCTCCTTTTTCATGATCGCTTCCATTTCAGGTAGGTTGGGCTTTACCAAAAACGGCTTTTCTTTAATGGCGTTCAGCAGCGGAGCACCTGCGGAATCCAGCACGCATTTTTTTCCGCTTAAGGTCTGCATGCAGCGCTGATACATGGTATCCGGGCAGTTCATGGGCAGCCTGCCACTCAAAACCACATAGCTGCTCTGCGCCGCCGTTTGGGAAAGCAACGTTAGAAATTCTTCCTGCTGGGAGCTATCCAGCGCAAAGCCTGGCTCGTTAAACTCGGTAACGGTCTTTTGTGTCTCATCCAGTAGCTTTAAGTTCGTGCGCACATCCCCCGGCACCAGCAGATAGCCAAAGGGTACGTTTTCCTTTGCAATCAGATGCGTAAAATTCGTCTCATCCGTTTCGCCAAGGCAGCCCACGCACACGACATCCACCCCGAGGCGCTTTAGCGTGATGGCGACGTTGATTCCCTTGCCGCCAATATCCACGCGCACATCCTTGAGCCGGTTGACCTCGCCGATTTTCAGGCTGGAAATGCTTGCCGTCTTATCGAAGGTGGGATTCATGCAGACCGTTGTGATCATACGGTTCGCTCCTTGAGCCGCTGTACGCGCGGCTTAAAATTAAGCATAACGAGAGGCTGTCGCACGGCCGCGGATGCGGGGGAGGAAATTCCCCTCCCCGCATGCTGATTGCGTGCCGTGCAACAACCCCCCGAAGGGTTTTTGAAATTGGCTTATTCCTCTTCGTCCTCGTCCTTCTTCGCGCCATCGATGATCTTTTGCGCCACAAGAGGCGGAGCCTCCTCATAGCGTTCAAAGGTCATGGAGAAGGAACCGCGCGCCTGCGTCATCGAGCGCAGCTCCGTGGCGTACTTGAACATTTCCGCCATGGGAGCCTCGGCTGACAGCTGCTGCATGCCATCCACTTGATTCATGCCCATAATGCGACCGCGGCGCTTGTTCATATCGCCCATGATATCGCCCATGTATTCATCGGGTACAAAAACCTCCACGTGCATGATTGGCTCAAGCAGCGTGGGGCCAGCCTCTAAGCAGCCCTTCTTGTATGCGATGCGCGCGGCGGTCTTAAACGCCATTTCCGAGGAATCCACAGGGTGATAGCTGCCGTCGTACAGCTTTGCGTGCAAGCCTACCATCGGATAGCCAGCCAAAACGCCGCGCCCGATATTTTCGCGCAAACCCTTTTCCACCGAGGGAATAAAGTTGCGAGGAACCACGCCGCCAACAACCGCGTCTTCAAATTCGAACACAACGCCCGTATCATGCACAGGCGAAAATTCGATCCACACATCGCCAAACTGACCGTGTCCACCGGACTGTTTCTTGTGGCGACCCTGCACCTTGACGGTCTTTTTGATCGTCTCGCGGTACGGGATGCGCGGATCCTGCAAGTTGGCCTGCGCACCAAACTTGTTGGCGAGCTTCGCGCGGATCACATCCAGATGCAATTCGCCCTGACCGGAGATCAGCGTTTCGCCCGTCTCGGCATTTTTCTCAATCTTGATGGAGGGATCTTCCTCCATGAGGCGAGCCAAACCGCTGAAGACCTTATCTTCTTCACCCTGCTTGCTGGCAAAGACGGCTTTGCTGATGCAGGGGGCGGGATACTCAATGGGCGGATACTGGATGGGGCTTGCAAGGTCGCACAGGGTATCGCCCGTATTGGTGAACTGTAGCTTGCTCAGCGCGCCCATGTCGCCTGCGCTCAATTGCTGGGTGGTAATCTGCTTTTTGCCGCGCAGCACATAGATGCCCGCGCTCTTCTCGGGTTTATCCTGATTGACGTTATAGACGCTGCCGTTGCCGTTGAGCGTGCCGCTCATCACCTTGAACAGCGAAAGCTTGCCCACAAACGGGTCGGCAATCGTTTTGTATACAAAAGCGCTGAAAGGCTCCGTGCTCTTGCAGGCGCGGGTTTCCTGAGCTTGCGTTTTGGGGTTAATGCCTTGATAGACAGCGCGCTTTGGCGATGGTAGGAAATCCGCCATGACATCCAGCAGCTTTGCCACGCCAATGCCGGTGAGCGCAGAGCAAGGCACAACGGGCGCAATCTGACCGGTGAACATACCCGTTTTAAAGCCCTCCAGAATTTCCTCCTGTGTGAGTGTGCCCTCTTCCAAATACTTCATGGTCAGCTCGTCATCGGACATGGCGGCCGCCTCGGTGATCTGCTCGAGCGCAATCGCGATATCATCAGCCATATCGGCGGGTACGGGCACTTCCTTGGGGTTGCCCTTATTGATGCGCTCGTAGGCCTTGTTTTCAAGCACGTTGACTACGCCACGGAATTCAGCGCCATTGCCAAGCGGCAGCATGATAGGAACAACGCTGTTGCCAAACTGTTCGCGAAGCGCCGCTTCCACCTTCATAAAGTTTGCATGGTCGCGATCCATTTGATTGACGATGAACATCTTGCCCACATTGTTCTTTGAGGCAAAGTGCCATGCTTTTTCCGTACCCACGGCGATGCCGCTTACGGCGCTCACCAGAATGGCGGCGGTTTCAACCACGCGCAGGGGTCCCATCATCTCGCCGATAAAATCAAAGTAGCCGGGCACATCGATGACGTTAATCATCTTCTGATTCCAGTCGATTGGCGCGATGGCGGCGCTAATGGAAATTTTTCTTCTGATTTCCTCGGCTTCGAAGTCGGTAATGGTGTTCCCGTCCTCAACCCGGCCTTGGCGATCGGTAACTCCGGCAGCGAAGAGCAGCGCCTCCATCAGCGTGGTTTTGCCCTCGCTGCCATGTCCCATGAGAGCAACGTTTCGGATATTCTTGGTTTCATAGCTAGCCATATGAATCCCCCTTGTTCTTCATAATATTTTAGCATCAAGCGTTTGATCGAAGTTATTTCTACGTTAATGACAATTCTCCCAAAAACGACGCATGACGCATATGAACCACATATCACTCAATTTATATTGTATCAGAAACCGAAGCAAAAAGAAAGTGGGAAATGTGAAAAAAGCACACAAATATGACATGCGGGTTCTTGCTTGTTTTTCTTTCACCAACGGAGGGGGCGTTGCGTCTGTAGCTATGCAGTGGCGTCACATTTGCTTTTAAGGAGCGCAAAGACCTGCTCCGCCGTTGGTTCCTTTACCTCCAACGCAAAAACACGCCCTTGCATATCCTCCAAGCGGTGCGCATCGCTGGAATGGAGCTGAAAGCGTCCCTTGGTCGCATACGGTGGGCAAGCCACACCCGCATATACCTCCACGATGGGGTATTCGGGCAAAAAGGGCATCAGACCCAGCGCGCCGATCATGCCGTTATTGCCACGGTTGATATGCGCGGGTATGGGAATGCCATGGTACGCCTTCACAAACGCGCAGACCTCATCCACCGTAAGATCGGTTGCGGCAATGAGCAGCTTTTCCACCGTTCCGCTCGGGGTATCCCCGTCACGCATGATGAGCTGGTTGCCAAAGAGCTGCGGATTGTTGTGTACCTCGGGTAGATGCGCATAAAGCGCCTCGCTCGCGGCCATCGCGTCCGTAAGCGTGGGAAAATAGGCCAGCATATGCACTTCCTCCCGGCTGGTTATCTCCATACCGGGAATCACCTGCACACCGTATTGCGCACCGGCAGCAAGCGCATCTGGCGCGTTGAGCGCACAGTTGTGATCCGTAATAGCGATCACTTGAAGGCCGTTCACAGCTGCCATGCCCACCATGTTCCACGGCGTCATCTCGTCATCGCCGCAGGGTGAAAGGCAGCTGTGTAGATGAAGATCACAGTAGGCTTGCATATTATTCTAGCGGCGGCAGCACACCCGCATTCGCCATCAGGCCGCAAACCTCATAGGATGTCTTTTCCGTACACAAAATCGGCAGGCTTTCTTCACGTGCCTTTTTCAGGGTGGATTCCTCCGGCTGCACACCCTCCACCAAGATCACGCAGGCCATTTCCATCAGCACCGCCACGGCAATCACGTTGACATGCGTCTGCACGGTACACCAAGCCATGCCTTGCCTGCCGTGTGCCAGCACCCAGCTTAAAAGATCGCAGGCATACCCGCAGGTGATTTCCAAATCCGCGCCCTCCGTGAGGCGTTTTGCGCCAAGCAATGCCTCAAGCTCCGATACCTTCATCATGCTTTCACTACTCCCTCGTGGTTTTTGCAAGCTCAACCATCTTCTGCGCCATGATCTTGAGCTGATCCTTCAAAATATGGATACAATCCATCTTATTGCAGTAGCCGCGAACGATATCCTCCGCAAAGGTGCGGCAGGTGGGGCTGCCGCAGCTGCCGCAGTCATAGCCCGGAAGGCTTCGCACAATGACTTCCATCTGCTCCATCTTGCGCATGGCCTCCACAATATCATCATCCAAGCGCATTACGCTGTTGGGCGAAATCTGCCGATCCGTATAGAGCTTGTATTTGGTAAGGTACGAGGCCTGTATCCGGTCGTCCGGATGAGTAATATCACAGCCGCGCATGAGCGTGCGTACCGCGCCGCGCGCCACATAGCTGTTTTCAAACGTCAATGGGCCGCCCACGCAGCCGCCTGTACAGGCCGCGCCCTCAAAGAACATCAAATCCTGAAGCTTGTTGTTTTCAATTTCCTCCAGCACGCGAATGACGTTTTCAATGCCATCCACCGCCATGCTGTGCTCCGGGCAAACGGCCCTTGTCTCGCCTCCGCTGTTTGCCCAGCCTACGCCATAGGAGGTAGCGCGCGCGAGCTTTGTATCCACCGTGTAATTCTTGATATGGCTGGCCAGCAGGCCATAGATTTCCAGCATTGAAATCGCGCCGTCAACGGCGGAGGTTTCATGGCCGATGGGGCTTCGGATCGCCGTCATCTTGGCGGCGCAGGGCGTAATAAAAAAGCATCCGACCTCCTCCTGCGGCACATCGTTCTTTTTGCAGAACTCGCGCTTGGCAACCATCGCCGCCACCTCCATGGGCTGGCGCACATCCACGATGTGCGGGATCAGCTCCGGAAAGCGCACGCGAATCAGCCGCACAATGGCCGGGCACGCGGAGGAAATAACGGGATATTGATCCCTTGTCATATTTCGCATGCGCTCGCGGATCGCCCGGGTTACAATATCCGCGCCCTCGGCTACCTCAAACACATCGTCAAAGCCCATTTTTAACAACCCCTCCAGCACCTGCGAGGGGCTGACCAAATGCTTAAACTGCCCATAGAGCGAGGGTGCGGGGAGCGCGATTTTATACTTGAACTGATTGATGCTTGCAAGCGGATCGGTCTGGGCGTATTTTGCGTGGTAATCACATACGCGAATGCACTCGCCGCAATCGATACAGCGCTCGTCAATGATATGCGCGCGCCCACCGCGCACGCGAATGGCCTCCGTAGGGCAGCGCTTAAGGCAGTTTGTACACCCTTTGCATTTATCCTTGTCTAGCCGCACGGAATGGTATCTTCTCTCGTTCATCAGAAACGCCTCCCAAGGAAAGCGTTCAGGCGGTTATTGAAACTGAGTGTCATTTCAGCCTGAACCCCATCTGTATTCGCGTGCCCTTGCCGAGCTCGCTGGTAATCCCAAACTGATCCGCATTGCGCTTCATATTGGGCAGACCCATGCCTGCGCCAAAGCCGAGGTCGCGCGCTTCCTCGCTAGCGGTGGAAAAGCCCTCCAGTAGAGCCTTTTTGATATCGGCAATGCCTGGCCCCACATCCGCGGAGATCAGATGGATCTCCTCAGGGGTCATTTCCAAGGTTAGCTGGCCGCCGTGGCTGTGAATGATCAGGTTTAGCTCCGCCTCATAGCTGGCAACAGCAATGCGGCGCAGAATATTGCTGTCCACGCCAAGCTGCTTGAGCTTGCGCTTAATGGTGGCGGAAGCATCGCCAGCCGTTTGAAACTCCCCGGCGTGTACATCATAGGTATCAATCAAATGATTTCCCTGCATGGTGGATTAACCCTCTCTGAAGCGCTCAATGCCCGCTCCGCTCATTCGTACCTCGGATGCCAGCCTCATAGAGAAGGCCGCAGGTGGTATAGCTGGTATGCTCGGTGGCCAGTACGACAATGCCAAGCTCGCGAGCCTCATCCAGAATATCATCGGTGGGAATTTTGCCGCGCGCGAAGATGATGCAATGAATATCCAGCATTTCCGCTGTACGCATCACGTGTACATTGGTAAGTCCGGTGATGAGCACGCTCTTATCCTTCACAAAGGCAAGCACATCGCTCATGAGATCGCTTCCGCAGGCGGAGCATACTTCCTGATTGAGCATGTCATCGTTTCCGCAGAGCACCTTTGCGTCCAAAATCGGGATTATCTCCTGAATGATCACAAGGATCAACCTCCTATGTATTTCCAATTCCATCGTATACGGTCTTCAAAAGGTTCAGCGCGTTCAGGGTTTGCTGCTTGACAAGCATTGCAAGCGCAACGGCGCTTTCCTCCGCGCTTAGCCCGTTGCAAAATGCCGCATACGCCTCAAAGCAGTCCGTTAAGCCCTGCACCGTCTGATGCCTTGGCGTAGGGAAGCGCTGCATGAGGCGCAGCGTTACCGTTTCGGTCTGCGCGCGTAGGCTTTGCAGCACCTCAACGGCCTCGGCATTGCTCATTTCACGCCGATCAAGCGATACGCCCAGCGTCTGCAACCGCGTCACCAGATCATTTGCGTGCAGGAAAGCGGCCTGCAAAATATCCAACTGACCCTTTGCCCCGCTCATGCGCACGCGAAGTGCGGATAGATCAATCTGATAAAGATAGGTTTCCACCGTATGCTGCTCGCTTAACTGCCTGCGCACGGCCTGCGCATCCTCCCGTGTGGGGTAAACCGCCGCGAGCGTGCGGTAGCGCCCATCATGCCATACGTAGCCCGCCGCTCCCCTGCTGATAAACTGATCGGCAAGCTCCTTTGCAGCCCGTTCGGTTTCAAAAGCGCCAAGCTGCAACGCGTACCAAGTGGAGGAAGGCAACGCGATCTCCCGGCTGTCCGGCGTTTCATCGAAGGCCGCATCCGTGGGAATCGGGGTTTGGGTAGGCGTTACTTGTATCTCAAGCACCTCGCCGCCACCCTGCCACAGCAGACCGGATAAAATCACCACTGCGGATAAAAACAACAACAGGTAGCTGACCAATTTTCCCCAAGCGCGCTCCTTGGGGTATATACGCGTGTTCTTGTCCATCTCAATCCCCTCCCGCATATCAAACCATATGCCGATGCAAAAAGGGATATGAACGGTTGCGCTTTGAACGCGGTTCTGCTACCATGAGCAATAATGCTATTATACTGGACGGAGGGCGAATATGCAATATCATCTGGAAACCATTCCCGTGTGGGAGGCCATGGAGCAAAATGGCGGCTGTCCACTTTGTGCGCTCCATCACAAATGTGAAACAGCGGAAGTGGAGCGCAGCCTAGGCGGCAGCGTGATGGAGCCGGATGCACGCATCCGTGTGAATGAAAAGGGCATCTGTGCCAAGCATCACAATCAGCTTTTTTTGCTTCAAAACAGGCTCGGACACGCGCTGCTGGTGGATTCGCACAGCAAGGAGCTGCTCCAAAAGCTGGAGCGTATCGCACGCTCGACCCCCGCTGCTCAACAAAGGCGCGGGCTGTTCGCGCCAAAAGCCTACAACGCGGATGCGCTGATCGCGCAGCTTCACGCGCTTACGCAGACCTGTGTAATTTGTGAGGCGGTGGACGAGCATATGACTCGCTACGTTTACACCTTTTTGCACCTATGGAAAACAGATACGGCCTTCCGGGAGCGGTGGGAACGCTCCAACGGCGTATGCATCCCCCACTCCGCCGCACTGCTCCAAGCCGCCAAGGAGCACCTAAGCGCGCAAAAGCAGCAAGCGTTTGCGGCCTCGCTCCTGACGCTGTTGCAGCGCACGCTGACGCAGGACGAGCACGATTTGGAATGGTTTACCCTCAAATTCGATTACCGCAATCACGATAAGCCTTGGGGCAACAGCAAAAACGCGCTGGAGCGCACCATCAATCATCTGCGTGGGCAATGCGTGGGCGAGGACAAAAAGGAACAAGGGCAGGCACTATAGCGCCGGTTCCTCAAACTGCTCCAGCCTCACGCCCGCCTCCTCGAAGATTTCCAGCGAAAAGCGATCCGGATAGCCCTGCTGATAGATGACGCGCCGGATGCCCACATTCACAATCATCTTTGCGCAGACTGAGCAAGGCTGATGCGTGCAGTAAAGCGTCGCGCCATCAATGGAAATGCCAAGCTTCGCAGCCTGCAAAATGGCGTTTTGCTCCGCGTGAATGGCATAGCAGACCTCCGCGCGCGTGCCGGATTCGATGTTGAGCCTGCGGCGCATGCATTCGCCGCGTTCCTTGCAGGTTTTAAGCCCTGCGGGCGCGCCGTTGTAACCCGTCGTCATGATGCGTTTGTCCTTGACAATCACAGCGCCTATGCTGCGGCCCTCCACATAGCAGCTTGTCCATTCCGAAATCAGGTAGGCCATTTTCATAAAGCGAACATCCCATTTATCCCATTGGCTCATCGTGCTCACGCCCTTCTATGTTCCTGTCATCATACCGCGCCGCATTGCGCCGTGTCAATCAAAATGTTGTGTTAATACTTCCGTTCAGCCCGTCATACCTTCCCTCATGGAGGCGAGGCGGTAATGACGGCAAAACGGCAGACCATCTTTTTAACAGCGGTGAATGCCGTGGTGCGCGCACTCGGGCTTGTGCTTCGGGTGCTTTTATCGCGCTTGCTGGGGGCGGAGGTCATGGGCATTGCGGAGCTTGCGCAGGGCGTGCATATGCTGGCGATTGCCCCGCTCACCTCCGGGCTTCCCTTCGCCATCAGCCGCATAACGGCGAAGGCGGCGGCGCACGATAAGCAAAAGCCGCTGCTGGCGGGCATAACGCTTGTGCGGATCGCCTCCGCGGCGCTGATTCCGGCGCTGCTGCTGCTATCGCCTTTCGTAGCGCGCTGGATGGGCGATGTGCGCGTGCTGCCCTCGCTTTGGTTCACTGCGCCGTGTATTTTGATTCTCGGCTATTCCGCATCGTTCAACGGATACTGCTATGGCTTGGAGCTAAGCCGCGTGCCCGCGCTTTCAGAGCTGCTGGAGCAGGCGGCGCGGCTGCTGATATCGCTTGGGCTTTTGTATGCGCTACGCAAGCTGACCGCGCCATGGCTAGCGGCCATCCCCGTAGCCGCCACGATGCTTGCGGAGCTGCTTGGACTTGTGTTTGTGTTGGCTGTGGTGCGCGTTCCGCTGGCAAACCTCCGCGCGGGGCGCGCATGGCGCAGACCTGTGCTGGAGCTTGCTTTGCCAACAACGCTCACGCGGCTGGTCAACACCTTGCTCCGCTCCCTCACAGCCATCATGATTCCGCTCCGGCTGCAAGCGACTGGCCTTTCGATGGCCGAGTCAACCGCACGCTTGGGCATGCTCAACGGCATGGTGATGCCCATTTTAATGCTGCCCTGCATCTTTACAAGCGCGCTTTCGATGGTTGCGTTGCCAAGGCTTGCCAAAGCTGAGGATGACCTGCATGAGCTGCGCAGGCTTTTGCTGATGTGCTTTGGCTCTAGCCTGCCTGTTGCTGGTCTATGCGGCGCGGCGATCTACCTTGCCGCTCCTGTTTTGGCTATCCAAGTATACCGCATGGCGGAGCTTGCGGAGCTATTCCGCGTCTGCGCGCCGCTAGCGGCGCTGTTTGCCTTGTGCCATATGAGCGGCGGCGTGATTGCGGCGCTGGGTCAACAGCAGCGTTCCATGATTGGAACGCTGGCGATTTCTGCGGCTACGCTCGCGTTGACCTATGTGCTGACGGCAAATCCGTCCTATCGGCTGTATGGCGTCATCCTTGCGCAGGCATTGGGTCAGGCAGCGCTGCTGCTATGGAATGTAGGCGTACTTTGCTATTGGCGGCGAGAGCGCCTTCATGCGCGGTGATAGATGCGATGGATTTCTTCCGTTTCACTGCCGTCCGCATGGTAAACCACCAGCGGCGGCTCCCATAGAAGCGCGGGCTTTGCATTCTTGACCGCCTCCACAAGCAAAATGTAGGGAGGGCGGTCACGCTTGGAGCAGACCATCCGCATGCGCTTTGGCTCAAGCCGCGCCTTGCGCAGGGCGTCGCATAGCTCCAGCATCCGCTGTGCGGGAAAGACCATCGCAAGCCTGCCATGGTGACGCAGCACTGCCGCGCAGGCTTGCGCAATATCCTCGATATCGCAATTCGTTTCATGCCGAGCGATGAGTACGCCCTTTGTTTCGCTTTCGATGCAACCGCCTTGCTTTCCGTAGGGCGGGTTGCAGACAGCCGCGCTCATGCTGAGGCGACCAAGCAGCTCTGCCGCATTGCGCAAATCTGCCTCATGTACGCGCACACGCGCCTCCAACCCGTTCATACGCACGCTTCGAACGGCCATGTCTGCCATGTCCGATTGAATTTCCAATGCGTCAAAGGTGGCGGTCGGCTCCTTATGGCTCAAAAGCAGCGGCAGTATCCCCGTGCCAGTGCCAAAATCCACCACGCGGTCGCGCGGCCTCAGCCGCACAAAATCCGCGAGGAGCACGGCGTCCATGCCAAAGCAAAAGGCGCTGGGGTTTTGTAGCACGCGCAGCCCACCAAGCTGCAAATCGTCCACACGCTCATGCGGTTTCGCCCATTTCTCGTTCATTCGCTGATCACGCTCAATGCATCGCGCAAGCAGTAGGCCTGCACGTCCTGATATTGTATGAGGCACCAAAAATCGCCTATCAAAATGATTTCTACTTTTTCACCGCGCGGCACACGCGCAAGCGCCTCTCCGCGCTCCGCACATTCCGGCCAAATCGGCTGCTCCGTTTGCACATCGGCGGGCTTTGCCAGCGCAAAGGTCGCCTGATCCGGCGCACGCAAGGTAACGTCAAGCGTGATGCCGCTCTCCTCACTCACATCCCCCTGCGTGCCGTTGTCTGGCTTTGCGGGCATGGGGGGCTTTTCGTCGCCCTGCTCGCCATTTGAGCCGCTTGGCGTCTGCGTGCTATTGGGGTTTTCGCGCGTTAGAAACTTCGACATTACATAGCCGCTTGTGCCCTGATACTGCAAATAGCTCCAGCCGTTGCTCTCACTGAACAACAGCACCTGCGCGAGGCGCGGAATGTTGGCGAGCACCTGCGCGTTTCCATCCGGGCTTTGGCGCAGGTTGAGCGAGCCTGAGGACGTGAGCACCCACGCTGCCGCTGGGTCTGTCTCCGCTTGCTCCGTTTCGTCGCTCTCCTGCGTAGGCGGCTCGGTGATCGCCGGTGCCTCAAAGCGAAGGAAACGTGTCATCGCATAGCCGGTATGCGCGTCGTAACGCACCTCGCACCAGCTTTCGCCATACGCCAGCAGCGTGACTGCTGCGTTTTGCGGAATGGTTGTAAGGAGCTGACCGTTTTCCTGCGGCTCAGCGCGCAGGTTGAGCAAGCCGGACTCGGTATGAACATAGGCGGTTTCTACGGCTGGCGGTTCGCTTGGCGCGCTGGTGGGCTCAGCAGGCGTATCCGCCGCGCCGCCGGGTTCTTCCGTACCATCGTCAGCATTCTTCGCCGCGTCGTCAGGCAGCGGTACGGCAAAATCGGCGCTCATGCTGCTAAATGTTAAAAACCGGGTCATCGCATAGCCGTATGTGCCGCCATACCCTATATAGCACCAGCTATCACCACGCTGCTGCACACTTACGGTTGCATGCTGGGGAATGCGCATGAGCAAGCCCGCATTTGCGCTTGGCTCCGCGCGCAGGTTAAGCGATCCAGACACCGTAGTAACAACCGCCGTATCGCCGCCTACGCTCTCCTCCGGCTTTCCTTGCCGAAAGGTGAGGAAGGTGTTCATCACATAGCCCGTTTGCCCTGCATAGCTTGTTTTGCTCCATGCGGCGAGCTTTTCATCAATCACGACGGTCGTTCCCTTGGGAATTCTAGCCAGAACATCACTGCCGGGCATTGGGCTGATACGCAGGTTCAGCGCTCCGGATACCGTGGTAACGGTGGCATACAGCGTATTTTCGCCGCCGGTATCCGGGGTGATGGGCTCGTCCGGGTCATTTCCGGCGGGCGGGTCGGTTGGCTGGCCTGGCTCTGTGGAGCTATCGCCTTCACCGGGGCTTTCGCCCTCGCCATTGGTAGCATCAAAGGTCAAAAACGCGCTCATCACATAGCCAACGTTGTTTTCATAGCTTACGCCGCACCATTCCGCTCCCCGCGCGAGCACCGTTACGGTGGCATTGCGGGGAATGGTGCGCAGAATTTGGCTACCCGCGCGTGGCTCTGCACGCAGGTTAAGCGAACCGCTTTGGGTGGTCACATGAGCGATATTTTCGCCCTGCGGCAGATCGGGAGGTGTTGTCGGAGGCGTTATGGTATCCCCGGAATAGGTGAGGAAGCTTGCCATCACATAGCCGGTATAGCCATTGTAGCGCACGCCGCACCATGCCTCGCCGATAGAGGTTACCAAAACCTCCGTGCCGCGCGGAATGGTCGTTACAACTAGGCTGCCCGCCTTGGGTTCAGCACGCATGTTGAGCGAGCCGCTCTCCGTGGTGACAATTGCCTTCGTCTCTGTTCCGGGTGCTGGCGGCTCTGTGCCGCCCCCGTCCGTGCCGCCCCCGTCCGTTCCGCCACCCTCATTGGGCTGGTTGGGGTCTAGGCTTTCGCCGCTGTAGGACAGGTTTGCGGAAAGAAGATAGCCGTTGGTTCCTTGATATACAACCACGCTCCACGAGCCATCATCCGATGACACGCTAACCTCTGCGCCTACTGGGATGGATAGGATCACGGCGGCGTTTGTGGAGGCGGACGCGCGGAGGCTGACCTCGTTGATGCCTTCCTCCGCACTCACGGTAGCCGTTGCGCTGCCAGAGGATACAACGCCGGATGGGTAACTGCTCGAAATGGAGAGAAAATTGGTGTGTACGTAGGCCGTGGTGGCGCAATACTGCACATGCGCCCAAGCGCCAGATACACTGAACACCGTGAGTATAGCGCCCTTTGGCGCGGTGCTCAGCACCGATGCATCCATGCTGCCTGCGGAGCGGAGGTTCACATAATCGTTCGCGGTCACGGTGGCAAAGCCGGAAATCACGCTCGGCGCGTCCTCCTGCCCGTTGGGCGTGCCCGTGATGCGCAACGCGTTGGTGGGCACATAGCCCTTGAGACTGCCATATTGGATGAAGCACCATGTGCCATCGTTTGTAAGAACGTTGACCATCGCGCCGTTGCCAGCTGTGCCCACGATGCTTGCATCCGTGGCTCGGCTGGTGCGTATGGCGAGCGTTGCGCTGGCGTTTACAAGCTTGACGGTGCCCTTGCAGGCCGTGCCATCCTCCTGCGGAATTTCCGCAGGATCCTCCACATTGGTGATGGTATCCCCGGAACCTGCGTTCAAAATGGTATTGGTAAAACTGTGCTGCACACGCTTGCAATCGGTATAGTAGAAACCAAGAATTTCATCATAGCGATAGCCAAGCTTTGCCATGTACATCGCTCCGCGCTGGCTCATGCCCAAACCGTGGCCATATCGGCGCGCTTGAAGCACAAAGGATGTTCCGTTTTTTCCAACGTTCCACAGCTCATTTTTGGAGGATTGGATGCTCATGGAGAGCATGCCTTCCAGCTCGCTGAAAATATCGCAGGTGACCGTCACGGTAGCGGTTGTGCTAGAACCGCCGGAGGATAGGGTGCTTGCGAGGATGGTAAAATCCATTTTGGTGTACAAACGGCTTGGCGCACCGAATTTGGGCGTATGCGGCGTAACGCTCTTCAGCGTTTGAAGCGTTGTATTGGCGGTGGTGGCGGCATAACCGCTTTGCTTGAGCGCATTGACCGCCTTTGTTTTCAGCAACGAAAGAAGAGCGGCGTTGTTGGAACCGCTGGTCAAATTGGCGGAAACCGTGGTTTTTTTAACGGTGGAGCTTGGATTGGCATAATCAAAGGGGTCATCCTTCACAATGAGGTAGCCGTTGTTGCTCTGCCCCCACGCGTTTGAGAGGGATTCCGTTTGCCCGCCGTTGCTTGCGGAATAATAGGTGGTAATGTAATTGGAGCCATACATGAGCACAATGCCCTTGGTCGCGTCCACGGCGGTTACACAGTTGGAATTTCCGCTGGGGGTGCCCCTGTAGACCTGATCGTTTGTGGTATCCACCACGTCATAATAACCAGAGCTGCGGTTCTGCATCATGCGCACGGTATAGGTGCGCGCAGCGACTGCCTGCGCCTTGAGCGCCTCGATGTTGGTGGAGTTGCCCATTTCATAGGGCAGTACGCCATATAGATAATTCTCAATATAGATATGCGCCACCGTATACAGCTTATACCCGCCGCCGGACTGCTTGACCGCTTGAAAAGAAAGATCGCCCGGGTAGGGATTTCCGCTCTCCTTCGCTTGGCTGATCTTGATGCCGTTTGTGCCAGTGGCGCTGTGACGGCGTAAAGCAAAGTAGGTGCCCATATTGGTTTTCACGCCGTTATGGGTGAGCGTGATCGCGCCCGTGGAGCTGCTAAAGCCAACCGTCAACGCACTACCGCTGGACAGGGCTTGCGAGGTATTTCCGTTAATGCTGTAGCTGCCGGCCACCGTCAGGTTCAGCGTGCCGGGGTTACCCAGGGACGAAAGATAGACCCGTACCATGCCGTTTGTGGCATTGGAGCGGGTGGTGAGCGGTGCGGACAGCACCTGTACCGTTTCAAGGGAAGTGGCAAAGGCCGTGCAAAGGCTTGGGCTTAGCAGGCAGAAAATCATCAGCAAGGTGACAGCTATCTTTCGTACATTCCTCGCGGTGTGCTTTGGCATGGAATAGCGTCCCCCTTTGTTCGTTGCGTAATACTTTCGTAACTATTTGAATTGTATCATAATTCGACGTCTTTGTCTATTCAAATGATCATCCAAATCATGTTATTCTTGAATATTACGTATGAGAGAACAACTTTCGTGCCAGATCATGCTCTGTAAGCACATTTTCAATTTTTCCGCTTTCGGTGTTGATGATGCACAGCAGATGATACTTTTCACAGGGCATTTGGGACATGAGGCGTGTAAGCTCCAGCGCCGATGGCTCCTTTGCGGCGGCGATGGCGCGTATGGGCAGCACGGGTACGCGGACGCTCAGCTTTCCCTGCGCGTCCTGCGCCCGTTGCATATGCCGTACCCCAAGCCCGAGCGTGCTTTCGCGCGCCGCGTAGCACAGGTAGGGCGCAAGCAAAAACAGCGAGGCATTCATATGCCCGTGCCATACGCCGTATAGCCCAAGCGCAAGAAGCAGAGCCGCAAACGCATAGGCAAGCCAGCGCATGACCCGCCTGAACGCGGTTTGCACGCCAAAGCACGCGGCGGCGGCATACAGCGCACGAGCGCCATCCAACGGCCATACGGGCAGCGCGTTGAGCAGCGCCAGCGAAAAATGAGTGTTTCCAAAGGCGATCCAAAACGGCTCGCGCGGCAGAAGGCGCATGCACACAAACCCGCCAAGCGCGCTCATGCATACGCCCGCCAGCGCAATGAATGCCTGTTTGCCCGGCGAAAGGCGTTCAAAGTCCGCAGCGTCTGCCACGCCGCCAAAGGGAGTAAGCTCAATCCGGCAGCGCTTCACGCCCGAAAGCGCCATGGCCAACAGGTGTGCGCCCTCGTGCCACGCAAGCGCGAGCAGCGCGGCCAGCACCAGCTCCGCGTGTCCAAAGAACAGCGCCGCCGCCAGCATCCAATATCCGGCGGGGTGCACGCGGAAGGAAAGCTTCATTGTGCCCGCACTCATTCCTTATGCGGCATCAGCAGCCCCTCGGGATTGATGGAGCGGCCATCCCGGCGCAGCTCAAAGGCAAGCGGCACGTCATCTGGAACGCGCGCGATGATGTCGCCCGCATACACGCGGTCGCCCACCTCCGCATAGCAAACCAGCAGGTTTCCATAAATGGATTCGGTTTCGTCATCGTGGCGCACGCGCACGATTCGCTCCTCGCCCATGCCGTGGGCAATGCTCATCACTTCGCCATCCGCCGCTACACGCACATCCGTCACGGCGCTTTGCAGCTCCAGATATGGTTCTGCCTCGCTCCAAGCGTGTACGGTTTCGCCCACCATGGGCGCGAGCACCGTAACGCTTTCGCGCTCACTCCACACGGCTTGCAGGCTTTCGGGCAGATAGCTGTTAACAAAGCTCAGTTTGCCAAGGCTTTCATCCCATTCCATGTGTACGCTGTCCTGAAGCGCTGAAAAGACGCTCTGCGATTGCGGCGTGTCCGCATTTTTCACCGCGACAAGGGTCAGCAGCAGCCCGCCCACGACCGCCAGATTGCGAATGAGCTTGTCGGTTTGCAGCAAGCGTCTGCCAAAGCCGCGCTCGGGTGGATACTCAATCAGTTCCGGGCATGCCTGCTCGCGCTCGCTCAAAAGCAGGCGTTCCTCTTTTAGCTTCATGTTCCTTACTTCGGTTTGACGGTTCAAAAAAATCCCTCCCAGCAACAGCATATGTAGCGGCTGGGAGGGAAAGAAGCGTTTGTGAATTTGATTCCTCTACAAGATACAGAATCGTCTGATCCTGTTCAAAGGCTTACAGGCAGCCTTTTTTTTGCATATGCGCAAGCGTGCGCGCAAGCGCAAGCTTGCCGTGGCTGTAGGTAAGCCCGCCCTGCAAAAATACGGTATACGGCTCGCGCATGGGCGCGTCCGCGCTAAGCTCAATGGAAGCGCCGCTCACAAACGTGCCCGCCGCCATGATCACCTGATGCTGGTAGCCGGGCATCGCCCAAGGCTCCGGCACAGCCATGCTGTCGATTGGCGAAGCCAACTGAATCCCCTCGCAAAAGGCAATCAAGTGTTCCGGTGTGCCAAGCTCCAGCGCCTGAATGATATCCGTACGCGCCTCGCCAAGCGCCGGAGTGGTTTTCATACCGAGCGAATCAAAGATGGCAGCGGCAAGCGTAGCTGTTTTGAGGGCCTGTGCCACCACATGCGGCGCGATAAACAGCCCCTGATAAAACGGCTGATAGCTGCCCGCGTAGCTGCCAACCTCACGCCCGATGCCGGGGGCTGTTAGCCGATAGCTCACGCGATCAATCAATGCCTGTCTGCCAACGATATAGCCGCCCGTGGGAGCCAATCCACCCCCCGGGTTTTTAATCAGGCTTCCAACGCAGACGTCTGCGCCAAATTGCGTGGGCTCTTTTTCGCACACGAATTCGCCATAGCAATTATCCACCATGAGGCAGGCGGTGGGAAACTCGCGGTGTAGCATATCCGCAAGCGGCTTCACCGCCTGCGGGGGCAGGCTAGGGCGCGAAGAATAGCCTCGGCTGCGCTGCACGGCCACCACGCGCGTGCAGGGCTTCATTTTGGCACGAATTGCAGGAATATCCAGCTCTCCTTGCGCATTCAGCGGTACCTGCGCATAGCTTACGCCCATCTCACGCAAGGAGCCGGGCGGGCAACCGCGCACGCCAATGACCTCCTCCAACGTGTCATAGGGTGCGTCTGATGCGTACATCAGCTCGTCGCCCGGACGAAGCAGCCCGAACAGGCACATGGAAAGCGCATGCGTGCCAGAAGCGATTTGCGGGCGCACAATGGCGGCGTCTGCCTCAAACAAATCAGCAAAAAGCAGCTCAAGCGTGTCACGGCCAACATCGTCATAGCCATAGCCGGTGGTGGGCGCAAAATGGCGAGCCGCCACTTGATGGCTCTGCATGATGTTCAGCACCTTTTCGGTGTTTGCCAGCGCAATCTCATCAATCTGTTCAAAGAGCTGCTGACAGCGTTTTTCCGCTGCCTGAATCATTTCTTTCATTTGACTTGATTTCCTTTCTTGCTAAAAGCTGCCGACGCAGGGCGGCAGTAACAGAAATCATAACACACTGACACAGTGCTGTAAAGTGCTCTGGTTTTCCATCCGCGGCCTGCGCAGAAGCAAAAAGAAAGGCACTTGAAAAATTTTACGGTTCTTTGTATAATGCCTGTGTATGAGAATGGATGCGAGGATGATAGAATGAATTTTTTAAGCGATTTGCTGATTGGGCATGTCTATGAGCTTCGCGTGGCTTGGGGCGTTGAATATGGGGAGCTAAGCGCCATCAGTGCGGATGCGCTTGAACTGCGCAATCCTGTGCGCTTAAGCCGCGTAATGGTTCGAAAGAGCGAGGTGCTGGCCTATTCGGAGCATCTTCCATCTGACAACGCACCATGGAAGCCGTGCAGCGTAGCCGTGGAGGAACAAGGCTTGATCGCCGAGGTCGTTTTGCCGCCCAAAGCCCACGAGCCGCAAACGCAGACGCTCACAGGCGTCATCAAAGCTTTCTATGGCTCCCCCCATCCCGGAAGCGGCTTTGGCTACATCAATGCGCCTGATGAGAATACCGACAATCCCGAGGAGCGCAAGGTGTATTTTTTTCATGCCAGTCAGATTCAGGAAGAAAACCTGTTGCGCTATCTTAAGCAGTTTCCGCTGCCAAGGGTAGGCGAAAACGGCAAGTTTCCCCCCGTGAAGCTGCCCTTTCCGTTGGAGGTTTCCTTTATGCTGGGCGATAACCGCGGGAAGGGAAGCACCCATATCAACCGCCCAGTAGCCGATCATATTCGCCTGACGGAGCAAAGCCGAAGCAAGCTGGCATCTGCCGACATAACCTACGAATATGTCACATCAGGCGTTGCGTATTTCAGCGGTTGCGAAAGCGACGGCGAAACGGATGGTACGCTTGTTATGCAGCAAGGGGAAAAGCAGCTTCCGCTGGCGTTTTCCTTCAGCCGGATTGTCGACCCGCTGTTTAAACGCTACCTAGCAGCAGCATGGCCGCTCGTTTCCGACGATCTGAAATTTTTCGCGGACGCTTTTCGCGTGCGGGAAGGCGCAACCGGGCGTTGCTTTTATATTGCCGCCCAGATCCGCGCTGGCGGTGAAAAGCCGTGGACGCCGCAGGAGGAGGAAGCATGGCTTGCGGAAATGTCCAAGGAAGAGCTTGCCAGCTTGCATGCCCCCATAGAACCTGCCAGCTTTCAACCGGCAGACAACAGCACGCCTCGCATGATCTATGATGATGGCGCCCGCGAGAGCGCCTACTACCACATCCTTCCGCCCTGGAACGCACCTCACGCGGGTGCGAAGCAGGCGTAGCATTTTCAAAGGAGGGTGCGATTGATGAAGACTCTTTTCGTAATCGATATGCAGGAGATATACATTGGTGCTCGGGTATCCCTTGGATATCGCGCATCGCTGCTTGCGGATGTCAACAAGCGAATTGAGCAGTGCTTGAATCGCGGCGAGCTAATTGTGTACATCAAAAACAAAAAGAAGGTTCGCAGCCTGCTCTATACGCCGGAATTTGCGGAGGGGCTGTTGATCTGCTCGCGGCATGTGTTTGAAAAAGCGGAGGCCAGTCCGTTTGGCGATGGGAAGCTTTCAGCGTTCCTGCGCGCAAAAAACGTGCGGCTCATTGAAACCATCGGCTTGGACGGGAATTGCTGCGTTGCCGCCACGGCGCTGGACGCGCGAAAAGAAGGGTTTGACGTGCTGTTCCCCTGCGCCTATATTGGCGTGCGCAACGCTGACCGCTTCGCAACTAAAAAGGAGCAGCTCAAAAAAATGGGCGTTCATGTCATTGAGCCGCAAGAGCCAATTGAACTGTTGGAAAGGGAAGAATACACCAGTGAAAACACTTATTCCGCTCATCCTACGCCATTTGGAGGCTAATGAGCCCGTTGTGTTGGCAACGGTGCTGGAGCGTGAAGGCTCCGCGCCGCGCGGCGCGGGGGCATGCATGCTGGTTGAACAGGATGGGCGCACGCAAGGCACCGTGGGCGGCGGAAGCGTCGAGCATTTGGTAACCGAGCGCGCACTCGACTGCATCAGGGACAAAGCATCCGCCATATGCGGCTACCAGCTTGCGCCAAACGACGCGGCAGATATTGGCATGGTCTGCGGCGGCAAAATCAGCGTTTGTTGCTGGTATCTGACCGCAAACGAGCTGGCGCTGTTTCACCGCATGAACAGCACCCTTTCGGGCAATACAAGCGTATGGCTCGCGCGCAGCATTTCCAGCACGTGCGGCGTGCTCGACGCGAAGCTTTGCTATGCGGACGAGTCGCTTGCGCCGCATTCCTTTGGCGCGGAGGAGCAGCGGTCGCTTTGCCGCCGCCGCCCGGCAAAGGGCGAGGGTGATCCCTATTTGTTTGTAGAGCCGATCAAGCTTGCCGGGCGTGTCTATGTGTTTGGCGGGGGACATATCGCGCAAAAGCTGGTGCCGCTGCTCAATCAGCTGGATTTTGTGCCTATCGTGCTGGACGACCGCGAGGCCTTTGCGAATTCCGCGCTCTTCCCGGATGCCGAACGCGTGATTCTGTGCGATTTTACCGATATAGGCCGCGAAATCGCCATCGGCAAGGAAGATTTTTTGATCATCATGACGCGTGGTCACCGTAACGATCACACTTTGCTTGTGCAAGCACTGCGCACCGATGCCGCATATATCGGCCTGATTGGCAGCCAGAGCAAAATTGCGCATACAAAAGGCCTGCTCCTTGAGGAGGGCTTTACAAATAAGGATTTTGCGCGCGTACATACGCCCATCGGCCTTCCGATTCGCGCTGAAACGCCCGCCGAAATTGCCGTGAGCATCGCAGCGCAAATGATTTTGCACCGCGCCAAGCTGGCAGATACCCCAAGCAACCCCCAAAGCGCTGTTTAGCGTTCATGACCGATGGCTTCTGTCAGGTGCAAAATTGCCTCCAGCACGCCGCCGCCTATGGCGCGTGCCTTATCAGATACGGTATAGCAGCTTTCCACCACCCCGCGCGGATCCACGTCCCCGCTCTTCATGCCGCTTACCACGGGCGTGTGAGCGGGCAGCAAGCCGCGAATCACGCCGTCAATCGCGGCGGTAATCGGTATGCCGTCAACCATCGCGACAGTATCTCCCGCTCGCACACATGCGCCAATTTCCACCAGCGGCTCAAAAATACCCGCGCAGGGCGCGCGAAGCAGCCGTTGGGAGCTATAGCCGCCGATGTTGCCGGGCACGCCTGTATTTTCTAGGGCACGGCCTTGGTAGAGCACACGGCCTAGATCATGCCCGCGCATGGTTTCAATCACAGCGTGGCAATCAAGTCCGGCAGCAAAGCCAGGCCCTAGGGCGATCACCACAGGCGCGTCTGAAAGCGTGGTGCCCAAGTTCCGTTTGGCCAGCACCGCATCTACCAGCACATCCGGACGGAGCGCTTCGCGGCAATGCGCTTGCGGATCGGCCAAAACGGCGATATCACCGCCCTGCATGACGCGCTGCGCCTCCTGTGCGCTGTGCGCAAGCTTTGCGCGCACATCCTCCACCATGGCCTCCTCGTTGGAGATGGCGCGGCAAAAGCTCACCATGCGGCGGATGGCCGTTGGCTTGGGCAGGTCGGTCATTGTAAGCTGAAAGCCCGCATGCCGCAGCCTAACGGCCACGCCGCTCGCTAAATCTCCCGCTCCCTTGATGAGCACGAGCATGTTCCATTCCTCCAAAGCTCATAAAAATTGGGGCTCTCCCGCAGCGCCACCAGTGCGCAGGGGTCGCGCAGCCTTGCGGCGCACTTGCGCGCCGCCTCTAGCGTGGACTCACTTTCGCATTGGTTGAGCACAACCATAAACCGATTGCGTACATTTTTGCGTTGCCCGTGTTCGTGTTGGAGCACGAAAGCCGCGTCCTCGGGCGTTACAGGATCGGTTTGCCGCTTGTGCAGCAACGCCGCGTAAAGCGCCGGACGGTGCGCGGCCTCCTCGATGAGCTTGCCAATGCCGCTTGCGCCCGCCAACGCGATCACCAGTGCCTCGCCCCCCGGAAGCGCCGGCTCGTGCTCAGCGGGTACCTTCAACGGCAGACCGTGCGAGCCATCCGCTTCGATGAGCGCATAATCCGCCGTTGCGAGCAAGGCTTGCAGATTTCCGAGCGGCCTGCCGAGCTTTCCCCCATCGGTCGGTTCGCCGATGGTGATGGCGTGAACCCGCGAAAAGGCGCGAGCAAGCTCTTCCGGTGCAGGCGAGCGCACATACCCGCCCTGCGGCGGGTACATATGCGTGGTGGTCAGGCAGAGCACACGCCCTCGAGCGCTGAGCTCCGCTGCCAACCGGCGCAGAAGCGTTGTCTTTCCCCCGCCGCCCACCAGCGCCGTTACGCCGCGGGGAATTTCCAGCAGATCACACAGGAGCATTGCCGTTCACCCGTGCGATGGCATCCCCCGCTTGTATCACGCCGCCCTCCAGCACCCTGGCAAATATGCCCTCGCGCGGCATGACGCAAGTGCCCACTTGCTTTTTGATGGCGCAGTCGCCATGGCATTCCTTGCCTATCTGTGTGATTTCCAGCAGACATTCGCCTATTTGAAGCCGCGTACCCACGGGCAACGATTTTAGCTCGATCCCCTCCGTGTCGATGTTTTCACCAAAAACACCAAATGGTAGAGGCACGTTGCAGCGAGCCCTCATGGTTTCAACGCTTTCCAGCGCCAGCAGGCTTACCTGCCTATGCCATGCGCCCGCGTGCGCGTCGCCAACCAAGCCATGCTCGGCCTTTAGCTCTGCCGATGGTGTAGGAAGCTTTACGGTTCCTTTTTCCGTGCTCATGTTTACACTTAAAACGCTAGGCATGCACCCATCTCCTTTTATTCATGCTCCGCAGAAGCTTCAAGGCTGGAGCAAGCCCCCGCAACGAAGCGGCCGCTTTTTCCGCCGTTTTTTTGAAGCAGACGAATGGATTCAATGACCATATCACGCTGAACGGCCTTGCACATATCATAGATGGTGAGCGCGGCGGCAGAGACGGCAGTCAGCGCCTCCATTTCCACGCCCGTTTCGCCCTTGCAGCGCGCTGTGGCGCGGATGGAAATGCCGCACGGCTCATCCGAATCACAAAACGCAAGATCCACGCCCGTCAGCATGATGGCGTGGCACATCGGAATCAGCTCCTGCGTGCGCTTGGCGGCCATAATGCCCGCCACCTGCGCCACCGCCAGCACATCGCCCTTTTTCGCACGCCCTTCACGCACCATAGCCAACGTATCGGCACGCATCGTGATAAAACCCTCCGCGACCGCCTCGCGCACCGTTGCTGGTTTGTCCGTAACATCCACCATTCGCGCCCGGTGCTGCTCGTTAAAATGGGTAAATTCCATATCGCCTAGCCTCCAATTTCGTTCATGCGCCGCCCCGCCGCACTACCCGCATCCATCAGCACATGGTGCTCGGGCTTTTGCAGAATTCCTTCGCGGAGCGCTCGCACAAGCGTTTCGCCATGCAGGCCGCGTAGGGAAAGCTCCATGCCGCTATGCAGGCAGGGCTTGAGCATGCCATCCGCCGTTATGCGGACGCGGCTGCACGTATCGCAGAAGCGGTTGCTCATCGGGCGGATCAAGCCCACGGTTCCTGCGTAGCCGGGCATGCGGTAACGTTCAGCCACGCCGCATCCGGCAAGCGGCGCAAGCGCAGGAAAGCGCTCCAGCACCGTATCCGCGCTTATGAAACGCTCGTTTGGCCAATTCGCGCATTCCCCCATCGGCATCAGCTCCAAAAAGCGAACCTCGATTGGGTTATGCTCGGTCAGGGCGATAAAATCGCCAAGCTCGTCATCGTTCACACCGCCGATCAGCACCATGTTTAGCTTGACCACTGCGAAGCCCGCGTTCAGCGCACAATCCAGCCCACGAAGCGCCGCTGCAAGCGTGCCCCGCCGCGTAATCGCGGCGTACCGCTCCGCGCGGAGGCTATCCAGCGATACATTGATATGCGATACGCCCGCCGCCAACAGCTCGCCAGCAAGCTCGGGCAAAAGCAACCCATTGGTAGTGATGCAAAGCTCCTTTAGGCCGCTCAGCCGACCGATTTGGCGGCACAGCTCCACAGTCCCGCGCCGAACCAGCGGTTCGCCGCCCGTTAAGCGAATTTTGCAAATCCCGCATGCCACCGCCGCTTCAGCAATTCGCGCCAGCTCCTCAATGGTGAGCATTTCATCGTGCGTGCGCTTGGCAACGCCGGCCTGCGGCATGCAATAGACGCACCGCTCGTTGCAAAGATCGGTCACGGACATCCGCAGATAATCAATCTCTCGGCCATAATGATCCCGCACGTTCGTCACCATCCTCTCAAAGCGCAAAGGTACATTGGCAGCCTTTCGACGGTTCTCTTTTACGCATCTGGATGCCCGCCTGTGATTAATGCCAATCCATGCGCGAGCGCGGGCAGAAGAATCGCCAAGTTCTCGACTGCCGCCTTTGGACTGCCGGGCAGATTCACAATCAGCGTTTTTCCCCTAATGCCCGCCACGGCACGCGAGAGCATCGCGTGCGCCGTAATCAGCAGGCTGTGGGCGCGCATGGCCTCCGCAAGGCCGGGCGCCATGCGCTGGCAAACGGCGATGGTGGCCTCCGGCGTAAGATCTCGCGGTGCAAAGCCCGTACCGCCTGTGGTTACAATGAGCGCCGCACCCTCCGCATCCGCCAAGCGACAAAGCTCAGCTTGAATGGTTTCCTGCTCATCCGGCACAAGCGCGTAAGGCAGTAGCGCGTAGCCCGCCTGCTCCAGCATCTCCCGCACCGCCGGGCCTGCCGCGTCCGGGCGAACCCCCGCAAAGCTTCGGTCGCTCACCGTCAGCACAGCCGCTACAAACATCGCAATCGTCCTTTCAAAACCTATCGTGAAGACGGCCTTTCAGCCTTTTTCCATATAGAGTGGCCGAATCGCCTCCGGCGGGATGGCGAGCACCGGCTCGTTGCCCGCGCAAAGTCCGCTTTTTTGTCCGAGCCACGCAACGCGCACCGTAGCCTTCTCCTGTGCCTGTTCACAGCAAAGCGGACGGCATACCGCCACCTGCCGCCCTAAATCCTCCATAGCGCGGAGCACTTTGCAGGGGATGAGGTTGCCCGTGCCATTCACGGCGATGCGTTCCGCGCGCACCGCGATGCCGCAAAGCCCATCACGAAGCTTTTCTGCGCAGCAAAGCTCCACGTGCCACTCCGGCACATAGGCGATATGCTCGCCCCGCCGCTGTGCGATCACTACATTTTCGCAGCCGCCAAGCCTTGCCGCCGCAAGCGTCGCGGGATGATCAAACAATTCCGATGGCGTCATCACTGCCTGCGTCTGCCCGCTATCCAGCACACAGGCGCGGCTGCAAAGTCTGCGCACTTCGCGCATGTCATGCGTGATATAGAGCACCGGCGCTGAAAAGCCCACAAGCATGTCCATCAGCTCCTGCTCCAGCTGCCATTTAAGCGCCTCATCCAGCGCGGAAAAAGGCTCGTCCAGCATGAGCAGCTTCGGCTCGCTAGCAAGCACGCGCGCCAGCGCTACGCGCTGCTGCTGCCCTCCGGAAAGCTGATGGGGATACTGCTTGCCCAGACCCTCCAGCCTAAATTGACGCATGAGCCGGTTCATGCGAGCCGTCTTTTCGTTTCGTCCCTTTACGCGGTTTAAGCCGCATAGGATATTGCGTTCCACCGTCATATTGGGAAAAAGCGCATAGCTCTGAAACAAAAGTCCGATGCCGCGCTCCTGCGGGCTTAGGCAGATGCGAGCCTTGGAATCATACAGCACGCGTCCGTTTAGCTCCATATGCCCGGAGTCCGGCCGAACAGTGCCTGCAATGCAGCTAAGCGTAAGCGTTTTGCCGCTCCCGCTTGCGCCCAGCAGCGCCAGCGTTTCCACTCCGCATTCAAATGCCGCATGCAGCGCAAAGCCGGGTAAACGTTTTTCGATATCCACAATCAGGCTCATACGTGAACCTCCCGGCGTGCTCTTGGCTGCTTGCGCTCCAGCGCGTTCACCGCGAGCAGCACCAGCAGCGATATCGCAAGGTTGATCAGCACCCAACGATAGGCCTCGCTATCGTTTCCTTCACGCCAAAGCTGGTAGACCGTTGTGGAAATTGTGGCGGTCTTGCCGGGAATGTAGCCCGATACCATGGAGGTTGCGCCATATTCGCCCAGCGCGCGCGCGAAGGAGAGCACCGCGCCCGCCATCAGCCCCGCCTTGCAGTTTGGCACGCGAATCTGCCAAAAAATCATCCGATTGCTCAACCCCAACGTTTGTGCAGAGGCGGCCAATCGCGGATCAAAGGTTTCAAACGCGCCGCGCGCCGTGCGGTACATCAACGGAAAAGTCACAATGATGGTGGCAAAAATAGCGGAGTACCAAGTCATGGTCAGCTTGCTATCAAAGAGCCGAAGCACCAGCGCACCAATCGGCGCCTTAGGTCCAATGGTCTTTAACAGGAAAAAGCCGACGACCGTTGGCGGAAGCACCAACGGTAACGTCAGCACACAATCCAGCGCACCCTTCAAAAGGCGCGGACAGCGCGAAATGCCATAGGCCGCCCACATTCCCAAAAAAAATGTGCAGCCGGTAGAAATGAGCGCTACGCGCAGGGAATTTACGAGCGGAAAGATATCCATGCTCACTTTTTAGGCACGCCAAAGCCGATGCGCTCAAAGACAGCGGTGCATTCCTCACCCTGTAGGTATGCGAGGAACGCTTTTGCCGCCTCTGGCTGCTTGGCGGATTGAAGCACGGCTGCCGGATAGTTGACCGGCTTATGGCTGCCATCGGGCGCGGAGGCCGCAACCCGCACACCATCGTTGGTGACGGCATCGGAGATATACACCACACCGCAGTCCACAGCACCCGCTTCCACCTGCGCAAGCACTTCCTTGACATTGGAGGCAAAGGTGATCTTTCCAGCCGCATTCAAGCTGTCCCAAAGCTGCATAAAGGTGAAGACCTGCTGCGCATATTGACCGACGGGCACATCACTGTTGCCAAGCGCCATCAGGCTCACCTGATCGGTTGCGACAGCTTCAAAGGTGTCAATGCCCTTTGCGGAATCCTTGGGCACAATCAGCACTACGGTGTTGGAAACCAAATCAAAACGCGTACCCTCCAGCACCATATCAAGCTTCTCGGTATTCACAGCGGGATCGGCGGCGATATCAATTGCATCCATCTGCTTTTGCCCGGCAGAAATGAAAAGATCCGCGTCCGCTCCCTCGCATAGCTGTGTCTTGAGCGTTCCGCTGGAATCGAAATTGAAGGTGAGCTGCACATCCGGCGCAACCCCCTTGTACATCTGCGCAATTTCAGTAAGCGATTCGGTCATGGAGGCGGCGGCAAAAACCACCACTTCCGTTTGTGCCAGCGCCGTAGCAGAGAAGAGGCAGAGGGCAAGTATCAGCAGGATCGTCAAACCTTTGCGCATAAATGAATACACTCCTTTTGCATGAGTTGAAAAATGAATTTAAAACGAACGTTTGCCAAAGCCGCAATCCGGATAGGTGCATGGGCTACAGCCAAGGCAAAGCCCACCGCACCCAAGGCGGACGATGTCCTCACGCGCAATGGGCATTCCTGCCGCGATTTGTGGCAGCAGCAGGTCAAAAACCGTCGCCTTGGCGTACATCACACAGCCGGGAAGCCCCAGCACGGGGGTGCCATCCGTGTAATAGCCAAGCATGAGCATTGCGCCGGGCAGCACTGGCGCGCCATAGGTAACGATGTGCGCGCCGCTCTGCCGAATTGCTAACGGCGTGCGATCATCAGGATCGACGCTCATGCCGCCGGTGCAGAGCACCAGATCAACCTTTGCGTCTCGCATTTTTAAAATAGCCGCGAGGATATGCTCTGACGCGTCATCCGTAACGACTTGCAGGGCAGTTTCAATGCCATAGGCGGCAAGCTTTTCCTGCACAACGGGCGTGAACCTGTCCGCAATGCGCCCATGGAAGACCTCGCTGCCCGTGGTGATGATCCCAGCCTTCATTGACCTAAAGCGATGAAGCTGGAGCAGCGGCTCCACGCCCGCGATATGCTCTGCCTCCTCGATGCGCGCTTTGGGGATCACCAACGGGATCACGCGCGTGCCACAGAGCTTGTCCCCTGCGTGTACCGCTACATTGGTATGCCGTGTGGCGATCATCACGTCTTCCAGCATGTTCAGCTGAAACAGGCGCTCCGTATCCACGCGCAATAACCCCGCGCATTCCGCGAAAAGCTCGATCTTCCCCTCGCTCACCTCGCCCCGCCGCATATTCGCGCCTTCACAAAGCGCCGCTAACCGTTTGGCGGCTTCGTTTTCATGGAGTTGATCATCGCAAAGCTCCCACACGTACAGCTGTTCCTTGCCCATGCTGAGCAGCATCGGAATATCTTCCCGCGTTACCACGTGCCCCTTGCGAAACTGCGGCCCCTTCCATTCCCCCGGCACAATGCGCGTGAGGTCATGACAGAGCACGTGGCCAACCGCGTTTACCGTATCGATGCATTTCATTTGACTTCAAAAGCCCCCTTCGCGCCTTGATGCTCGCCCGCGCAATTACACCGTTTCATGGTCGTTTGCGTTCGCGTTCACCACACGCTCCACAGCGTTTAAGATATTCTCATACCCCGTGCAGCGGCATAGATGCCCCGAAATCAGCTTGCGAAGCTCATCCCGCGTATACTTTTTGCCGCTTGCGACAATCTCCACCGCCGTTAAAATGATGCCCGGCGTACAAAAGCCGCATTGCACCGCCGCCTCGTCGATAAAGGCCTGCTGGATGGGATTGAGCTCTCCGCTCTCGCTTCGCAAGCCTTCCACGGTGAGCACATGCTTGCCTTGCGCCCAGCTGCTCAGATAGATGCAGCTGTCCACCGCTTTACCATCGATGAGCACGGTACACGCGCCGCATTCGCCCACCTCACAGCCGCGCTTCACGCTGGTAAGACCCAGCCGCTCGCGCAGCGTATCCAACAGAGCCTCCCCATCCTCGATGGGCAAAGTAACCGCCTTGCCGTTGACCGTCATATGAAGCGTGTTAAACATCGGCCTTCCCTCCTGCTTGCTTGATTGCGTCCGCCATGGCGCGCATTGCCATTTCGTGCGCCAAATGAAGACGAAATTCCTTGGAGGCGCGCCAGCTTGTGCGGGGGCTGATGCCCTGCTCTGCCAGCCGCGCGACGGTTTCAATGGTGCGTATGCTCGCAGGCTGACCAAGCGCCGCCGCTTCCGCCGCCTCGCAGCGTATGGGCGTGGGCGCGGCAACGCCAAAGGCTACGCGAATGCGCTCAATCGCCGTGCGCGGCTCGTTCAGCCGCAGTGCAATGGCGCAGCCCAAGGTGGAAATCTCCATCGCGTTTCGCTTGCCATATTTGATGTAACAGCCAAAGACGCGCTCGTAGCTCTCCTTGGCAATGCGGATTTCGCAAAGCACCTCGTTGCGCGCGCGAACGGTTCTGCCCGCGCCCGTATAGAAGGCGCCAAGCGGAACCAGCCGCTCGCCTGCTGCTCCGCGAAGCGCAAGCACCGCGTCCAGCGCAAGCAATGAAGGCGCACTGTCCGCGCTGGTTACGCCGTTGCAGAGATTGCCGCCAACCGTACCCACATTGCGGATCTGTGGGCTTCCCACCTGATCCACCGCCAGCCCAAGCATGGGCAGGTGCTGCTTGATGAGCGCGCTATCCGCGATATCGGTAAAGCAAGTGGCCGCACCAATCACAAGCGTGCCGTCCACTTCCATGCGGATGCCCGTAATCTCCTTGAGGCCATGAATGCTGACCAGCGGAAGTCCCGCAAATTTGCCATCCCGGTTTTGCACCAGCACGTCCGTACCGCCGGAAATGAGCATTGCGCCCTCCTGCGCGTCAAGCGCGCGAATGGCGTCGTTTACATCCTTTGCCTGATAAACCGCCTGCACGTCAAACATCCGCATGCACCTCCTTGATCAAGCCTGCTTTTACAAAATGTTCATAGAGCTTTTGCGGCGATAGCGGTAGCGAATCCACCGCCACGCCCGTTGCGTTGAGCACGGCATTGCGGATTGCGGGTGCGGGCGGTATGGCGGGCGGCTCGCCCAACGCTTTGTTGCCGTAGGGGCCGGTGGGATCATCAAGCTCCACAAAATCGGTTTCCAGATCCGGGGTATCCATAGAGGTGGGAAGTTTATAATCCAGCAAATTATCGTTGAGGGGCTTGCCGGTTCGATCAAACAGCATTTCCTCGTAAAGCCCATAGCCAATGCCCATGCTCATGCCGCCATGTACCTGCGCCGTAGCCAGCTGGGGGTTGATGAGCTTGCCGCTGTCGTGTACATTCAGGATGCGCAGGATTTTGACCTTGCACATGGGAATATCCACCTCCACCTCGGCAAAGCACGCGCCAGAGGCGATGGTGTTTTCCTTGCAGTGATAGGTAAAATCGGCGCTTAGATGCACAGAATGCTTCAAGCTATACTGCGCCTCCATGGCGAGGTCGGTAAGCGTGCGCAGGCATTCGCCGTTTTCCTTGCGGGTAATTTCATCGTTGCACAGGTCAAGCGCCGCTGCCTCGCAGCCCAGCACCTCGGCGGCGTAATCCAGAATGCGGCTTTTGAGCAGCTCCGCAGCCTTGCGTACCGCCATGCCGCTTACGTAGGTCTGGCGGGAGGCGTATGCGCCGCTATCGTAGGGCGAAACATCCGTATCCTGCACGGAGAGAATATGAACGCGGTTGTCGCTGATGCCCAAGGTTTCCGCCGCCATCTGCACAAAGACCGTGTCCGCGCCCTGACCAATTTCGGTAGCGCCCATCACAAGCACCACAGAACCATCTTGATTGAGCGTAAGGCGCGCGCTTGCCGTTTCCAGCGAGATCGGATATACGCCCGTTTTGTAAACAAAGATCGCCATGCCAATGCCGCGACGGATATCGCCCGTCTGATCGCTGTATTCGCGACGCTTTTCATCCCAATGGAAGGCTTCGCGCCCACGCCGGATGCACTCCTCCAGCCCATAGCTGTGGAAAGTGATGCCTGTATGCGGGTCTTTGTAGCCCTCTTTGATGCAATTTTGCAGGCGGTATGCGATGGGGTCCATGCGCAAGGCGAGGGCAATATCATCGCTCATCGCCTCGGTCACAAAGTCGCTCTGAGGAATGCCGTATCCGCGCATCGCGCCCGCGGTTGGCATGGTGGTATAAACGGTGTATGCATCCGATTCGAGGATGCGCTCATCGCGGTAGAGCTGCTTAAACGCCGCCGCGGAGTTTGCCACGATGGAATGCCCATGCGAGGCATAGCCGCCCTGAGAGGAGTATGCCTCCAGCTTGCGTGCCACCAGCGTACCGTCCCTGCGCACAAGCGCCTTCACATCAAAGGAAATGGCGTGGCGCACACGGGTGGCATAGAAGGTTTCCTCACGCGTGAACTCCAGCCGCACGCAGCGCCCGTTCACCTGCGTGGTCAGGTACGCCGCCAGCGGTTCGGTAAGCGCGTCCTGCTTATTGCCAAAGCCGCCGCCGATATAGGGCTTGATGATGCGGATTTCGCCCATGGGCCTCGCGAGCGCCTGACTTACGATGCGGCGGACGATATGCGGGATCTGCGTGGAGCTAACCACAACGATTCGATCGTTTTCCATATAGGCGTAGGACTGCGCAAGCTCAAGGTGGCAGTGCTGCACAATGGGTGTTGTAAAGGTTTTGATCAGCTCAAAGCAATCCGGCTCCGCGGCCTTTGCCTCGTCATAGGTGCCCGTGCCCACGGTAAAATGGCTGTGTGCAATGACATTATTGGGTCTCTCCGCATGCAAGGGGTGCGTGGTATCCGCCATGGCCGCCTTGGGTGTGAGAAGTGGTTCATACGGCTCGTATTCCACCTTCACAAGCCGCGCTGCCTTAGTGGCCGCAAGCGCGGTTTCTGCCAGCACCACGGCGACATAATCGCCATAGAGCCGCACATGCTGGGTGAGCAGCGGGCGGTCGCAGATATCCTGATGTGCCGGCTCTACCGACCACGGATGCCCCGCCGTTGGAAAGCGGGTATCCGGCACGTCAAAACAAGTGATGAGCTTCACAAAGCCCTCCACCTTTGCTGCCTCGCCGCCGTCAATTTGCGTAACGAGGCCATGGGTGATGGTGGCGTGGACAATCTTTGCGTACAAGGCGTTGGCCGGAGCCAAATCAGCCGTGTATTTTGCCTGCCCCGTCACCTTCTGATACGCGTCCACGCGGGGGATGCTCTTGCCTACACTCACGCGGAATTCCCTCCTTACTGTGGTTACAATACCTGCAACCCGTCAATATATTTATGCTTGATTTGAACGTCTCTGTCCAAATATACGGCGCGCTCCACACGCTGCTCTACGCTTAGCGGGCACGGGGATACGAGGGCGCTGTCGTCCAGCACAACCGCATCACACGCATAGCCCGGCTCAAAGCTACCTACCTTGCCAAACAGCGAGCCGCCTCCCTTGGTGCCCAGATAAAAGGCCTCGCTTAACGTGAGCGGACGCGGATGCTCTTCGCCATAACGGAACAAGAGCTTGGATACCTGCACGGCGTCCGCCATGGCACGGAAGATGGAAAGGTCATATCCACCCGCAATATCCGTACCTAAGGATACGCGCACGCCCTCCTGCAAATAACGACGGATGGGCGCGATGCCAGAGGACAGGTTCATGTTGGAGGCCGGGCAATGCGAAACCAGCACCTTGTGCTCGCGTAGCAGTGCAATTTCCGTCTCCGTGGGATAGACGCAGTGCGCCATCACGGTTTGGGCGTCTCCATCCAGCAGCCCAAAGCGAGCGTAAACATCGCCGTAGCAGCTTGCTTGCGGGCACAGCTCCCGCACCCACTGTACCTCGCTTGGGTTTTCTGAAAGGTGGCTCTGCACGGGCAAGCCACTTTTTTGATGCATAGCGCCAAGGCCGCGCAGCAGCTGATCCGAGCACGAAGGCGCAAAGCGCGGCGTGAGCACCGGTTTTACATGCGCAAAGGCCGCCGTCCGCGCAAGCCATTCTTCCGTAGCCGCAAGAGCGGCTTGCGCATTTGTTTCACAAAGGTCATCCGGCGAATTGCGATCCATGTTGACCTTGCCAACGTAGCCATGAAAGCCTCTTTTTTCAAGCGCCTCCATCAGACAAAGCGTAGCGGGCACATGCACCGTGGCAAAAACACAAGCGCGCGTGGTGGCGCTATGCGTAAGCGCATCCGCAAACTGGCTGTAGGCGGCTTGGGCGTAGCGCATGTCTTGATAGCGTGCCTCCTCCGGAAAGGCATGCGAATTCAGCCATTCCAACAGCTCCAGATCCATGCCTAAGCCGCGGTAAGCGTATTGCGGCGCGTGCAAATGCGTATCGCTCAGCCCCGGCACGATAAGGCAATTTGAAAAATCCAAACAAGGCAAGGCGTCATAGCACGCTGGCAGCACCGGAAACACGCCGGAGATTCTGCCGTTTTCGCATACGAGAAAGCCTTGCGAAAACGTAGAAAAAGCCTCTTTTGAAGGGGTAAAGGCGAGATCACCCTTTAGCACAAAAGATGGTTTCATAACCACACTCCTTCTTTTTTATAGGTGTCCAAGTAAGTATCTAATAGATAGTATAATGCTTTGGGGGCGTTATGTCAAATAATGCGTATGGACGAACAAAAAAGTCGCTTGCGCCTGATTGGATGTTCCTATATAATAAAAGCATCGAATGGATACGAAAGGATGCGGAGGATGAGACTCTTACGCACTTTTGGCGAGCTTCTCTCGGAGCTGATGGAGAAGCATGCCCTCACAATTGCCGCGCTTGCCGCCGCGCTGGCGCTGCCCAATACCAACACAGTTTCACGACTGCTGCGGGATGAAACCAGCGAAAAGCGGCGTACGGATTTCGTCGTAAACGCGCGCATGCACCCGGAGCTTTTTTCTCCAGCGGAGATTGAGCAGCTGGAAACAGCCATCATCGTCAGCCGCTTGGGCAAAGAAAGCTATAAGGCGCAAAAAAGCATCTACAACCTAATTTTTGATACGCCTGTGGAGGCTTTGCCTTACCATCTGCCCGAGGCAGGCTGCACGCTACAGGAATATTTCTCCCGCTTTTCCAAGCGAGAGCCGTTGCAAATTCTCTGCTTCAACTGCTGTGAGAGAGACATCTTCGCCGCGCTCAAGCCGCTCTTTGACGAAAGCGACCGCATTATCGAGATGAACCACTACATTAGCGTCAATGAGGATTCTCGCAATTACGCGCTTCTGATTCAAACGGTTTCACCGCTGCTGATGGATCATCGCTATCGCCTGTATACGACTACCGACCGTGACAACGCAACCGATGCGCTCTTTTTTATGCCTTACGCGATGCTGCTAAAGGTGGGTATAGGCGTGGGAGCAACGGAAACGCTGCTGCTTTTTCACAGCGACCGCACCGTTCGCATCCTGTACAACATGCAGCGAGTATCCTCCTACAGCAACACGCAGCGGATGATCGCCGGCATACAGCCCCCGCCAAGGCCGCTGTATGCCACCAAAAGCGGAGCCTCCATGCACAGCTATCGTGATTTTTTGTTTTCCTGCTACCAGCGCGAGCGAAACCGGAGCATTTATCAAATTCGGCTTGATCCCTGCTTTGAAATGATTCCACCTGAAATTGTGGTTCGCGCCTTTGATACCACCGTTTTATCCGGCGAAATCATGAACCCGCACAGCGTAGAAAGCCTGATTGCCATTCTTCAAAGCCGCTATCATAACCTGTTTCAAAAGACAAAGCCCACTTACCTCATGCTAAGCCTAGCGGCGACCGAGCGCTTTGCCCACAGCGGCGTTATGAGCGATCATTTTTTTGGCCTGCGACCCTTTGCGCGGGAGGACGTCATTGCCATTTTGGATTCCCTGCTGCTTGCGGCGCGGAACAACCCGCGCTTCCATTTGCATTTTTTGCTGGATGGGCTGCAAATGCGCGAATACCAGTTTGTGGGAATTGAGCAGCAAAGCGTGCTGCTTTGCAAAAGTGACACGCACTATGATCTGGACAACAGCTATCAGGAAATCGTGGTAGACGAACCCGCCTTCCTCAAGCAGTATGCCGATTTTTATTTGCACCTGCTGCTTCCGCGCCACGCCCACAGCGAGGCGCATAGCATCGCGCTTTTGCAAAGCATCCGTGACGCGCTATAAAAATTTTGGCGGCTGCTGTTTCAGTCGGCATAAAAAGTGATATACTCTACTTACACAAGATGTTGTAAATAATGCGTGTTGTGGAAAGGATGGTATACCATGGCTTGTACGGTTACAGTAAAAAATGGAACGATGGAGCAGTGTGAAATCGACGCCTATGTGCAGCGCGCCACCAAAAAATACGGCGTGGAGCCACGCCATATTGATATCAACCTCTGCGGCGATGAGCTGGAGTTGGAGTATGACCTTGGCGAGCGGCCTTTTCACCGCATTCGAAGAATTACGGGGTACCTCGTTGGAACGCTGGATCGCTTCAATAATGCCAAGCGCGCCGAGGAACAGGATCGCGTAAAGCACTCCATTGCCTGATGCCGCTTGATGGCAAAGCAAAAAACAACCGAGCTTTTACGCAACAGCTTGGTTGTTTTTGTTCGCCGTTGTGAAAGGGCTTCACATGGGCACAATTGGGGGATATAGAAACGTTCGTTCGCAAAAAAACTTGCCAACACCGTTATCTTATGGTATGCTATCAGCAGTATTGTAAGGAAGTGAGCAGTGCATGAGCAACCCGCGTGGCGATTCACAAGCCAAGATCCTTGCTTATATCGAAAAAGCAACCTTGCAAAAGGGTTATCCCCCATCGGTTCGTGAAATATGTGATGCCACAGGGTTAAAAAGCACTTCTACCGTGCATGGGCATTTGATTCGGCTGGAGAAAAAAGGTCTTCTTTACCGCGATTCCATGAAGCCCCGCGCGATTTCCGTACCGGTGGATCATCAGATGTACCGCACGGAGATGATTGCGGTTCCGGTGGTGGGTCGGGTAACGGCAGGCACGCCGATTTTGGCTACGGAGAACATTGAGGATTACATTTCCCTGCCGCAGACCATGCTTGGCGAGGGAGAGCATTATATCCTTTCGGTGTGCGGTGAAAGCATGATCGGCGCAGGCATCATGGACGGCGATTACGTGGTTGTGCGCAAACAGGCAACCGCATACAATGGGGACATCGTTGTAGCAATGATTGAGGATGACGCCACGGTAAAGCGCTTTTTCCGTGAAAACGGCGGCTTTCGGCTTCAGCCAGAAAACCCGACAATGAAACCCATCCTAACGCGCGAGCTTACCATTTTGGGCAAGGTGGTATCCTTGTACCGCATTTTTTAACAAAATTTGCTTCATAGGAGTTGGAAAGTACATGACGTGGTGGGAGACGGGGCTTCGCCTTTTGCTTTCTGTTGTGATTGGCTGTGTCATCGGCATTGAGCGCGAGCGCAAAAACCGCCCGGCTGGTATGCGCACGCACGTGTTGGTTTGCGTTGGTGCGGCGACGATCGCCATTATGGAAAGCTTTATGATTGCCGATACGATTACCCTCAATATGAATAACGCCAACACCGGCATTGCCATCAGCTATGGCCGCATCAGCGCTCAGGTCATTAGCGGCATCGGCTTTCTTGGCGCGGGCACCATCTTCATCAGCCAAAAGAAAATTGCGGGGCTTACAACCGCCGCTTCACTGTGGAACGTCGCATGCCTTGGGCTTGCGGTTGGCATGGGCTATTACATGATCGCCATCGCCGGCTGTGTGATCGTCATTATCACGCTAACGCTTTTGCAGCGTTTGGTGCGCGTAAATGCAGTAAAGCATGTGGAGATCAAATTTATCCACCGCGTGGAAACAATCGCGTTCATCAACGATTATTTCCAAAGCATCGGCGTGCATGTGCTGGATATTGACTTTCACGTGGAGAACAAGGGAAAATACAACCTGTATACCAACATCTATACGCTGGATATGCAGGGCAAAACCACTTATAAGGATATCGTAAACAAGCTATCGGAATATGCGAACATTCAGGGCATCCGCACCCGTAACACCTAAGGGAGGGGCTATGGACAAGCATAGAATCACGGTGGTGGGCGGTTGCAATATAGACATCGGCGCAACTGCCTATGCCGCTTTGCAAAATGGAGATTCCAACCCCGGGCGGGTTCGCGTAAGCTTTGGCGGCGTTGGGCGCAACATCGCGGAGAACCTTGTGCGCCTCGGGCAAAGCGTGCGCATGATCTCCGCGCTTGGTGATGACGCGTTTGCGCCGCTGCTTAAAGCGCAGGCAAAAAGCGTAGGGATGGATTTGTCCGAATCTTTGCTGCTCAAGGACGCACGAAGCTCTGTTTACGTGTGCATCAACGCTCCGGATGGAGAGATGATGGTCGCGATATCAGATATGGATGGCTGCGACCTATTGACGCCTGCGTTTTTAGAAACGAAGCTTGAGCTGCTCAATGCATCCGAGGCGGTGGTGCTGGACGCCAACCTGCCAGAAGCTTCCATTCGTTTTCTTGCACAGCGCTGTACCGCGCCGCTCTTTGCGGATTCTGTTTCCGCAAAGAAAGTGGCAAAGCTAAAGGGAGTGCTCGGCGCGCTACGCGGCATCAAGACCAACCGCATCGAGGCCGAGCTGCTCACACAGCGGCAAATCCTGTCCGTGCAGGATGCGCAGCGCTGTTGCGATGATCTGCGCGCGGCTGGCGTTGCGCTTGCGCTGATCACGCTTGGCCCCGGCGGCGCTGTTGGCGCGCTGCACGATGAACGGCTGCTGCTGCCGCCTATGACAGGCAAAACCGTGAACACCACTGGCTGCGGCGACGCATTTTTCGCGGGTGCGGTGGTCGCTTATTTGGAAAAAAGCAATCTGCGAGAGATTCTGCGTTGTGGACTTGGCATGGCAGCTCTCTGCGCCGCCGCGCCGGACACAGTGTCGCCCGACATCAATGCAACAAAGCTGGCCTCCATGCTGGAGGCACATCAGGGAGGACAATGGCAATGAACGCTTCTTATCTTTGGGTATCCGATGAGGTCAAGACCGCGCTTGCACAAAACAAACCTGTGGTGGCGCTGGAATCCACCATCATTTCCCACGGCATGCCCTATCCACAGAACGTGGAAACGGCCTTGCTGGTTGAGCAAACCGTGCGTGAAAGCGGCGCTGTACCTGCAACGGTCGCTATTCTTGGCGGCAAGCTCTGCGTAGGCATCTCCGCCGAGCAAATCACGTACCTTGGCAAGAAGGGGCTTGCGGTTACCAAAGCCAGCCGTCGCGACCTGCCCGTTTTGCTCTCTAAGGGTGAGGATGGCGCTACGACAGTTGCCACAACCATGATTGCGGCGGCGCTGGCTGGCGTGCGCATTTTTGCAACCGGCGGCGTAGGCGGCGTTCACCGCGGCGCGGAAGTGACCATGGATATCTCTGCTGATTTGGAGGAGCTTGCACAGACCGATGTGACAGTTGTCTGCGCGGGCGCGAAATCCATTTTGGATCTTGGGTTGACGCTTGAATATTTGGAAACCAAGGGCGTGCCCGTGCTTGGCTATCAAACCAAGGAGCTGCCCGCCTTCTACTGCCGCCATAGCGGCTTTCCGGTTGATTATCGGCTGGACGCCCCGGAGGAGATCGCGGCGGCGATGCATGTCAAGGCATGCTGCGGTTTGAAGGGCGGCATGCTGGTTGTCAACCCCATCCCTGCGCAGTACGCGATGCCCGAGACGGAAATGAACGCCTGCATTGATCACGCCATCGCTCTGGCAAAGGAGCAAGGCGTGAAGGGCAAGGAAATTACACCTTTTTTGTTGGACAAAATCAAAACCCTCACGGAGGGCAAATCGCTGGCGGCAAACATCCAGCTGGTGCTGAACAACGCACGGCTGGGCGCGGCGATTGCCGTAGCGCTATGCAAGCTTTCGTGATTGCACTTTCCCTCTACGCAAAAGCGCCGCGCCCGCACGGGCATGGCGCTTTTGCATACCTTGAAGCGTAACCGTTTCTTGCGATCTTTTTTATTTTGTAGGAGGAGGGAATTCCATGAGCGGTCGTGTATCGCCCTTTGCCGCGCTGATCGGCGCTGATCGACAAATTAAATGGCTGGAATACCAAAGCATCTGCCTGCCCTATGTACATGGCAGCGTTGATACATCGATGGAGGCGGAACCAAGCGGCGTAGCTGCGGCGATGCAGGAGCCCGCTTGCGCGGCGCAGGCTCAGCCGGTGGCACAGGCCACGTCTGCGGCAAAGCCCAGCTCCAAAGCCGCCCCGGCGCAACGAGAGCCTCCGCGTGAACAGCGAACAACCCAGCCCATCCTCTCGACAAACGACATTCAGAAAATACGGCACCGGCAGTACGACGCAGTGATCGCCCGCATGAAGCAAGCGGAAATGCGCGCCGATGGCTTTCGGACGTTTTCATAGCCCGCGCAGCATCGCTAGTAGGCGCTCGCACTGCACGCGCGGGTTCTTGTGCGCCAATACGTAACAACGACCCGCCTCGCCGCGCTGCGCACGTGCCTGCGGCGGCTGGGCGAGCAGCCCGTGCACGGCATCCCGTATGCCAGCCGCGCCGGGCTTTTCGATGTAGTAAAGATAATCGTCATACGCCTGCGGAATACCCGCTAGGCGGCGGCAGAGCACGGGCTTGCCGGAGCGCAAATATTCCAGCGTCTTGCTGGGAAAAGAGTAGCGCGTAAATACCCCCTCTGGCGAGCGCGGGTTGATCAGCACCGCCGCGCGGCCTTGCAATCGCAGAGCTTCCTCCTGCGATACAAAGCCGTAAAAGCGGATATTTGGATATTGAGCCGCCATGCGGCGTATCTCTGTTTCCATATCGCCCTTGCCGCATAGCCAAAGCTCATACTCGGGCAAATCCGCAAAAGCACTCAATAGCTCGTCTATGCCCAGCTCTTGGTTCAGCGTTCCTGTATACAATACGGCGGGCGCTTGGGTGGCCAAAGCCTCAGCTTCGGGCAAATCCGCACCGCAAGCAGGGCCTTGCTCGGTTTTTTCATTCGGTAGGATCAGGCCTTCAATCACAATGCTTTGCTTGCCAGCAATGGGCAGCGCTTCTCCCATGGCCTCGGTCAGCAGCACAAAGCCGTCAAAGGCAGCGCAAAGCCCGATGCGCTTGTCGCCCATTGCGTACTCCACGCGCTTGAGCAGCCCCCTGCGACCGGAGGAAATGCCCAGCTCGTTTGGCAAATCCGTTACGATAACGCAAGCACGAAGGTCTGGCACCTTGCGCTTGACCGCCGCTATGGCCTGCATATAGGGCAAATAAAGCGTGTAAAGAAGCACGGTGCGGTTTGCTGCGTCCCGCGCTGTCCAACGCAGCAGCTCGCGCTCCGCGCCGATGCGGCGGCCTTGCTGCTTGAGCCACGGCAGGTTCACCCCGCCAAGCTCCCGCATACGCTGACCATGCATGCCACCCTTTAAAAAGAGCTTGCGGTAGCGCGTCGGAAAAACGCCAACGGGCAGCGCGTTGAGAATATCCAAATGCTCGTTTTGCCGCAGGTTCTGATCAATGCCGCTGATAAACGCGCGCTGATAGCTATTGATTTGGTTTTGCAGGCCGTCCCTTGACAGGCGGGCGACTTCCGCGATGGTATCCGGTGAATACATGAGCGTCATCAACAGCACGTTCATCGGCACAGCTCCTTATATAAGTCCACATAGGCCTGAAAGGTCAGGCGGCTGTCAAAGCGCTCCGCACGCAACAGACAGCCCTCTCGTAAACTGGCTTTTTGGGCGGATAGGCGTTCAATCGCACCGCAAAGCTCGTCTACGCTGCCTTGCTCCACCACCGCTCCGCAGGCGTTATCCACGGCCTCCGGGCAGCCGCCGGTACGGAAAACGACCACTGGCGTGCCGCACGCAAGCGCTTCCAAATTCACCATGGGCATGTTGTCCTCCATGGTTGGGTTGACAAGGCAGTCCGCCGCCGTATACCATGCCGCTAGTTCGTTGGCGCTTTGGGTATGCGCGATACCCAGCATACCGCCGGGCAAAGCACCCGCCTGCTCTGCGGAAAGGCCAATCACCACAAAGAGGCAATCTTTCATGCGCTTGGACGCTTCGATCAGGTAGCGCAGTCCCTTGCGCTCATCCCATTCCGATGCAACCGCAAGCGCGATTCGCTGACCCCGCGGCGCATAGCGTTCGCGCAAATCGCTTTGGACGGGCTTAAAAACCGCGCGATCCACGCCGTTTGGGATTACGCGCACGGGGTATTTTGCAAAAAAGGAGTTTGCAAGCGGCCCCCTCATCCATTCGCAGGGTGCCACAAAGACCATTTGCTCCAGCGCTGTGAAAAGCGCCTTTTTGTGCGCATAGTTGCGCCGCGAACCATCCAACCCAATGCAGGTGGGATAGCCGCGCTGTTGCGGGCACGCAAAACAGCCCGTCTGCCATTTTTCGCAGCGGGCATAATCAAAATACGCACAGTGACCCGTAAACGGCCAGCAATCATGCAGCGTCCATACCACGGGCAGCTTTGCCTTTTGCAGGTAGGAAAACAGCATTTGCAAATTCAGGTAGCAGCCATGCAGGTTGTGCAGATGTACCAGCTCTGGCTGAAACGCCCGCATTTGTTCTATCAGTTTTTTTGTGCCAAGCTGGCTTCCGTAGCCCTCGCCATCCAGCAGCTTACGCATCGCCCCGTGCAGCTTGCGCTCCCAAGGTGTGCCAATGCGGCACGCGAAGTGCTCCAGCTCCATTGGCACATGACCCGCCCCATAGCCAATTTTGCATTGACCGCCATCTGCCGCCACAAGCTTGGCGATCTCGGTGGTGATGCGCCCGGTGCTCTTGATGCCGCAAAAGGTGTTTAGCTCAAATACGCGCATGTTGCCCGCCTTCCTTTGCCAGCTCCAGCAGCATGGCTTCCAGCCTATCCATATGATCCTTTTTGGTAAAATGCGCGGCATAATACGCTTTTCCGCGCTGCCCCATGCATTCGCGCTCGGCGGGTGACAACGCCAGAAAGCGACGCACGGCATCCGCTAACGCCTGCGGGTTTTCCGGCGGCACGCACAGGCCGCATTTTGCCTGATCAATCACATAGGGGGTTTCCCCGGCGATAGAGCCGAGTACGGGCTTTCCGGCAGCCATATAGCTTTGCACCTTGCCGGGTAAAGTATCGTTTACGCTAAGATCGTTGCGCATGCTAACGAGCATGCCATCTGCCATGGCGTAAAAATCGGGCATTTCTTCCAGCGGCCGATAGCCGTGGAAAGTGACCGCGTCGCCCAGATGCAGCTGTGCGGCCAGCTTCTTACAGGCGGGCTCGTTGGAACCATCCCCCACAATATGCCAGTGGATTGGCTCATCCAGCAGCAGCGCCGCCGCCTCCAGCAGCACCTCCACCGCCTGTACCTTGCCGATGTTGCCCGCGAAAACCAGCTGTAGCCGCTTTGAGGGTATATGTGCCGCTAGTGCGCGGTCAAAGAGCGCATCGGCAAACTGCGGCATGTACTGCGCATCGCTCACCGCAATGCCATGCACATCCAGCAAATATTGTTGAAAGCGCTTGGAGGAGTAGATCAGCCGATCCGCCTTGCCATATACCCAATGGCTCACACGCTTCATGAAGGCATAGAACGCCGTGTTCTCCCCTACATTCATCGCTGCGAGGCACGCAGGCCAGATGTCCAGCACGTAAATCATCAGCGGCTTATGAGAAAAGCACCGCAAAAAGGCGGCGGGCAAGCTCATCAAAACAGGGGAAGTGGAATAGGCGTACACAACGTCATAATCTCGCCGAAGCCACAGAACTTTCCAGCAAGCGCTCAGCATATAGCTCACGTAGTTCACCGCGAGGCCGAGCTTGGTGGGTCTGCGGCCAATCTCCATGCATCGGCGGATGAGGACGCCGTTATGCTCCTGCCTGCGATTTCCAAAGTGCTTGTATTCCGTTGGCACTGTGCCGGACGGATAGTTGGGCAAACCCACCACGGCGGTTACCTGATGACCACGCTCCACCAACGTTTCGCAGATTTCCGTAACGCGAAAGTTCTCCGGCCAGTAATGCTGGCAAACCACCAGTACCTTCATGTGGCTATGCTCTGCGCGCCCGCTCAAAGAGAAGCTCCGCTTCCCTCTTGGCGCGCGCCAGCACAAGCTTGGGGTTCAGCGTCGTAAATTCGCCCTCCTGATAGAGCACCTTGCCATCCACCATCGTCAAGGTAACATCGCTGCCTTGCGAGGCGTAGATGAGATCGCTCTCCGGATCGTTATTGGGGCAGACGTTTGCGCCAGAAAGGTTGATCAGCAGCAGATCGGCACGGAAGCCCGGTTTCAGCAGCCCCAGATCCTCATAGCCCATCGCTCTTGCGCCAACGCTGGTAGCCGCCGCAATGGTTTGCGCGGGCGTTACCACGGTGGGATCAAGCGTCGTCCCCTTTTGCAGCATTGGCATGAGCTTCATTTCTTCCCAGAGGTTAAGGTTGTTGTTGCTGGCAACGCCATCCGTGCCAAGCGCCACCTTGCAGCCCGCCTGAAGCATCTTCGCAATGGGCGCGATGCCGCTGGCAAGCTTTAAATTGCTGACGGGATTATGTGCGATGGTCACGCCGTATTTTGCAAACAGCGCGATGTCCTCATCCGAAGCCCACACGCAATGCGCGGCAATCACAGGGCGCTCCAAAAGGCCGAGGCGCTCCAGATACTGCGTCGGCGTGGCGGCGCGGCGGGCAAGGCTTCCCTCGTGATCCAGCTTCGTTTCGGAAACATGGATATGAATCGCCAGACCAAGCTCATCGGCAACCTGCTTCACGCGTTGCAAAAGCTTTTGCGTGGTCGCTCCCTCGCTATGCGGCGCAATGCTCACGCGAATGCGGTCGTTAGCGCTTCCGTGCCACTTCCTCGCAAAGGCAATACCCGGCTCTAGATCCGCACAGCTCTCGTCAAAGTCCACAACGCCATGGCCAAGCAGCGCACGCATGCCGCTATCCCGCACACTTTGAGCCACCATGTCCATATGCATGTACATGTCGTTAAAAGAGGTTGTGCCGTAGCGCAGCATTTCCATGATGCCAAGATCCGTGCCCGCGCGCACCGCATCATCCGTCAAATGCTTTTCAACGGGAAAAATCGCCTCATTCAGCCAGCGATCCAACGGCAAATCGCTGCCGATGCTACGCAAAAGCGTCATGGGCGTATGCGTATGCAGGTTGCAAAACCCGGGCAGGGCAACCGCGCCATGCCCATCGATGGTTTTTTCCGCCTCAAAGGCCGGAGCATTTTCCCTTGCGCCCGCATAGATGATGCGCGCTTGGTCAATCAAGATTTCCGCATCTGGAATAAAGGTAAGATGGCGCTCGTTGGTGACGCCGGGCGTCATGCAAATATGGGTGAGCCGTGTGCGCATTGATGTGAACCTCCCCTTGCTGCAATTGTAGGTTTTGGTCAAAACTGGATGGTGCAATCTGCCTGATCTGTAATTTTTTCCAGCACCTTGATCACGCAGAGCACCTGCTCCTTTGGCACCCGATCGGATGGGATGCCCGCTTTGGCGCAGCGCAGGAAATGCGTGAGCTCATTGAGAAACCAACCGGTAGGCGGCACGTTAATGCCCGTTGGAATTTTGACCTTCTCCTCGGTATCAAAAACCTCGGGCGGCGCTCCCTTGGCGTAGCCGGTCACGTGATTACCATCGTACCAGAGCAGCCCGTTTTCGTAGTAAACGCGCCACTGCGCGGTAAAGGGAATATCCACGTTAAACCATGAGGCCTCCGCATTGACATGCAGCGTATCAAAGAAGTAGGTAAAGCGGTACTGCTCGCGATAGTGCTTTCCCTTTCCGCCGCAGCTCGTATAGCGCGCCTCCTTAGGTTCGCCAAAAAGGCTAACGATCACATCCAAATCATGGATATGCAGGTCATAGGGCAGCACGCCGCTCTTTTCCTTTTCAAAGAGCCAGCTTCCCTGCACCCAATCCGGGCAGGCCGTTAGGCGCAGAAAGCTTGCGTCGAGCGGTTCGCCGTAGCGCTTTTCTCGGGTCACCTCGCGTAGCACCTCAACCTCACGGGAGAACTGCACCACATGCGCCACGTAGAGCTGTACGCCGTTTCTTTCGGCGGTTTCATACATCTCCCGCGCGTCCGCTAATCGAAGGGCAATTGGTTTTTCTGTGATCGTGTGCTTGCGTAAACGGAGGCTTTCCAGCGCCAGCTCCTTGTGCAAAAAGGTAGGCGCGCAAATATCAACAAGGTCTACATCCACATGTGCAAGCGCTTCCGTAATGGTTGCATACAGCGGCAGCTTCCATTCCTTGGCGCGCCGCTCATCCGCCTCGCCCCTGCCAACCAGCACAACCACCTGTGCTTCCTCAATATACTGATAATTGGTGTGGTGTACCGTGCCCATGCCGCCTAGCCCAACCAATGCAATCCTCATGAAAAACCCCCTCTCCTACAGCGCAAAGCCATGATCAACGAGGTATTTCGCGCTCGTGCGCAAAGCCTCGTTCACCTGCTCCAAGCTCTTGGGGCCCGCTTGCGTAAATTCAATTTCCAGGCTGAACGGGCATTCGTTATTTGCTTGCTTTAGAAGATCGAACACCATCGGGAAATCAATCCAGCCTTCCCCAAGCGCCGGGAAGTTCCATTCCGTGCGCTCGCCCGCCTTCTCCTTCAAGTGCATGTAACCCACCTGAGGCATGCAGGCGGTAAGGTCGGCCTTCAAATCAACGTCGCCATAGAACAGCACATTCGCCGTATCATAATTGATGCGCACACGCTCGCTCCCGACGCGCTTCACAATATCGCTCAAGATGACGCCAGAGCCATGCTCGCTTCCATGTGTTTCCAGCACCAACGTCATGTTGTGCGCAGCAAGCGTGGGAACAAGCGCCGCGATGTGGCGCGCCACCTCGGCATTATCAACGGTGGCGGCATCCTTGATGTGCGCCTCTCCAATGGAGGAAACGATGTAGCGGCATCCAAAGAAGGACGCAAGCTCGATATTATCCGTAAAATCCCGGATGCGCGCGGTATCCATGAGGTTGCAGTGCCCGCTCATGGAGAAGGGTTCGAGCGTGTATTCTTGCAGCAGTTCGCGCACGCGCAGCAGCCGCTCAAAGCTGTCCGTGGGAAAAACATGCTCCGTCCAGCCCTTGGTGGCCGTCAGCTCAATGTAGCGAAAACCCGCCGCGTGGATACCGCGAATGGCATCCTCAATGGAAAAACCGTGATAGCAATTGGAATTGACCGCGATGATGCGCTTCATAGGCCGCCCTCCTTGCTTGTATGAACGTGAATGGTTCTGCCGGTCTGTGAGGATTCAATGCTTGCAAACACCGCGCGCATGGCCTTCAATACGCTTTCACCAGTCATTTCGCGCTTTTCGGGATGCAGCAGCCCTTCCACAAACAGATCGATCACGCCGGATTTGCTTTGAGCATCGTTGGTTTGAATCTCGTCCAGATCATAGCAAACGGGCGTTGCCACGCCTTTTTGGTATAGCACAACCGAATGCGCAGGGTCATCATAGAGCCGAAGTTCGCCCTTCGTACCGCAGATGACGGTGCTATTATCCTCGCGAGCGTAATGCGTCCACGAGGCGGTCATGGTGCCGATGGCGCCGCCATCCATATGATAGAGGCAAATAGCGTTATCCTCCACATCAATGGGGTCGCCTTGCGCCGTCTTTTTATCCAGCGTGCAAAGCGTCGCCGTGGTTTGCACCACCGTTTGATCCAGCAGAAACTGAATCAGATCCGTTTTATGAATGCCAAGGTCAGCCAAAACGCCCATGGCGGCGCGTTTCTTATCAAAAAACCAAATGGTTTTGCCGGGGTCAACCGTCCATGTTTCCGGGCCGCCATGTCCAAAGCTCGTGCGGAAGGTAAGGGGCTTGCCGATTGCACCCGCGCGGATTAGCTCTCGACCCTTCACATGGGCTGCCGCCAGCCGCTGGTTTTGATCGATCATTAAAAAACGCCCGCTCTGGTTGGCGGCCTCCACCATGCGCTCGCAATCGGCAAGGGTGGTGGCCATGGGCTTTTCACACAAAACGTCCTTGCCGGCGCGAAGCGCCTGCACCGTGTGCTCCGCATGGCAGTTGTTGGCTGAGCACACGCTGATGGCGTGGATCTGCGCGTCATTGATCATGGCCTCCAAGCTTTGGTACGCCTTAGCGCCATATTGCTTGGCAAGCTCCTCCGCGCGTTCCGTGTTCAAATCATACAGGCCATGGATTTTCACCGCTGGGTTCTCGGCGTATTCCGGCAGATGGCGAAGCTGCGCGATCTTCCCACAGCCGATCACACCAATAGGAATGACGGGACGATCCCCCTCCGCTTTGTTGCTCTTCATTATGCGTTGGCTTCCTTCTTTTGCATGAGCACTGCGGCGATCACGATCAGACCCTTGAAGGCTTCACGCAAGAAGGGCGGAACGCCCAAAAGGTTCAGCAGGTTGTTCATCACGGAGATAATCAGCATGCCAAGCACCGTTCCAAAGATGGAGCCGCGCCCGCCGCTCATGCTTGTGCCGCCTACCACGACCGCCGCAATCGCATCCATCTCATAGCCGCTGCCCGCGTTTGCGTAGTCCATGCTGCCGATGCGCGATACCTGGATGACTGCCGTAATGGATACCAGCGCGCCCATCAACACATAAACCAAGCATTTGACACGATCCACGTTCACACCAGAGAGGCGCGCCGTGCGTTCGCTGGAACCAATGGCCATCACCTGCCGACCAAAAGGCGTCTTTTTGGATACGATATGCAGCGCTACCGCGATCAGCAGCCAGTAGATGATGGGTAAAATGACCTCACCACCAATTTTGGTGTTGGAAATCGCCAAAAACTCAACAGGCACCTTGGTGGTGGCGGTTTGCATAAAATGCTGTGTCACGCTACGGCAGATCTTCATCATGCCAAGCGTAGCGATAAAGGCAGGAAGCTTGCTCTTTGCGACCAGCAAGCCGGAAACTCCGCCTAGCAGGCAGCCGACAACCAAACCAATCAAAATGGCGATGATAAAAGCGGGAACACCCGTGATGCCCACGGCGGTCAAAATACCATCAGGAGAGCCATCGATGAACACCATCATCACCGCGCCGATGGCAACCATGGTGGAGCCAACCGCTAGATCAATGCCGCCAGAAATGATGACAAATGTCATGCCCAACGCCACAATGCCAACGCCCGCGTTGTTGCGCAGAATGTTGATCCAGTTTTTGCCCCAGCTTTGCAGCCACGCCCCGAAGCTCTCATAATCGAACCCGAGCGCAAGCGTCTGCAAGATCACCATCAAAACGAGCACGCATCCGGTGGAAAAAATTGGCTCAGTTTTCCATTTTCGCAGGAACCACTTGCCTAAGCTCTCGCTTTTTTGATTCGCGTGTTCCATCTATCTATCCATCCTTTCGCAATCACAAACAGGTTCCCAAAGGTCGCCCGCGGACTTTCTCGCTCCATACATCAGCCGCCGGTTGCCAACCGCATCATTTCATGCTCGTTCATCGTTTCGCCAGAAACCTCGGCTCGCACGCTGCCATGATACATGACAAGCGCTCTGTCGCAAACGCGGATGATCTCCTGTGCCTCGCTGGAGAGCACAATCACGGCAACGTCCGCGTCAGCAAGGCGCAAAATGATATCGTAAATTTCTTCCTTTGCGCCGACATCCACACCCTGTGTTGGGTTGTCCAAAATCAAAAGCTTGGGATTGGCGCTCAGCCACTTTGCCAGCACTACCTTTTGCTGATTGCCGCCCGATAGGCTGGTAATGGGATTTTCGGGAGATTCCATCTTGATATGCAGCTCTTTGCGCTGCGTATCAAACGCTTCATGCTGGCGCTTCCCATCAATTAACCCATACCGCGCAAGCTTAGGCCATGTAACAATTGAACCGTTTTCAAGGATGTTCATATCCTTGATAATGCCGTTTTCCTTGCGGTTGCGCGGCAAGTAGCCAATGCCGAGGTTCAACGCCTGCATGGTTGTGCGAACGGTGACCTTCTGTCCGCTCACGGTGATCTGCCCCTGATACTCCCCTTCCGCGCCAAAGACCGCACGGAACAGTTCGCTGCGGCCATCGCCCAGCAGACCCGTTACGCCAAGCACCTCGCCCGCATGCGCGCAAAGGCTGACATTGCGGAAATTCGGTTCCTGCGTCAAGCCTTCCAGCCGCAGCACCTCCTCGCCAAGGTGAACCTGGCGATTGAGCGGCTCGGAGCGCACGTCATGACCCACCATATCGTGCGCAATGCGCGAAATGGTGGTATCCTGCACGTTGCCGCTTGCCACCATCACACCGTCGCGCAGCACCGTATAGCGATCGCAAATTGCCATCACCTCGCGCAGCTTATGGGAGATGAATACGATCCCCACCTTTTGCTGCTTGAGCATGCGCAGCATATCAAAAACGCGCTCAATTTCCGGGTCCGTAAGCGAGGTTGTGGGCTCGTCCATGATGATGATGGAAGCGTTCATCATCAGAGCGCGGCAGATTTCAACTATTTGTTTGTAGGAGGCGTCTAGCGTGCGAACCATGGCCGATGGGTTGATATCCAAACCCATCCGCTCAAAGAGCGTCTTTGTTTGCTCATACATCGCGCGGTGATCCAAAAAACCGCCGCGCTTTTTTAGCTCGCGACCGATAAACATGTTTTCATATACAGGCAGATCATTGATGAGGTTTAGCTCCTGATGAATAAAAGCAATGCCGGCGCTCAGGGATTGGGCAGGCGTTTGGAAGCAAACAGCCTTTCCGTCCAATTCAATAACGCCCTGATCAGTGGGCAAAACGCCGCCCAAAATATTCATCAGCGTGCTCTTGCCCGCGCCGTTTTCGCCTAGCAACGCGCAAATGTCCCCTTCGCCAAGCGTAAAATCAACGGACTTCAAAACGTCGTTCGCGCCAAAGGATTTCACGATCCCACGCATCGAAAGCTTCATGCATTCACATCCGTTCTAAAGGTTCTGCAATTGGAGGGAAAGGGGCTATGGCACCGGCCACAGCCCCTTTTGGTTCACATTTGGGAATCAAACGATCAATATACGCTGTTGGGATCGAGGAAATCAGCGACATTGGCCTTGTCAACGATCATGCTGGGGATGACCTTTACGGGATCAACCGTCTCGCCCTTGAGCAGCGCAACCGCCATATCCACAGCGTCCTTCACCATGAGGGGGCTATAGAGCGCGGAGCAGATGTTGATATCGCTGGTGGGCATCATGTTGAAATACTCTTGGCAACCGCCGCCGCCGGTGATGGCCTTAACGTCTGTACGGCTAGCATCGGAAATTGCCTGCAGAGCGCCGATAGAGGTTTCATCATCCAAGGAATACACAGCGTCAACCTGGGGGTTGGCGGTCAGGATGTCAGCCATGTCCTTGAGGCCGTCCTCACGGGTGAAGGCGGTCGCGTATTCGATGATCTTCACATTGGGGGCAATCTGAGCCATGGTATCGGTAAAGCCCTTCATGCGCAGCTCGCTTACAGAGCCGGCGGTAGGCACGGGCAACGCGACAACAGTGCCCTCGGTGCCGATCTTGTCAACGATGTACTTGGCGCTCTCGATGCCCATGCCCTCGTTATCGCCGGTGACGAGATAGATGCCGTCAGCCTTGATAGCGATATCGAAGTTCACAACCACAATGCCATCGTTGATCGCGGCCTGAATCGGTACTTCCATGCCTTCCCACTGCGGGAAAGCGACAATCGCCTGAGCGCCCCAGGTTTTGAGGTCGTCCAGCTGGGTGGTCATTTCCTCGGCGTTATTGGAGGTGTAAAGCTTGTATTCAACGGTGTCCGCAAGTTCCTTGCAACGCTGCTCAGCATTGTAAGCAACGCCCGCAACCCAGCCGTGCGTCACGGCGGGAGCCAGAATACCAATCTTGAACTTAGCGGTTTCAGCAGAAGCTGTTAGGGTGAACATACCAAGGCAGAGCACCAGCGCCAGAACAATGGCAACAATTTTTTTCATGTTTTGTCTCTCCTCCATATTGTTGTTCGTTTGCTGTATTTTACAGCAAAGTGATCACAAAATAAACGTTGGGGACAGATGCAACCTGTAACCGCCATACGCGTTTATTTTGTATGAACTTAGTGTATCATATGCGTTTTCATCTGTCAATGTATCAGGCGTAACATTTCATAAACTGTCGAAAATTATCCTAAAAAACCAGCAATTATTTTATCAAATGTACTTTCATTGCACTAATTTTTCTGTTATAATCAAATTGTGCGATCTTGCACGTAAAAAAGCAAGGAGGAATCCCATTCATGAAAAAGGTTCTTTCTATCCTTTTGGCGTTGGTTCTGGTACTCGGTCTCAGCGCGAGCGCCATGGCTGAGGGCATCACCTATGCACTGGTAACTGATGTTGGGAACATCGACGACCAGAGTTTCAATCAGGGTACGTGGGAAGGCCTAGTCGCCTACGCAACTGAAAAGGGTCTGACAGAAGGCACCGACTACGCTTATTATCGCCCCTCCGAGGACAGCGATGATGCGCGCGTGGAGACCATCAAATCCGCCATCTCAAACGGCGCGAAGGTCGTCGTGCTGCCTGGTTTCCTATTCGACGCTGCTGTTGTTACCACCGCTACCGAATATCCCGAAGTGATGTTCCTTGGCGTTGACCTCAGCGGAAGCGACCTTCTTCCCAACATCGTAAACATCCAGTTTGCCGAGGAAATCAGCGGCTATCTGGCTGGCTACGCGGCTGTGAAGGATGGCTACACCAAGCTTGGTTTCTTGGGCGGCATCGACGTGCCTTCCGTAATCCGCTACGGCTTTGGGTTTGTGCAGGGCGCTGACGCGGCTGCCAAGGAGCTGGGCATTACCGTTGATATGAAGTACTGGTACTCCGCTGCCTTCTGGCCCACCGATGAAATCAAGGGCAAGATGGATAGCTGGTATGCCGATGGCACCGAGATCGTATTCTCTTGCGGCGGCGGTATCTTCACCAGCTGCTTGGCCGCTGCAGAAGTGGGCAATGGCAAAGTGATCGGCGTTGACGTTGATCAGGCTCACATCAGCGATCTGTTCGTCACCTCCGCTTACAAGAACCTGACGCAGGGCACCAGCGATCTGCTCAAGCAGCTCGAAGCCAATGGCGGCAAGTGGGATGCTAGCATTGCTGGCAGCAACGTCCTTCTGGGCGTAAACGAGAACGCTGTTGGTATTCCCACCGCGGAAGGCTCCTGGCGCTTCAACAAGTTCACCGTTGAAGAGTACAACACCATCTACGAAGCCATCAAGGCTGGCACCGTCACCGTCTCTAACGACATCGAAAATCAGCCCACCGTTACCAATGTGACCGTGGATTACCAGAACTAATCCACTGCCCTTGCGATGTGGGCTAGGCCGGACGGGCAACCGTCCGGCCATTGCGCTTTATCTGCCAAATTCAACGCCACCGATAAGGGGATCTGCATATGAGTGATTACATTATTGAAATGCTGCACATTACGAAAGCATTTCCCGGCATCAAGGCCAACGACGATATTACCCTACAGCTTAAAAAAGGGGAAATACACGCTTTGCTTGGCGAAAATGGCGCTGGCAAAAGCACTTTGATGAGCGTGCTGTTTGGGTTGTACCAGCCGGAGGGCGGAGAAATCAAAAAAAATGGTCAAGTGGTAAAAATCACAAATCCAAACGATGCCAATCGTTTGCACATTGGCATGGTTCATCAGCATTTTAAATTGGTAGAAATCTTTACGGTTTTGGACAACATCATTCTAGGCGCCGAGGAAACAAAGCGCGGCTTTTTGCAAAAGGCAGAGGCGCGCAAAAAGGTCATGGCATTAAGTGAAAAATATGGGCTGCAGGTAGATCCCGACGCCTATATTGAAGATATAAGCGTTGGCATGCAGCAGCGTGTGGAGATTCTCAAAATGCTTTTTCGCGAAAATGAGATCCTCATTTTCGATGAACCTACCGCTGTGCTGACCCCGCAGGAGATCGATGAGCTCATGAGCATCATGCGCGGCTTCGCGGCGGAAGGCAAGAGCATCCTCTTTATCACCCATAAGTTAAACGAGATCATGGCGGTGGCTGACCGCTGCACCGTGCTGCGCAAGGGCAAATGCATTGGCACTGTGGATATTGAGGATACCGATAAGGATGAGCTTGCCGAAATGATGGTTGGCCGCAAGGTGAGCTTTGCGGTGGAAAAGAAGCCCTCAAAGCCCACAAAACCGGCGCTGACAGTGCAGAATTTGAGCGTCGCCGGGCGCAAGGGGCATAAAAACGCCATCAACAACGTGAGCTTCACCGTGCGCAAAGGCGAAATTGTGAGTATCGCGGGCATCGATGGCAACGGTCAAACCGAGCTTGTCTATGCCCTGACCGGCCTTGCTCCAGCGCTCAAAGGCAAGGTTGTGTTGGGTGAACGCGATATCACCGCGGATTCCATCCGCGCGCGCAACGATTTGGGGCTTTCCCATATCCCAGAGGATCGGCACAAGCACGGGCTGGTGCTGGATTATACGCTGGCTGAAAACCTGATGCTCAAAAGTTATCACACGCCAGATTTTCAACATGCGGGCTTTATCCGTTTCCATCAGATGAACAAACATGCGGATGAATTGATTTCGCAGTTTGACATTCGTTCCGGGCAGGGCGGCGCTACCATCGCGCGAAGCATGAGCGGCGGCAACCAGCAAAAGGCCATCGTCGCGCGGGAACTGAGCCTGCAACCAGAGGTGCTCATTGCCGTGCAACCTACGCGCGGCTTGGATGTCGGCGCAATTGAGTACATTCACACGCAGCTGGTGGCAGCTCGCGATGAGGGCAAGGCCGTGCTGCTGGTAAGCTTGGAACTTGACGAGGTCATCAGCGTCAGCGACCGAATCTTGGTGATGTATGAGGGCGAAATCGTCGCGGAGGTAGACGCGGCTTCCGCTACGCCGCAGGAGCTAGGCCTCTATATGAGCGGCGCTCGACGGCAGACCATTGAAAGCGAGGCGCAAGCACAATGAAAAAGCACGGCGGATCAAAATTCATACAGGGATTCATCAGCTGTCTTGCCTCGCTGGTATCCATCGCGATTGGCCTGCTGGTAGGTTTGGCGTTGCTATTTTTGCTCAATCCCTCCTTTGCGATGGTCGGCTTTGGTCGCATTATCACCACCGGGGCAACCGATATCGAAAAGTTTGCCAAGGTGCTTTATCAATCCGCTCCGCTCATGCTTTGCGGCCTCTCCGTAGCCTTTGCATTTAAAACGGGGCTATTCAACATCGGCGCGTCCGGCCAGTATACCGTTGGCGCCTTTTGCGCGCTGACTGCCGCTATTCAGCTTCAACTTCCTTGGTATGCCGGGCTGTTGGTCGCGATGATCGGCGGCGCGATCTGGGGCGCGATTCCCGGCATTTGCAAGGCGCTGTTTAATGTAAACGAGGTCATCACCTCCATCATGTTCAACTGGATTGGCATGTATCTGGTGAATATGATGATTGTCAATATGCCCATGATGCTTGCCAACGCATGGGGCAAAAGCTCCATCAAGGATCGCACCGCTGCGCTCAAGGACGCGAACCCAAGCGCAATTCTGCCCAAGCTTGGGCTTAACGAGCTGATGAACAGCAGCTACATCAATTCCGGCATCTTCATTGCGGGGGGTGTGGCGATTATCATTTGGGTGGTGCTGCAAAAAACCACCTTTGGCTTTGAGCTCAAGGCCTGCGGCTACAACCGCAATGCCAGCCGCTATGCGGGCATCAACGCCAAGCGCAACATCATCCTGAGCATGGTGATCGCGGGCGCGCTCAGCGGTCTGGCGGGCGGCGTTTATTACCTAAGCGGAACCGGTCAATATACGCTGGTGAAAAACTTGCTAAGCATGGGTTTCAATGGCATCCCCGTGGCGTTGCTGGCCAGCAGTCATCCCCTCGGCGTGATCTTCAGCGCCCTGTTCATCAGCTACATTCAGGTGGGCGGCGATGCGCTACAGCCGTACTTTATCAAAGAAAACATCGATATTATCATTGCCTCCATCATTTACCTAAGCGCCTTCGCGCTGCTAATGAAGGAGCTGATCAGCAAGTTGATTTTGCGCAAGTCCACCAACAACGCAAATGACGACGCAGCTAGCGAGCTTTCCCCGCAGCCCGCTTCTTTGCCCCTGAACGAACCCGTTGACCGCGCTTCGCAAACAAAGGAGGCGGAATAAGCATGTTACTGGCCGATATTTTAAGCGCAACCATTTTGTTCGCGGTTCCACTGCTGCTTGTGGCATTGGGCGGCATGTTTTCAGAGCGTAGCGGCATTATTAACATTGCCTTGGAGGGCATTATGATCATTGGCGCACTATGCGCCTGTCTGTTCCTGCGCTATGCAGATGATGCTGGCTTTGGTGAAAACGCGCCTCAGCTATACATGCTGATTGCTATTTTGATCGCGGGAGCAGCGGGCGCGCTGTTCAGCATGCTGTTAGCTTTCGCATCCATCAAGCTCAAGGCTGACCAGACCATCGGCGGTACGGCGCTGAATATGCTCGCGCCCGCGCTGGCGGTTGTGATCACATGGACGGTGCAAGGCCAAGCGCAGACCACCATCATGCTGCCCAAGTGGGTTCGCATCACGCAGGAAAGCCTTGGCATGGCGGCAGGAGAAGATTTCTTCTCTCGGCTTGTTTTCAAATCCCTGTATCTGACCACCCCAATTGCGTTATGTTTGTTGATTGCCACAGTGATCTTCCTGTACAAGACCAAGACGGGGCTTCGCCTCCGTTCCTGCGGTGAGCATCCGCAGGCTGCGGACAGCGTCGGCATCAACGTATACCGGATGCGCTATTTGGGCGTAGGGATCTCCGGCTTTTTGGGCGGTATCGGCGGCCTTGCGTTCACAATGGCAGCTGGCAGCGGCTTTGCAAGCTCCGTGGCAGGCTACGGCTTCCTCGCGCTGGCAGTGATGATCTTCGGCAACTGGAAGCCGCTGAACATCTTCTGTGCATCGCTGTTCTTCGCGTTTTTCAAAATCCTTGCATCCTACAAGGATATGATTCCTTTCCTGCCCGAGTTCGATATCAAGGGCAGCGAGTACATTTACCTAATGCTCCCCTATTTGGTGACGATGATTGTGCTGATCCTTACCAGCAAAAAGAGCCGTGCGCCAAAGGCAGAGGGCATTCCCTACGACAAGGGTGGGCGCTGACAGCGTTGTTCCGCATGAAGCGCAAGCAAAAAGGCCAGTTTGCAGAAAACCGGCCTTTTTGCTTGCGCTTTCTTGGTTTATAGAATGTAGCGCTTCATATCCATGCTTACGTCATCCTTGCCAAGGTGCTCCAGCACATAATCGCCATTGATGTTTAAGTATACATTGGGCATTTCATCGCCGCCCGCGTTGAAGCTGATGTCCTCCAGCAGCCTTTCAAAAACCGCATACAGACGGCGTGCGCCAATGTCCTCCTTGGTTTCATTGAGCAAATAAGCAGCGTTGGCAATTGCGTCAATGGCGCTATCCTCAAAGGAAAGGAACACCTTATCCACAGCCAGCAGCGCTTCGTACTGGCGTGTGAGCGCGTTCTCCGGCTGGATCAGGATCGCCTTGAAATCCTCCTTCGTGAGGCTTTGCAACGTTACATGCACGGGGAAGCGTCCCTGAAGCTCCGGTATGAGATCGGTTACCTTGGCTACATGGAACGCGCCAGCAGCGATAAAGAGCATGAAATCCGTGCGCACCGCACCGTATTTGGTAACGACGGTGCTTCCCTCCACAATGGGTAGAATATCGCGCTGCACGCCTTCGCGGCTCACATCCGGGCCGCTATGACCGCCAGCGGAGCGCCCAGCCACCTTGTCTATTTCATCAATAAACACGATGCCCTGCTGTTCGGCTCGACGGATAGCCTCCTCGCGAAGCGCATCCTCATCAATCAGCTTATCGGATTCCTCTTCCAACAAAATCTTACGGGCTTCCTTCACCTTCACGCGGCGGATTTTCGTCTTGGGCGGCAGCATGCCACCCATCATATCGCCGATGTTGATGGAATTTCCGCCCACCTCAAGCTGCGGCATGCTATCCGCAACCTCAATTTCGATTTCTCGTTCCTCCAGCCCGCCGTTGCGGAGCTGTTCGCGCACATCCTCGCGGCGCAGAGCGAGCTTGTCCTGCTCCTCCTTAGGCGCTTCAGGTTCCTTCTTGCCCATCAGAAAATCGAAGGGATTATTTTGCGATTTCTTTGGAGGATTCACCAGCAGCGTCACCAGTCGATCTTCAGCCAGCACAATCGCGCGCGTTTCTACCCGCTGCGAAAACTCTTTGCGCACCATGCGAATCGCGTTTTCCATCAAATCGCGGATAATGCTGTCCACATCGCGCCCTACATAGCCAACCTCGGTAAACTTGGTCGCCTCCACCTTAATAAAGGGCGCGCTGACAAGGGTGGCAAGCCTGCGGGCAATCTCCGTTTTACCCACGCCCGTGGGGCCGATCATCAGGATGTTCTTGGGGCTGATCTCATTGCGCATTGGCTCATCCACCAGCGAACGCCGGTAGCGGTTGCGCAGCGCCACCGCCACGGCGCGCTTGGCTTCGTCTTGCCCGATGATATAGCGATCAAGCTCCCGCATGATCTCTCTTGGCGTTAGTTCCTTCATTGCTTGCGCCTCCTAGAGCGTTTCCACGCTGATATGATCGTTGGTAAAAACACAGATGGAAGCCGCAACTTCCATGGCCTTCACGGCAATTTCCTCAGCGCTCAAATCGGTATTCTGCACCAGCGCACGCGCCGCCGCCAGCGCAAAATTGCCGCCGGAGCCGATGGCTGCAACGCCGTCATCCGGATCAATGACCTCGCCATTGCCGCTTAGGATGAGCATGGTGGTCTTGTCCGCAACAATGATCATGCTTTCCAGCTTACGAGCGCCATTATCACCGCGCCAGTCCTGCGCAAGGCTTACGGCAGCGCGTTCCAAATTGCCGCCGCATTGGGTGAGCTTTTCCTCAAACCGCTCGCACAGGGAGAACGCATCCGCCACAGAGCCCGCAAAGCCCGCGATCACTTGCCCATTATATAGCCTGCGCACTTTTTTGGCAGTCGATTTGAACACGGTATGCTCCCCCATCGTCACCTGCCCATCTCCAGCAACAGCGACTTGATTGCCCCGCTTAACGGCGCAAATGGTGGTTCCCATCATGGCCATATTTTCCACATCCTTTTATTCATCGTCCTCCACAGGAAACAGACCCAAAATCCAGTTGGAAATGTTCTTGCCCGCTTGAATGTCAAGCGAGGTTGCGATGCTATAGGTCGGCTGCTGACCGGCTGGCGTGCTTGTATCATTCATCAGCAGGTGATTCAGCCCACGCAGCGCCTTTATGCTTACATAATTCACATCGCCAATCGCATCGGCATAGGCGCGCCAACCATCATGTTCGCTCACAATTGGATCGTTCTTGCCCTGCAAGATATAGGCAGGCGCCTTTGTGGTTTTGATCAGCGTAACGGGGTCATAGCGCTCCATTTCCCAATAATAGTAGCCGTTACGGCCGAAGAGCGTAAGCTGGCGCGCATCTTCCTCTTTCATATCTGCCATTTTTCTGATGCTGTTTTCAATCACACGGCGCTCTTCTTCCGTCATGGCGGCAAGCTCGCTTGCATGCTCTTCCTTCAAAACGCTCAAAAGCGTTTTGGGCGTGCCACCGATGAGAACCATGGCCTGAAAAATCCCGTTGGATTGCGACAGGATGCGCGGTGCAAGCATCGCGCCAAAGCCATGCCCGAGCACCACAATCCGCCGCTTATCCACCAACGCGTTTTGGGAAAGCAAAGCCCCGGCGGCAAGCGCGTCATCCACAACCTCTTCCTTTACGGTCATTTCATCGCTTTCGCCATAGGTGAAGGTGCGCTTATCGTAACGGATGGATGCGATACCCATATCGGCAAGCTCGTATGCCAAATCATCAAAAAGGGTCGTCTGCCCTTGGGTGCTATGCATATCCAGCGCGCCGCGGTCATGCACAAGCACGCACGCAGGCACGGGCTTTTCCGCGCTGGCCTCCGTAGGCATGGTCAAAATCCCCTTGAGCTCATAAGGCGCCGTTCCCACCGTGATATCGGTCTGAGTGTAGGCATCGCTGCCAAGCTTATTTTCAACGTCCCCGTCAACAAGCATATCGCTTGTGTCACTGACCTTTTGTTTTTCAGCGGGAACAAATTCAACAGCCATAATCTCCCAATCGTTCTCCTTGTTCTTGTGGGTGAAGTACATATCCAGATCCTGTTTTTCCATACACAGGTGCAAAATATGCGTTTTGGTCAGGTTCTTTGCATCCTCAAAGCTGCTGTAGGTACCCAGCGCCAGAAAATCGCCGGTCATCCATTCCAGCTCCGTAAGCATGCTTTCAAAGGTGGTCATGGGCATGTAGCGGCGAATTTGCAAATCATAGTAATCCCAAAGGGTATTCATCATCTTGCCGGAAATGTAGACGAGTGCGTAATTGCGAACGTTTTCCTCCGTCCAAACGGGCACTCCATCGCGCATCTGCGTATTCTTCTTGGCCATGGCCGCACCCGGCAGGCAGCTGAGCAGGAGTGTCATCGTTAGTAGCAGGGCAAGCAAACGTTTCATTGGTTTCTTCCTCCTCATTTTGAGAGTGTACCATTTGCGGGTTGAATTCTCTATTGAACTTGCTCCAACTGTCGAAATGCCGCGTCGATCTCCAACAAAGCTCGTTCGGAAATTTTTTCATACCGCTGTTGTTTGTTACGAATCCGGCGTTCGCCTGGCGCAACTTCCAGCTCGTCGATCAAGCCAAAAGCGCAGTTCATTGGCTGAAAGCGTTTGTTGGGGGTACTCACATAGCGCGCCATCGCGCCAATCGCCGTTTTGCCGCTAAAGCGCGGCGGCTCAAGCCCGCGTTCGCGGTACGCGAGCGTCAGCCCTACCAGCAATCCGCTTGCCGCGCTTTCCACATAGCCCTCCACACCGGTAATCTGCCCGGCAAAGGAGAGCCTCTCCTGCCCCAGTACGCGATAGGTATCATCCAAAAAGCCGGGGCTATTCAGGAAAGTATTGCGATGCATCACGCCAAGGCGAGCGAATTCCGCCGTTTCCAGCCCAGGAATCATCCCAAAGACGCGCCGTTGCTCCGGGTAGGTCAACCGCGTTTGAAAGCCAACCAAGTTATAGAGCGAACCGGAATAGTTGTCCTGCCGAAGCTGTACCACCGCGAAAGGCTCCTTGCCTGTACGCGGGTCGCATAGCCCCACAGGCTTTAGGGGTCCAAAGGCAATGGATAAATCGCCGCGCTTTGCCATGCTTTCAATAGGCATGCAGCCCTCGAACACCGCCTTTTCCTCAAAGCCATGGATCTCTACGGTTTCGGCGGTTTGCAGCGCATGGGTAAACGCCATGTACTCCTCGCGCGTCATAGGGCAGTTGAGGTAATCCTCCCCCCGTTCATAGCGCGACATGCGAAAAACCTTGCTCATATCAAGGCTGTCTGCGGTTACAATCGGCGCGGCAGCGTCATAAAAATGCAAGGTGGAAAGTCCGCTTAACCGCGCGATGTCATTGGAAAGCGCATCGCTGGTGAGCGGCCCCGTAGCGATCACCACGGTTCCCTGCGCTGGTATTTCGCAAATTTCCTCGTCATGCACGGAAATTTGCGGATGATTGCGAATCGCTGCGTCGATTTGTTGTGAAAAGCTGACCCTGTCCACTGCGAGCGCTCCACCCGCAGGTACGGCGGTATCGTCCGCGACATGCATAATCAGCGAGCCAAGCTTGCGCATTTCCGCTTTTAAAAGGCCAACCGCGTTGCTCAGGCGGTCGCTGCGAAGGCTGTTGCTGCATACAAGCTCCGCCATAGTGGACAGCTGCTGCGCGGGGTTTTTTTGATTCGGCTTCATCTCATACAGCTCAACCGTTACGCCGCGGCTGGCAAGCTGCCATGCCGCTTCACACCCAGCCAAACCGCCGCCGATAATCGTTACGTTCATTCCATAACCATCCTTTTGCATTTGCAAATGTGCCCTCTACCTAGCCTTAACTTTCCTTTTCACCATCGTCTGGGACAATCACCTTGCAGCGGCAGGTTTCGTTTGCGCAAAGGTGGATCATCTCCCCGCGCTTCCCGCGCTTTTCCACCATATAGCTGCCGCATTGCGGACAGCGATCCATAATGGGTTTCTCCCAACTTACAAAATCGCATTCCGGATATTTTTCGCAGCCGTAGAACTTGCGGTTTTTCTTGCTGGTCTTTTCCATGAGGCGCGCGCCGCATTTGGGGCATGACGCATCGATATAGTGCAAGATGGGTTTTGCATTACGGCAGGTGGGAAAGTTGGGGCAAGCCAAAAATCTGCCAAAGCGCCCCATCTTGTAAACCATCATTGCGCCGCATTTATCGCATTGCACATCGCTGACCTCATCCTTGACCTCGATCTTTTCGATTTTCTCCTCGGCCACGTCAAGCATTGCCTCAAAGGGTGGGTAAAATTCACGAAGGATTTGCCGCCACTCGGCAGCGCCCTCCTCCACCGTATCCAGCCGATCCTCCAAGGAAGCGGTGAACTCCGTATCCACAATCGGTGCAAAATACTCGGTCATCATGCTGGTCACCATGCGCCCCAGCTCCGTTGGGAACAAGCGCTTCTTTTCGCGGCTCACATACCCGCGCGCGATAATGGTAGTGATGGTGGGCGCATAGGTGCTCGGGCGACCAATTCCGTTTTCTTCCAGCGTTTTAACAAGGCTAGCCTCGGTAAAGCGCGCGGGCGGTTGGGTGAAATGCTGCGCCGCATCCACGGCGGTAAACACAACGGCATCGCCCTCCGAAAGCACGGGAAGCACGCTCTCTGGCTCCTCCTGCTCGTCATCCGTGCTTTCAATATATACGGCGCGGTAGCCAGCAAAGGTCATATGCTCGCCATAGTAGCGCATATCCATGCCATCGCCTAGGATGTCCATGGTAAGCGTCTGGAACGCGGCGGGCTTCATTTGGCTGGCAAGAAAGCGCGCGTAAATGAGCTTATACAGGTTATATTGCTCGCGGGTTAAGGACGCCTTCACGCTATCCGGCGTATGATCCACATAGGTGGGGCGAATGGCCTCATGCGCGTCCTGCGCATTTTTACGCCCCTTATACTGGTTGGGCTGCTCCGGGCAGTATTCCGCGCCATACTGGTTGGTGAGGTACGTGCGCGCAGCTACAACTGCCTCATCGGCCACGCGAACGCTATCGGTACGGATATACGTGACCAAGCCGACCGTACCCGCCTTACCAAGATCGATTCCCTCATAGAGCTGCTGCACCACCTGCATGGTTTTCGCGGTGGAGAAGTTCAGCTTGCGGCTGGCCTCCTGCTGAAGGCTGGATGTGGTAAATGGCGGCTGTGGGCGTTTTAGTTTATCGCCCGATTTGCTGCTTTTAACGGAAAAGGTAGCCTCCATGATGCGCTTCTTCGCAAACATGGCTTCATCCTCATGATGGATGGTCGCCTTCTTGCCATCGATGCTCACAAGCTTTGCTTCGCAGGCCATCTTTTTGCCCTTTTGGCTAGGCGCGGCAAATTGGCCGCTGATATCCCAGTATTCTTCCGGTAAAAAGGCCTCGATTTCCTGCTCGCGCTCCACAACCATGCGCGTAGCCACGCTCTGCACACGGCCTGCGGAAAGCCCCTTTTTCACCTTTGCCCATAGCAGGGGGCTGATTTTGTAGCCCACGAGGCGATCCAGCGCCCGGCGCGCCTGCTGCGCATCCACGCGATCCATGTCAATGGCGCGGGGATGTTCAATGGCCTCCTTGACCGCCTTTTTTGTGATCTCATGAAATTCGATGCGGCATGGCTTGAGGGGATCAATGCCCAGCGTTTGAGCCAGATGCCAAGAAATTGCTTCCCCCTCGCGGTCAGGGTCAGTTGCGAGAAAGACGCGCGAGGCGCTTTTGGCTTCTTTCTTGATACGCGCCAGAATCTTGCCTCGGCCGCGTATGGTGATGTACTTCATTTCAAAATCATTGCTGGTGTCCACGCCAATCTGCGATTTTGGCAAATCGCGCACATGTCCCTGAGACGCCTCCACCTTATAGCCTTTTCCCAAAAACTTTTCAATCGTCTTGGCTTTTGCGGGGGATTCTACGATGACAAGCTTTTGAGGCTGTGTTGTTGTTGCCATTCGATAACCATCCTTTCCAAATCAGAACCGAGTAACAAAGGTCCGCCGTTAGGCTCTCCTCTATGGATGAGGCAAAAGCGGCAACGCAAAGCGGTTTCCCGCCTCACGGTTCACCTTGCCCATAATTTCCAGCAAGCCAAGCTCCACAAGCAACGTATCTGTGCTTTCAGCGGTTTGCAGCGCCAGCTCTGCAATGCCCAGCGGCTCTACGCGCAGAGCGTCAAGGATCTTGCGCTGGCAGGGTCCACAGCGCTCCGACACCTGCTGCGGCGCACAAGCTTCCGGCGTTTCCTCATTGATACCGAGGTCATCCAGCACATCACGCGCGCTGGTCGCAATGCGCGCTCCCTCACGCAGTATGGTATGAGGACCCACGCTGTATGCAGTGCCCACGCGGCCAGGCACGGCAAAAACTTCGCGTCCCTGCTCAAGCGCGGAGCTCACCGTGTGCATGCCGCCGCTTTTCACCTTGCCCTCCACAAAAATCACCCCAACGCTCAGACCCGAAATAATCCGGTTGCGATAGGGAAAATGGAATGACTTTGGCTCTGCGTCCAACGGATATTCGCTAAGGATGAGGCCAATTCCTCCAGCGATTTTGCGGAGCATGGCGGTATGCTCCGGTGGATAAGGCACGTTAATACCGCTGCCAAGCACGCCGATGGTTCTCCCGCCCGCGTCCAGTACGGCCTTGTGCGCCGCCGCGTCAATGCCGCGCGCGAGGCCGCTCACCACGCACACGCCCGCCTCGCTTAGGCCGGTCGCGAGCATGTGAGCCATTTCGTCACCGTAGGAGCTGCTAAGGCGCGTACCTACCACTGCAACGCATGTCCTCGCAAGGCATTCCAGCTTGCCCGCATAGTAGAGCAGGTAAGGCGGATCAGGAATGGCGCTCAAAAGCTCCGGGTACGCCTCATCATCTTGAAAAAGCAAATGAACGTTTTTTTGCGTCAGCTTTTCACAAAGACCATCGATGGCGTCAACGGAATGTAGTCGCGATAGAATCTCCTGCGCGCCTGCTAAAAAGCGCGGACCCTCGCGTTTGCCAAAAGCATCCCATACGCCTTGCGCACCGCCGTAAACAGCCATTAGCTCCTGTGCGCGCCGCGCTGCAATTTCACCATTGGAGAGCCACAGCAAACATTTTTGTTCGCTTGTCAAAAGCATGCTCACCGCCAATACCTCCCATCCACATTTCGGTACTGGATTGCCTGTGCCACATCCTGCGCCCGGATCATTTCGCTTGCGGACAAATCAGCAATGGTGCGCGCCACTTTGCGGATGCGCCCATAGGTGCGCATGCTGATGTGAAAGCGTTCCATGGCCTGATGCAGCAGCCGGTGCGCGTCAGGTTCCAAGCCGCAAAAAGCGTCCATCCCCTGCTGATCAAGCTGGGCGTTGCAATAATAACCAAGCTTTTGGTAGCGCGTTTGCTGAAGCTCACGTGCGCGCTGAACGCGTGTGCGCACGGTGCGGCTGTCCTCCTGCTCGCCCGCGCTTTCGATCTCTTCAATGGATACTGCATCCATCTCCACCTGAATATCAATGCGATCCAGCAGCGGCCCGCTGATCCTGCCTAGATATCGCTTGATTTCGGCGGCAGTGCAGCGGCATTCCTTATGCCTGCTGCCAAAGTTTCCGCAGGGGCAGGGGTTCATGCCCGCCAGCAGCATGCAGCCGCTCTGGTAGCGATTCTGCCCATTTACGCGTAGGATGTTCACCGAGCCATCCTCCAACGGCTGACGGAGCGCCTCCAGCGTGCCGCGCTGAAACTCCGGCAGCTCATCCAAAAAGAGCACGCCGTTATGTGCGAGCGATACCTCGCCCGGCCTTGCCTTTGCCCCGCCGCCGATCATCGCGGGCAGTGAAATGCTGTGGTGCGGCGAACGGAAGGGGCGCTCGATCATCAGCCCCGCATTTTCGTAAAGCTCCCCCGCTGCGGAATGGATCAGTGTGGTCTCCAGCGCCTCAGCATAGATGAGCGGCGGCAAAATGCCCGGCAGACAACGTGCAAGCATGGTTTTTCCGCTGCCCGGGATGCCCACCATCAGCATGTTATGCCCACCTGCGGCAGCCACCTCCAGCGCGCGCCGCGCAATGGCCTGCCCTTTTACATATTTGAGGTCATGCGCAATTTCCTTTGTTGTCAAAAGCTGCTCATAGCTCACATGCGGGGTTGGCGCAAGGGGAGCTTTGCCCGTCAAATGCGCGCAGACCTCCGCAAGCGTTTCCGCCGGATAGACGTTTACCTCACTCACGCATTCACATTCCTTGGCGTTCTGGCGGGGCAGCACCACGTGACGGATTCCCTGCTCTGCGGCGGTAATCACCATGCCAAGTGCGCCGCGTATCGGCATGAGCCGCCCCTGTAGGGAAAGCTCCCCCAGCAGCATCGTATTTTCAAGCTGCGCCATCAGCTGCGGCCATTTGGAGGCCAGCAGCGCAATGGCAATCGCTAACTCAAAGCCCGTGCCTTCCTTTTTGACATTCGCCGGGGCAAGGTTCACCGTCACCTTGCCAAATGGGAAAGGAAAGCCGCTTACCGCGATTGCGGCACGGATGCGGTCACGGCTTTCCTTGACGGCGGCGCTTGGCAGGCCGACGATCTCAAAGCCAGCAAGCCCGTTGCCAATAAAGGCCTCCACCTCCACAGGGTAGCCGTTTACACCGTCCAGCCCGCAGGAGATCGTCTTTGCAAGCACTTTTGTAACCATCCTTCTATCTGTGAGGTTTAATAGTAGAGCTTGGAGAACCATTTCATGGCATCCAGCCAGCTTGTACTAGTCAGCCAGCCAGAGGCATAGGGGAAAAACATCACAAAGAACGCAATGGCTCCTGCCACATACAGCGCGATCACGCCGCGCCGCCACGCACGGCGGCTATCGGGAATTTTTCCGATCATCCATACCGTGGCAAGGATGATAAAGGGCACGCTAGCGAAGTAATGATACATGTACATGCTGCGCGGCACCAGCACCCACGGCAGGTACTGCGCCATAAAGCCGATGATCACAACGCAAAGCGTCAAGTCGCCATCGCCCCGGCGCAGCCTTACGCCATCGCGCAGCTTGACATACTTGAGCACAAACGCGAGGATAATCGCCACCATACAGATCGCACCGATATAGAACACCCATGGGTTGCCCATACACATGATGGTGGCGGCATACCCATCGGGTTCAAACTTATCCTGTGAAAACCACATGGGTTTCAAAATAAACGGCCATTGCCACCACGGCGATTGGAAGGGGTGATCCATGCCAAGCCCCGGCGTGCTGTGGTAGCTCAGCATGCCCTGCTGCGCCGCGATGATGCGCTGGAGCGTGACCGGCCCAGTGGGCGATAGGTAAGGAATGTAGCTTAGGTAGTAGATCACGCAGGGCACAAGGATGAAAAACAGCACGCAGAAGCCACAAGTCATAAAAACGCGCTTTAGTGCAAATTCCTGCGCACCAAAGATGCGCGCACGGCGGTTTTCATTTGGCTCCTCGTCGGCGTCCTCGGCGCAATAGGCATAGGCGATATTGCCAACGCGATACTGCCGGTACACGGCGATGAAGAACAGCACCGCCAAGCCGACCGCCGAATACAGGCCGATCCACTTGCTCGCGATGGAAAGCCCCATGCAAAGCCCGCATAGCGCCAGCGGAATCAGGCTTCGCCAATAGGCTTTGGTAAACAGGCGCGGCTTTTCTCCAGCACCAACGGCAAACACGTCGGTTTGCATATAGCGCGCCATCAGCAGATAGCTCAAAATGATAAAGAGCACCGGGAAGGAATCAATGGTTGCGATGCGTGTTTGGGTATAGTGCATCAAATCAAAGGTAAGGGCGAGCATCGCTACGGTTGCAAGGCTTCTGCGCTTCGTGAGCTGCAACGCCAGCAGATAAAGCGCGGGAAGCATCCATACACCGATAAACGCGCCCGCAAAGCGCCAGCCAAAGGGCGTCATGCCAAAGAGCGCGATCCCAACCGACATCATTAGCTTTCCAAGCGGCGGATGGGTGGTTTCGTAGGGAGCTTGACCATGCAGGTGCTCGTATGCGGTGCGGGCATGGTAGATTTCGTCAAAATAGGTGCCCGTAAACCAGCCCGGCTCCCCCACGCAGGTGTTCTGCTCGTTCAGCAGATTCTGGGCGGGCTTCGCATCCGCAAGCAGACTCTCATTCGCGCCCGTATGCTTAACCACCGTTAAGGGGATGAGCTCATCGTTAGCGTCCCGCAGGGCGATTTCAAACAGGTTCAGCCCCGCCTCATCGGCGTTCAGGCGCAGATATTTGCCCTTGAGCCAAAGAACGCCATCTGTGGAGGTGTTCAAACGCACGTATTGGTCATGAAACCTTCGTACGTCATCCGGCAATTTTTTGGCAAAGTCCGGCTGCTCCTCAACAATTTCGGACTGGCACGCATAGTTCCAACGGTAGCAAAGCCCTTCCCGCATTTCACAGTAAAAATCGTTGGACCAGCTCTGCCCATCCTCGCTTACGGCAATCGAAAAACCGTTGTAGCTGACGCCCGCATAATACAAAACTTTGAAGCTCTGCGACTGCGGAAGCTCAAAGATAATTTGCTCATCAGGCGAGGTGGATATCCAGCCGTCCTGCGGCGCAACGGTGCTGCCGAGATTGCTAAAGGCGAGCACGCCGTAGAGCACCGTAGTGACGCCCATAACGAGCCAATCGCGAAGCGTGAGGTGCAGGCGTGCGTCCATCGGCTCCAGTAGCATTTGCTTGTAGGCGGGCGGAGTTGTTTGCGTTTCTTCCTCCGCGACCTCAGGCGTGGGTGCTTCAACGGTTTCCCGCAGGCCGCTCAAGGCAATATAGCCCGCATATCCGCAAAGCAGTAGGTTCACCACGCATAGCACAACGTTCAGCGCCAGCGTATCGGGGTTCAGATGCCCCTGAGCAGCGCCAAACAAAATGGAATTATCCAGCACAATGGCCGTGTTGAGGAACGTGGTGATGGAAAACCCAACACAAAGATGCAGCGCACGCCGATCCTTGGTGGTGATATAGCTCAAAAGCAGCAGCGCAAGCGCCGGAAACAGATAGCGTTCATGCACCTTTACGCCCAGCAGATAAATGCCGATGAGCGCAAGCGCCATATAAAACGGCAATCCCTCCGGTTTGGGATCAACGCACATGCACACGATGGCATAAGCAAAGCAGTAAACCATCATGGCATAGCCATAAGCCGCATAATTCCCCGCAAATATCCACACGAGCGCCTGCGCCACAGCCAGCGCAAAAGAGCACAGCGCAAGCAGCGTCCGCTTTTTGCGTAGTGAAAGGGCGTTCGTTTGTTTTTTTTCCCGCCACAATAGCCCTATGCCAAAGGCGCAGGACGCAAGCGCCGTTAGTGCTGGCAGCAGCCACGGAGCCACGGCGTTCAGATCTGCCCAGTTCGCGCCAGCCAAATAGTAGAGATTTGCGGTGTTGAGCGTGGCATGCGCATAGGAAGAAAGCGTTTTGCCATACAGCTCAACAAGCCAGCCCACTGGCTTTTCCTGCCCGATGGAGAAGGGAACAACGATGCACAGCGCGCACAGCACGCTAAAGCCAAGGCCGATGGCGATGCGCTTTAGCTGCGCGGCCATTGATTCACGCTCCCGCACAAGGCACAGAATCAGCCAGATGCCGCCAATGGGCGCAAAAAGCAGCGCTTGCGGCTTCATCAGCGCAGACACAACAAATAGCGGCAGAGCAAACTGCCATTTACGCTCCATGGCCTGTATCGCGGTACAAAGCATGAGCAGCGCAAGCAGGCTGTCCACCTGCCCCCACGCAGCGCCGTTTACGAGCACTGCGGGGTTAAGCGCATACAGGCAGGCCACAAAGGCCGCTGGCGTGCGTCCGACGCGCTTGACCGCATAAGCATACAGCGCGATTGCGCCAAGCATATCGCACACGATGGGTACAAGCTTGACCACCAACAATCCCGCTGGCGTGCCATAGCCAACGGCCTTCAACAAAAAACCGCAGGGCCACAAAAGCAGCATGTACCCGGGCGGATAATCGCAAAAATAATCGGGGCTATAAAAGCCCGCCGGACCATTTTCGGCCATGCGCAGGCTCCACGCGGAAAAGCAGTTGATATCCACCTGATAGCCGGGAACGCTACGCGCCAGCAGCACGCGGGCAATCAACGCAAGCAGCATCAGCGCGCCAAAGGCAAGGGAGGCGTACCGTTCCTTCTTTTGGCGCAAAAGCGGCTTGGACAGCAGGTACAACAGCAAAAACGCAAAACCCAGCAGCACAAACAAAAGCGTGCTCTTTGCGGGCACGGCGTCAGTCTCCGGCTTTGCCGCGGCGGGTGGCTGCATGTTGTACCAAATGGAAGCGCTAACACCAGTTGGCAGTGCGTCGACCTTTTCTAACTGAATATCGTCAAAATAGGCCTTGCCAACGCTCTCCGCGCCATAACCGCCGATGCGGACGCCAAGCGTGAGCTCCGTCTGGTTTTCGCCTGTTTCGCCATACCACTCCATATACTCCCAGCCGCCGCTTGTTTGATAAAAGCAATCAGAAAAGGCATAAAGCCCCTCGATGGCAAGGTTGGCGCCATTGCCCTCCTCCTCCATCCGCTCCACAAAGACATAGCCGGACAGACGGTAAAGCGTTTCAGGCTCCACGCGCACAGTGCAGGTATAGCGTGCGTCATTGGCGCTCGCGTTCTCAATCACCGCGCTTCGGATACCGCTATGCGCCCGCTCCGACGTTACAAACAGGCGAGAATAGCCTTGCTGCGTACGATATGCGGTAATGTACCAGCCATCTGGATCTCCTGCGGAATCCAGCTGTTCAAAGCCGCCGTTTGGCAGGAGATTCTGCGCCCCTTCCGCCAGCGAAAAAAGCGGAAGCAACAGGCAGAGCATGCATATCAGAAATGCACAAACCCGCTTCATTTACCCACTCCTTCCGAAATGAATTTCCCAATAAAGCTCCTGCGGTGCTCCGGCGTTGCGCCATATTCCCGGAGGGCAGCGATGTGCTGCGCAGTGCCATAGCCCATGTTATGCTCAAAGCCGTACTGCGGGTAGCGCTGCGCATAGGCTCGCATCTGCCGATCGCGCGCCACCTTTGCAACGATGCTTGCGGCCGCCACGTTGTAGCTTCTACCATCGCCGCCGATAATGGGCAGCACGGGAAACGGCAGGTGAAGCCCGCGCACAGCGTCCACAATGCACAGCGTAGCAGGGGCGTGCTCCGCAGCGCGTTCCATGGCAAGCTTGGTAGCGTTTAAGATATTCATCTGATCGATCTCTGCCGCGCTTGCCTCACCAATGCCAATGAATAGCGCCGATTCCTGAATCTGCGCAAACAGCTCCTCCCGCCGTGCGGGGCTTAGCTTCTTGCTATCATCAATCCACGGGAAGAGCGGTTCAGCGGGCATGATCACGCAAGCCGTAACCACGTTTCCCACCAACGGCCCTCTGCCGACCTCGTCCATGCCCGCCAAAGACGCGCCAAAGCCTAGCTGCGCGCTGTCATAGGCAACAAGCTCCTGAAAATGCGCCATACGCTTTTGGGATGGCTTAGGCATTTTCGTCCGCCTCCCTTGGCGGGTTGGCTGGGGGCAGAAGCGGCGCGCTCTCCAAGGTGATCTTCCCCACCTTGCCCTCGCGAAATTCATCCAAAACCACAGCGCAGGCGCGTTCACTATCGCTGACGCCGCCGCGCATCAAAAAACCGCGCCCTTTGCAGACCTCGTCAAGCAGCGCATAGCCTTCCACATCTGGGTTTTTGATCTTGTAGCGCTCAATGGTTCGTTGCGGCATCACAGCCAGCAGATCGCGCAAAAGGTGCGCGCAAAGCGCCTCCTGATCATATACCGCGTCCTTGATGGTGCCGATGTAGGCAAGGCGGGTGGCCGCTCGCTGATCGTTGAGCTTTGGCCAGAGCATGCCGGGAGTGTCCATTACCTCCAAATAAGGCGATACCTTCACCCACTGATTGCTGCGGGTTACGCCCGGCCGATCGCCGGTTTTGGTAACGCCGCCGCCATAAAGACGGTTGATAAAGGTACTTTTTCCAACGTTTGGCACGCCAACCACCATCGCACGGATGGTTTTTTGAATGCCGCGCCGCTCGCCGCGCTCAATAACCGCCTTTGCGGCATTTTCGATGAGAACCTTTGCCTGCGCAGTCTTTTGCGAACCAGCATCATACGCCATCGCGTCTATACCCTGCGCCTGAAAATAGCGCAACCATTGCTGCGTCTTTGCGGGCTCGGCCAAGTCCGCCTTGCAGAGCAGCAGCACGCGGCGTTTATGGCTGATCAGCTCGTTCAGCGCCGGATTGCGGCTGGAAAGCGGCAGGCGTGCATCGCAAAGCTCCACTACGAGATCCACCTTGCCAAGCTGCGCTGCCAAAAGCCGCTTCGCCTTTGCCATATGACCAGGATACCATTGGATTTCCAAACAAAAAACCCCTTCCAACTCTGGCTGGGAACCATTCACCGCTGGATTGACCTTCCTATTAAAACATTCTTTAAGAAAAAGCGCAAGGGGAATTGCGCATTGTTACGTTCGCAAATGCTTGGTACGCAGTGCATTGCGGGTACAAAAGAAAATATTGCGCAGTAAAAGCCATTTCAATTCCTCAACAAAAAACAGTTGAAAACAAGCCGACTGGCTCATTTCCAACTGTTTGCAATGACTGTTGCGATGGCTTATTGACCCTTGAGCGCGGTGTTTACAGCTTCTAGCACGGCGGTGCTTGTGATGGTCGCGCCAGAAATCGCGTCCACGCCGTTTTCGCCATAGACAATCGTCCCGGCCTTGCCAATGAATTGGTTGCGGAAGGCGTTATCCCGCGCCTTATCGCCAAAATACTCGGTTTCTTTAAATTTGGGGCCGCCCACGGAAAGCGTGGCGATCTTGCCCTCTGCGTCGATGCCAACCGTTACGTCGATCTCGTCCGCAAAGCCGCGCACCGTCACCTTGCGTGAGAGCACCGCCTGATTGTTATCAGCGGACGGCGTGAGGGTTTCCTCCACAAATGCGGGTGCTGCCGGAGCGGCGGCAGAATCGCCGCCAGCCTCGCCGCTCAGCGCGGTGTTCACGGCTTGCAGCACGGCGGTGCTGGTGATGGTCGCGCCAGAAATCGCGTCCACGCCGTTTTCGCCATAGACAATCGTCCCGGCCTTGCCAATGAATTGGTTGCGGAAGGCGTTATCCCGCGCCTTATCGCCAAAATACTCGGTTTCTTTAAATTTGGGGCCGCCCACGGAAAGCGTGGCGATCTTGCCCTCTGCGTCGATGCCAACCGTTACGTCGATCTCGTCCGCAAAGCCGCGCACCGTCACCTTGCGTGAGAGCACCGCCTGATTGTTATCAGCGGACGGCGTGAGGGTTTCCTCCACAAATGCGGGTGCTGCCGGAGCGGCGGCGGCGGAATCGCCGTTCAGCGCGAGGTTGATGCCCTTGAGTACAGCCTCGCTGGTGATGGTCGCGCCAGAGATTGCATCCAGACCATTCTCGCCATAAGCAAGCATGCCGCTCTTGCCTTTAAACTGGTCGCGGAACTCCTTTTCGAGCACCTTTTCACCAATTCCGGCTGATTCGGCAAAGCTATCGCCGCCGATGAGAACGCCTTCAATGGTTTGATCCGGCATAATGCCAACCGTCACATCAAAATCACTGGCAAAGCCATGCACAGTCACCGTTTCCTGATGCTCAGCAGTCAGAACCTCCGCAGCCTCAGGAACATAGCCCTCCATATAGGAACGCATATAATCATAGCATTTGCTCACGCCTGATATGACCGCGCTGGAGGAAATGGTTGCGCCAGCAATGGTATCAACATTGTCCCCAGCTTTCGGTGTAGAGGTCAAATTCACAAAACGGCTGGTGAACTCCTCATCCCGCACCTTCGTACCCAAGCCGGCGGTTTCAGAAAAGTTGCTTCCACCAACGGATAGACCCGTGATCGTACCCTGTAGATCAATGCCGCACACGATCTCGATGGGGCCGGCAAAGCCGTTCACCGTAAGCTCCGCCACATAGCCAACCATCGTGCCATCTGCGGCATAGCCTTCATAGCGCACATACTGGCTGTCACTGACGCCATACTTATCGCTGACCGCCTTTTCAAACCGAGCCGCTTGCGGCAGCGCTTCACTGCGGGCAGAATCCAATGCTGCTGCGGCCTGAATCGCAATTTGATCCTTTGTAACTACGTTGGTTACGGCCAGCAGCAACGCAGCCACCAGCGCGATGACGCACAGGATAAGCCAGTCTTGTTTCTTCTTCAAGGTCCTTCACCTCATCATCATAATGGGGATGATTCCTGTTCGTTTATTTTCTGAAATCACCTTATGCTACGTATTTATTATAGCATCACTCTGCACATAGTTCAATCGTTTTGCGCCCGAAAAAGCGCGGGTTTTTAACGTTTGCCCACCCAAACCATTTTCCAAAGCATTAGGACAGGCTATTTTTTGTAAAAATTACAAATTTACGATTGTGTACCTTCTCATACCGCACTATCAAATAAGGAATTTGATGGGCTGTAGGAGGCTGAAAATTACGGAATCTACGAATGCACGGTCACTGTATGTTCATTCACAAGAAATAATCAAAAGCTCTTGCTGTTCATGCGCTGTTTTGTTATGATAGACAAAGGATCGCAACAATAAGGAGGAATCTATTGATGGCACTTATGCACTCCGAATACACAGCGCGCATCCAGCATTGGACGCGCACGCTCAAGCAGGATCTGTATCGTCCGCTACAAACGATTTCCTTTGAAGGATTTACCACCATGGAGCACCTTACGCCCGGCGAGGCTGCCAAGGGCAATTTTTCGCCCATCCCAGAGGGATATGCTTGGGGGCATACCTGGGAATATATGTGGCTGCGCGCGGATGTCACACTGCCCCAAGAGGCGCGCGGCAAGAAGATCGTGATGGATCTGAACCTGTCCGGCGAGGCAACGCTGTTTGTGAACGGCCTAACGTTTGGCACGCGGCGCGCGGAATGGGTCAAGACGCCGCATCATTACATGGTGGATAACATCCTTGCGGAGCAAGCGGAAGGCGGCGAGCGCTTCCATTTGCTGTTCGAAGTCTATGCCGGGCATTTCTTTCCGGATGTGGGCGGCTGTGCTACGGGTCCGGTGCTTCCCGGCAGCTTTGCTGATCCGCTGGAGGAGGGCAAGCGCGCGACCGTCGGCCATTCCAGCGTGGGCGAGTGGTGCGAGGACGCCTATCAGCTGATGATGGATGTGGAAACGCTGGATCAGCTCATGCATTGTATGGACGCAACCTCCTTGCGCGCGGCAAAGATCGCCGAGGGGCTGGAGGCCTATACCCGCACCGTGGACTTTGAACAGGACGCGGCGGGGCGCGATGCGGATTACCGCGCCGCGCGCGAGCTGCTCCACCCGCTTATGCACGCCAGCAATGGCAGCACCGCGCCGCGCTTTTGCGCCGTTGGCAACGCGCACCTTGACCTTGCGTGGCTGTGGCCCATGGCGGAAACCCACCGCAAGACCGCACGCACCTTTGCACAGCAGCTCCGGCTGTTGGAGCGCTATCCCGAATACAAGTTCATCCAGAGCCAACCCGCCTCCTATGAGATGTGCCGCGAGCACTATCCGGAGCTGTACGAGCGCATTCGCGCCGCCATCAAGCGCGGACAGTGGATCGCCGATGGCGCGATGTATGTGGAGCCGGATACCAACATGGCAAGCGGTGAGGCGCTGATCCGTCAGCTTGTGCATGGCAAGCGTTTTTACCGCGACGAGCTAGGCGTGGACAGCAAGGTGCTTTGGCTGCCCGATACCTTCGGCTATACCGCCGCTTTGCCGCAGATTTTGCGCGGGTGCGGCGTCAATTACCTCGTAACGCAGAAAATTTTCTGGAGCTATAACGAGGGCGATCAGTTCCCCTACCATTACTTTACGTGGAAGGGTATGGACGGCAGCGCTGTGACCTCCTTCCTGCCCACCAGCTATACCTACGATACCAAGCCCGAGGAGCTGTATGGCGTTTGGAAGAACCGCGTGCAGACGCGCGATTTGGATGCGTTCTTTGTGCCGTTTGGCTATGGCGATGGCGGCGGCGGCCCCACGCGCGATCATGTAGAGTATGCCCTGCGCGAGCGCGATTTGGAGGGTATGCCCAAGCTGGAAATGATGGGTCCGCAGCAGTTCTTTGAGGAGATGGAGAAGGAAGGCGCGCCCAAAAACACATGGGACGGCGAGCTGTATTTCTCTGCCCACCGCGGCACCTATACCTCGCAGGCAAAGGTGAAGAAGAACAACCGCTTGAGCGAGCTTGCTTTGCGTGAGGCGGAGCTATGGGGTGCGCTGGCAGAAAAGCGCGGCCATGCCTATCCGCTCGCGGAGATGGACAGGCTGTGGAAGGTGTTGCTTTTGCACCAGTTCCACGATATTCTGCCCGGCTCCTCCATCGCCCGCGTCTACGTGGAGGCCAATCAGGCGCATGCCAAGTTGCAGGCAGAGGCCGTTGAAATTGCGCAGGCAGCGCGCGAGCAGCTTGTCAGCGGCGATGGCTTGACGGTTTTTAACTCCCTTTCCTTCCCGCGCAAGGCTTTGGTGAAGTTACCAGCAAGCTTTGGCTCCGGCGCAAAAACCCTGGAGGGTGAAACCGTGCCTGTGCTTGACGGCGTGGCCATTGTGGAGCTTCCGCCTATGGGCGTTGTTGCGTTGCTGCCCGGCGAGGCGGCGCTTGAAGCCCCCCGCGCGGTTGCCACCCTTACCGCAACTGGCGCTGTGCTTGAAAACGAGCTTGTCAAGGCCGTGCTCAACGAGCTTGGCGAGGTTGTGAGCTTCGTGCGCAAGGAGACTGGGCGCGAGTTTGTAGCGCAGCCCATGAACCGGATGCTCATGTACAAGGATGTTCCGCGTCTGTTTGACGCATGGGATATCGACAGCAATTATATTGAACAGCCCGTGGAGCTTGCGCGTAAGGCTGAGCTAAGCGTTGTGTGCGCGGGAGGCGCCAAAGCTGTTCTCAAACTGCGCCGCGAGCTGGACGGCTCTGTGCTGGAGCAGGAAATCACGCTGAGCGCCATCGGCGAGCGGCTGGATTTTGTCACCAATGTGGATTGGCACGAGCTGCACCGCCTATTGAAGGTATCCTTCACCGGCACGCCGCGCAGCAACGAAGCCATTCACGAGATGCAATTTGGCTACGTGAAGCGCCCCACGCACCGCAGCCGCGCCTATGACAAGGATCGCTTTGAGGTCTGCAACCATCGCTATACCGCGCTTTGCGATGAGAGCCACGGCTTTGCAGTGCTCAACAACTGCAAGTACGGCGTGAGCGTCAACGGCTCGTCCATTGAACTGACGCTGCTGCGCGCTGCCGCCTCGCCCGAGATGCGCGCCGATCAGGGTACGCACACCTTCACCTACGCGCTCTATGCGTGGGATGGCGCGTTTGCTCAAAGCGGCGTGGTGCGTGAAGGCTATGATCTCAACGTGCCCGCAATCACCGCGCCCGGCCATGCGGAGCGCTTTAGCGCCATGGCTGTGGACAAGGCAAATATCTTTATTGATACTGTGAAGCCTGCCGAGGACGGCAGCGGCGATCTGATCGTGCGCCTATACGAGAGCTTGAACATGGATTTGCCCTTCCACCTGCAGGTGAACCTACCCTTCGCCAAGGCCAGCCTATGCGACATGCTGGAAAACGAGCAGGAAGCGCTGGAAATCGGCAAGGATGGCATTGCACTGCATGCCGCTCCATTCCAGATTTTGACGGTGCGTCTTCACGGGTAAGCTTGTGGGGGCTTCGCGCCCCCAACCCCCGCGCCTATGGGCAGAGCCTTTGACGAGTGTCTTTGGAACGCAACGGTGGAAAGCCTGATGGTGGAGAGCGATGGAACGCTGGTGTTCCAAGCGTAATGCGTACCCGCCTGCAAAGCGAGCTGCGATGGCTTGCCTTGCAGGCGGGTTTTTTCCAATGGAGTCGATCATACAGTTTTAATGTTCACGAAAGATGAAGAAGCGAACATTGTTGTGCTTATTGCATCACCATTGGCATTCCAGCTGTATCTTGCGGGTTGAAAATTTCCCCGGTTTGACGATTGACGCAGATTTGCAGAACCCAATCGCTTCCGTCCTCAAGAAAATCGAATTCCCAAACAGGGATATTCGCACTGCTGCCATTCTGCCCGTTTCGATTCGGATCATAGCTGACTGCACGAACCTCTGTCAGTGCTGCATCTGCATGAATGAATGGATTGAACTGTCCCGACTGGACAGCCTTCAGCACCTTCTGCTGCGCTTCTTGTATGGTAAGGGCATCCTTTATGGAAACCTGAGCGGTGACATCAACAAGACGACCTGTGACTTGACAAACGCCGCGCTCTTTGATCATCAGCCTCCACTGCGAGCCAACGTATCCACCGCGATTCACATAGCGTGGCATGCCATCATCCAATACGTTGATATAAAGGTAGTATCCACCCTGACGATTGGCGACAAAGGCCTCGGTGCGCTCAAGGCGCAGCGTTTCCCGCGTATAGCCAAGCTGCGCCATAAACGCTTCGGCAATCGTCTTTGCGTCAGCACGCGACATTTTACAGTTCGGTGCATCCACATCGCCAAGCCAGTTTTCATCCGTAGCGCCGGGTCCCATGATGTCGAGTTCACCGTTGCTTGGATCATACCAAACGTTTGCAATAATCGATTTGCGACTTGCATCCGCATAGTAGGTGTATTGCGTTGCGCTTTCTTCCACGCACACCGCGCTTTGAAGGACTTCCCGTGTAATAACAGCTTCTGCTATTGCCGCCAACTGTGCCATATCCACCCGCCGCGGCTTAAGCGTATACGAATGTGGTGCAACGTTCAAATCAAAGCATGCTACATCCCCTGAAAATGTCGGAGTCGGAGTCGTGCCGGGCTGCTGATACGCAAATTCCCGCACAACGTCAGCAATGGTGGTTTGCCCTGAAATCAGGTAGAAGGTTGCTGCTCCGGTGCATTCGTAAACATTACCGCCTTCGGTTTCCTGCCAATGCATGCGAAGCTCGATTTTCTCTGGGAGCGTTGCAGCATTCAAGGCAATTACATCATCTGCCTCCTCATAACCGCCTTGCCATGCGTCATCCACCTTCTGGTCATTCAAAAAGCATTCGTAGTCGCCATAGAAGCTGACCATCGGGCCACCCTCAATCTGCAACGGGATTCGCAGACCTAGCGGTGAGAATGTTCCTTCCAGCAAAGTCAGGGTCATTTGATCGCTGAGCTTTGCGGATATCCGCGTTGTATTCTCCACATGCATCGTCTGCATATCGAAGAATATGTACTGGTATCCAGTTGCTTGATTCCCATCGAACAGTTGCAGCGGCAAAACGACATGGAGCTCTTTACCTAAAAGTGCTGTTGGCAGCTCTGCATCCAGCGAATAAACGCCCTCCTTCTCCATCAGCCCTCCGGCCACCGGTTCATCATTCACAAAGAAATCATCACAGGAAATTGTGATTTCTTTCCCCACCTTAGCCTTGGTGAAACCGATCACCAGCCGTGCGCCATCCACGAAGGAAGTAATATTGGCGATGTAGGCATCTTGGACAGAATGATCAGCCAAGCTATTCCTCTGATAGTCTCCACGGGCGCTTTCGCCTGATGCTACGCGGGTGATGACTGCGTATTGTGTTCCCTCCGTCACATATTGGTTTTGATCAGGCGTTGCCGCCTGGTTTCCAACTACCAATGCCACCAAATCAACCTGTGTTGCAGCATATGCGATGCTCCCCAATAGTAGCGTTGCTGCCAATGCGATCAAAACAATCTTTTTCACGTTACCCTTTCTCTCTTGGTGTGCGAGTTTTTGCAAGAGGAGATCGCTACGTTCTTCAAAACCTTCCGGAATAGGATGCTGTTCTTGCTGCATCCAATCATAGAGTTCATGCTCCGTCATATGCGCTGCACCTCCCGCTCCATCAGACGCTTTAGTTCCTGTTTTCCCCGTGTGATCCGAGACGAAACGGTTCCCTTGGACAGATGCAAAGCATTGCAAATGTCCTCAAGCGCCATTCCTTCTCCAAAGCGCATCTGCATGATCGCCGCATGGCTTGGTGTTAACATTTCGATGTACATCCATAGTGGCGTTTCTTCGGCCATCAGCTGTGGTTCTGGCAGCGTATCATACGGGACTTCACGCTTACGCTTGCGGAGAATATCATGGCAGGCATTCACAGTAATACGCATGAGCCACGGACGAATGTTGTCCATCGATTTGAGTTGCGGAAGATTCTTCCATGCATTTAGTGTTGCGGACGAAACAGCGTCTTCGGCATCCACATCCGAATGTAGCATTGCACGCGCAATGCGGAACATTGCGACGCGGTTCATCTGAATAGCCTCGGTGAAACGCGGCTCACGCTGATGTCTGACTTCCATGGGATCACTTCTCTTTCTGGCATTCGTATCGCGATACACTATATAGAGTCGGGAGAGACGAAAAAGTCTGCATGAATTTCACGAATATGTTGTTCGTTCTGCGGCATTGAACTACAATCCTTTTTTTCGGTTTCTGCGGCCTTGGTTTTTGCACAGCCGTTCTATGTTTTTAGGGCACTTTAGTGCATTTGATTTATGCCATGCCGCACCATCGCAAACTAACAAAATTGTATCATCAGGGTATTGTAAAGATAATTGTTCAAGAAATATTGTCATGCAATTCGTGTTGCAAAGCAGCATGGCAAGAAAGAAGTTCTCACCTGTGAGTGGTTCTACCGCATCAAAAGCATAACGATATTCTCGAATGTGGTGACACGGTACAAGAGGGCGTATACCAGCGGGTGATTTCTTATTTGATTACGTTCATTATTTTATTGCTATCTGTGTATATCGCTTTTCCTAAAAGCGGGAACAAGTATATTCGTTATGATGGCCTTGTCATAAGCAAAGTGATGAGTGCCAACTCCTCAGCAGTTTCTGATGAAAACGGCGAATTCAGCGACTGGTTGGAGATTTATAACGGTTGGATTATGAAGCTTTGATTATTCCTCCGAAAACTGGTGATAACAGCATGCCTCTGCTTTGGCTGGGAATGTGTTTACTGGGCGGACTTGGGCTTGTACTGACGATACGGAAAAAGCGCAGGGCGTGAGTGAAAAAAGCGATACAAAACAGATGGCGGAAGGCTAATTGCTTCTCCGCACCTGATTTTGCCTCTTATGCGATATCTCGACGTTTCGCAGAAGCGTGTAGGAGCTCCGAAAATGGTCATGACTGTCGCCTAATCGCTCTTGATTTTGTAATCACAAACAATTTACTTTATTTATTCTCCGCATAGATCATTTCTACATATTCATTGCAACGATGTATGAACATATCAAGACTGATAGTGCCGGCAGCCAGTTGATCGCAGAATTGCGTAATCTGTGAATTGTACAAAACCAGCGAGTCAACAGGAATTACAAAGGTCTTGCTCAACGCCCTATAGTTCTCGATAGCCAAAGGCGAAACAAGAT
>JAVVVJ010000001.1:151072-177573 GCA_036652695.1 Clostridia bacterium | reverse complement strand
AAGGCGGTCGGGGCTGAATGCCCTGACCGCCTTGCTGTTGCTTTTATTTTTGCCCGTAGTACGCGTTCGGGCCATGCTTGCGCAGATAGTGCTTGTCTAGCACATAGGTTGGCGCGCAGGGCACAGGGGAGGTCTGCGGCAAAGCCTCGGTGTGCCATGCCATCATGGCGACCTCCTCCAGCACCACCGCGTTATGCACCGCCTCGCGCGCATCCTTGCCCCACGCGAAGGGGCCGTGGTTGCGCACCAGCACGCAGGGCACCGCTGCGGGGTCAATCGCCGCCTCCTCAAACCGGGCGGCGATTACGCGGCCGGTTTCCAGCTCGTATGCGGTTGTGACCTCCTCCTCCGTTAGCGAGCGGGTGACCGGTACCGCGCCGTAGATATAATCCGCGTGCGTGGTGCCATAGGGCGGAATCTCGCGCCCGGCCTGCGCCCAGATGGTGGCCCAGCGGCTATGCGTGTGTACCACGCCGCCGATGGCGGGGAAGCGGTTGTAAAGCTCCATGTGGGTAGGCGTATCGCTGCTGGGGTTTAACTTACCCTCCACCTTGTTGCCTTGCAGATCCATCACCACCATGTCCTCCGGGCTTAGCTCCTCGTAGGGCACGCCAGAGGGCTTAATCACGAACAAGCCCCGTTCGCGGTCAACGCCGGAGACGTTGCCCCATGTAAACGTGACCAGCTGATGCTTGGGCAGCAGCAGGTTTGCCTCATAAACAGCTTCCTTCAAATGCTTGAGCATGCGCGCAGCCATCCTTTCCTGCGGCGCGCGGGTATGGTTACCCGCGGATGCGCCAGACGATATCGTTCCATTGCAGCTCTTTTTGCAGCTGCGGGATGGTGGTATCCTTGTTGATGTGAATAAACTCAATGCCCATGATTTCGCAAAAGTCGCGCATATGCTCCGCATCCAGCGCGTAGCTGAGCACGGTGTGATGCGCCCCGCCCGCCAAAATCCACGCCTCGGCGGAGGTGGAGAGGCTCGGCATGGGCTTCCACATCACGCGGGCGGTAGGCAGGTTGGGCATATCGTGGAAAGGTGCGCAGGCATGCACATCGTTTACGATCATGCGGAAGCGGTCGCCCATATCCACCAGCGTGCATACGATGGCATCCCCATCGCCGGTGTTGAAGCACAGGCGGGCGGGGTCCTCGCGGTCGCCGATGCCCAGCGGATGCACTTCAATCCACGGCCGGTCAGCGGCAATGTCCGGGTCAACCTCCAGCATATGAGCGCCGAGGATGCCCTCGTTGCCCGGCTCCATGTGGTAGCTGTAATCCTCCATGAAGGCGGTTCCACCCGGCAGGCCAGCGGCCATCAGCTTCATCACGCGATCCAGCGCCGCCAGCTTCCAATCGCCCTCACCGCCAAAGCCAATGCCCTTGCCCATAAGGTTTTGGGTGGCAAGCCCCATGAGCTGCTTAAGCTCCTGCAAATCCTGAAAAGTATCCGTGAACGCGCCAAAGCCGCCCTCCGTCAGAAAGCCCTCCAGCGCAACCTCCTCCTTCGCTTGGTAGCGAACGGCATCCAGACGATCGGTGCGGAGGTCGTATTTCTCGCGGTACTCCGCCATTTTCGCGTCCACCTGCGCCTCCGTTACCTGCTTCAAGCGGGCGATCAGGTCGCCCACACCCCATGTGTTCACGCTCCAGCCCAGCTTCAGCTCAGCCTCCACCTTATCGCCCTCTGTTACGGCGACGTCGCGCATGTTATCGCCAAAGCGGCAAACCTTCAGGCGGCGGCTTTCCTGTGCGCCAATGGCGCTTCGCATCCAATGGCCGATGCGCCCGCGGATGCCCGCATCCTCCCAGTGCCCGGCAATCACCTTGCGCGGCATGCGCAGGCGCGCCGTGATAAAGCCATGTTCGCGGTCGCCATGCGCGGACTGGTTGAGGTTCATGTAGTCCATATCGATCTGGTTCCATGGAATGTCGCGGCTGAACTGCGTGTTCCAGTGCAGGTAAGGCTTTTGCAGCTTGCTCAAGCCGTTGATCCACATCTTGGAGGGGCTAAAGGTATGCATCCACGCAATCACACCCGCGCAGCGGGGGTCGGCGTTGGCAGCGAGCAGCACGTCCGTGATGGATTGGCTGTCCAGCACCGCGCCCTGAAAGACGATGTTTCCAACAATGGCAGCATCCTTGTTGAGCGCCTCGGTTATGATGCGGCAATGCTCCTCTTCCTGCCGGATACACTCATCGCCATACAGGGCTTGCGTGCCGCAAATAAACCAAAAATCATATTGAGAGAGCTTTTCCATGCGCAAAAATCTCCTTCATTCTTTCCAAATGGGGTTATTGACCGATCTTGATGGCCTTGATGCGCTTCATCACATCGTTCGCGCCGCGGCCGAGGTAATCGTGAAGGGTGCGGTACTCGTCAAAAAGCTGATTGTAGATTTTCGCGTTTTCGGGAATGGGCTGATACACAAGCTCTTTGACCTTGCCCATGGCGCGCGCGGCGGCAAAGACATCGTCATACCCGCCAGCGGCGCTGCCCGCCGCAACTGCCGCGAAAATGGCGCTGCCGAGCGCCGGACCCTGCGCCGCGCCCGCTATTTTGATCTCCATGTTCAACACGTCAGCATAGATCTGCATGAGCATGGGGTTTTTCTGGCTGATGCCGCCGCTGGCGTAGAAGGCTTCCACAGCCACGCCGTTCTCGCGGTAATTTTCCACAATCATGCGCGTGCCGTAGGCAGTGGCCTCAATGAGGGCGCGGTACATATCCTCGGGCTTGGTTTGCAGCGTCATGCCAAGCATGAGGCCGCTCAAATCCACATCCACCAGCACGCTTCGGTTGCCGTTCCACCAATCCAGCGCCAGCAGGCCGTGCTCGCCCACACGCTGCTTGCTGGCAAGCTCGGTGAGGTACTGCTGGATATTGATGCCTTTTTCGCGCGCGGCTTGCGCATACGCGGAGGGGCAGCAATTTTCCACAAACCATGCGAAATGGTCGCCCACGCAGCTCTGACCAGCCTCGTAGCCCGCATAGCCGGGCATTACGCCATCCTGCACCACACCGCACATGCCGGGAACCTGACGTTCCTCCGTGCTCATCAGAATATGGCAGGTGGAGGTGCCCATAATGGCGAGCAGGCGACCCGGCGCGTCAATGCCCACCGCGGGCACGCAGACGTGCGCGTCCACATTGCCGATGCTCACGGCGGTGCCTTCGCAAAGGCCAAGCTTTTTGGCCATCGCGGCGGTCAGGCCGCCAGCCTTCTGCCCCAGCGGCGTTACGGGGCAGCTCAGCTTTTCGGCGATAACGTTCTCCATGCGCGGGTCGAGCGCGGCGAAGAAGGCCTTGTCCGGGTATCCGGTTGTTTTGTTATAGAGCGCTTTATAGCCTGCGCAGCAGGAGTTGCGCGTCTGCACACCAGTCAGCTGCCACACAATCCAGTCGGCGGCCTCTACAAAATCGTCCATGGCGGCATATACCTCGGGCGCTTCATCCAAAATCTGCCACAGCTTGGGGAAAAGCCATTCGCTAGAGATTTTTCCGCCATAGTTTTGCAGCCATTTTTCACCGCGCGCGGTGGCGATCTCAGTCAAGCGGTTGGCCTTATCCTGTGCGGCGTGGTGCTTCCACAGCTTCACGTAGGCGTGCGGGTTTTCCGCAAATTCCGGCAAGGCGCAAAGGGGTGTGCCATCGTGCTTCACGGGCAGCACCGTGCAGGCGGTAAAATCCGTTCCAATGCCGATCACGTCCTCAGGTCGTACGCCGGACAGGCGCAACGCCTCCGGAATGGCATAGGTAAGCACATCCACATAATCCTGTGGATGCTGCAAGGCCCAATCATGCCCCAGCTTTTTGCCGCAGGGGAGTTGGGTATCCATCACCGCGTGGGGATAGGCCAGCATGGCGCTGGCGACCTCCTCGCCAGTGGCGGCGTTTACCAGCACGGCGCGCCCGCTTAACGTGCCATAATCAATGCCAATGGTATATTTGCTCATGGAAGAGCTCCTTTCTTCACACTTGGAGGCTTCCTCCAAGTTGTACGTACCAATTCAAAAACAGAATAGCATACTTTTCCGCTTTTCGCAAGGGCTTCTTTGGAATGGCGCTCGGCGCGGTTTGCTATGGTTGACGGCGCATGCTCTCGCGAAGCACAAGTTCCCACGGCAGCGCGACGCTTTCCTCCTGTGCGCCCTCAATCATGCGCAGCAGCTTGCGCGCAGCCTCGCGGCCAAAGGCGTCTTTGGGGTGGGAAAGCGTGCTGAGCTTAGGGCTGCAAATGCTAGAGAACGCGCTGTTATCAAAGCTGATGAGCGATAGGTCGTCCGGTACGGAAATGCCCTGCGCGCTTAACTGCTCCATCAGGCGTAGCGCCACATCATCGTTATAGCAAACCACGGCGTCCGTATCGGCTCTTAGGCGGCGCAAAAAGGCCGCGCCGGTTTCCTCACATAAAAAGCGGGAAAGGTTTTCGGTGCTGAACCAGCAAATACGCTCGTCGCTCACGGGAAGCCCCGCCTCCTCAAGCGCTGCCGCAAAGCCCTGATAGCGCAGATGCCCCTGCATATCGTCGCTTTTAAAGATGCCGCCCACGCGCCGCAAGCCGCGCTCCAGCAACGCCGAAACCGCCATGCGCCCGCCCGCCTCGTCATCTGTGACCACGTGTACGTTGCGCTTGAGCTGAGGGTAATAGCCGTTAATGAACACAACGGGGATGTTGCGTTCCCAAAGCCGCTCGTATAGCGCGATGTTTGGGTTGGGCAGCGCGGTTTTGGTGCCTTCAATGATCAGGCCGTCCACGGGGGTTTCCAGCACGCGCTCCAGCAGTGCGCGCTCGCGATCCGTGCGGTTATAGGTGGCGGACAGGCTCATGACGCAGTTCTCGCTGGAAAGCACGCTTTCAATGCCGCGCACGATGGAGGGAAAGATATAATCCGTAATGTAGGTGGTAATCACGCCCACGCTGAGGGTGCCATTGTGCTTGCGCGGGCCGTGGGTCACATAGGTGCCGCTGCCGCGCCTGCGCAGCACCAGACCATCGTTTTCCAGCAGGGAGATGGCTTGACGCACCGTTTGGCGGCTTACGCCGAATTGATCCTTAAGCTCGGCCTCGGTGAGCAGCGTATCGCCATCGCGGTACAGACCGGCGGCAATATCGCGGCGCAGCGCATCTGCCACGGCTTGGTATTTGGGTTCCATGGTATGTAGTTCCTCCCCTTGGCGGATGCATTGGTACGCATCTTTGCACACGGCAGTGCCGCCATCAAATCGTATGCTTATCATAGCATAGTTTGAAGGTTGTGGCAATTGGGAGAACGAAAAATAGTACGTACCTATCGATGGCGTTGGTTGCCAAACCAACAAGGCACGGGCCATACGAATGGCTCACAAAAGCGCGGTCAGCTTTCATCTTATGGCGAAGAACGTCACATCAGAGTGGATTGATCTCCAGCAGCCCCCGCTTTTTGAAGATTTGGTTAAATCCTTTCCTTTTTTCATAGGGTGTGCTATACTAATTAAAATTCTTCAAACAGAATAGGAGGGCATTCCCATGTCGAATACCAATAACAAATCCACCCCTAAAAAGCGCAATACCCTGATCGATATTTTATGCGTCGTCCTGATCGTTGCGGTCGTGCTGGCCATTGTGGGTTTTGTGGGCAAGGACAACGCCCTACGCGAAAACGCACAGCTGAATGCGCAGATGGAAGAGGTCACCGCGAAGCTGACCACAGCGGAGCAAAGCGTAACCAGCAGCTCCACAGAGCTTGAAACCGCCACCAAGGCAAAGGCGGATGTGGAAGCGAAGGTCGCCGAGCTTGAAAAAGCCAACGCAGATGCGCAAGCAAAGGTTGCCGAGCTTGAAAAGGCCAATACGGATGCGCAAGCCAAGCTGACCGCCGCCGATAAGGCCAATACGGATGCACAGGCCAAGCTGACCGCCGCCGATAAGGCCACTGCCGATGTGCAGGCAAAGCTTGCCGCCGCCGAGAAGGCCGCCGCCGATGCGCAGGCCAAGCTTGCCGCCGCGGAAAAGACCGCCGCCGATTTGCAGACCAAGCTGGATGCGGCCACCAAGGCAAAGACGGACGCGGAAGCTAAGCTTGCCACCCTACAAAAGGATTATAACGCGCTCAAGGATGTTGAAGGCAAGAGCATGGAAGAAATGACCGCCGCCAAGCTGGGCGTTGAGGAGCAGAATACCGCCCTTGACAAGCAGGTTGCGGAGCTGCAAGCCAAGCTGACCGACGCGCAAAAGCAGCTTGCCGATACCGAGGCGATTGCGGACGCCAGCGCAGAGCAGGTCAAGGCTTTGGAACAACAGCTGGCAGACGCGACCAAGACGATTGAAGCGCTTGCCACGCCAGCGCCCACCGCTACGCCCGCGCCAACCGCCACGCCTAAGACCGTTACACCGTAACAAAGACCGCTAAAAGGATCGTTTTCCCCCTGTGATCATAGCAAAAGAGCCGCCACGCGATGTGACGGCTCTTTTGCTATGGCGCGCGGCGCAGAAGGCTGGGTTGCTGGAGGCTCCCGCGCTTATGCGCGGATCATTGCGCCATACTTCTCCGCGCAGACCTTGCGCACCTTCTCCATGGCCTTTTGCACCTCATCATCGGTCAAGGTGCGATCCGCCGCGCGGAAGTTCAGCGAAAAAGCGACGCTCTTGCGGCTCAAGCCAACCTGCAATCCGCGATATACATCAAACATCTGGATGCTTTCCAGCAGGTTGCCCGCCGCCTTGCGCATGTCTGCCATCAACGGGCCGACGCACATGCTTTCCTCCATGGTAAGTGCCAAATCGCGCGACATGGCGGGGAAGCGCGGCAGGGGCTTCATTTCGCCCATGGGCTTTGCGGCTTGGAGCAGCAGGCTTAGGTTCAGCTCTGCCACCACGGCACGCTTGGGCATATCAAAGCGCTCGCGCACGGCGGGATGAACCTCGCCAAGCTGGGCAAACATCACGCCGCCTTGCATGAGGCGCGCGCTGCGCCCGGGGTGGTAGTACACGTCTGCGCCAGCCTCCACCTCGCAAGTAATGCCCTGCGCGTGAAGGATTGCCTCCAGCGCGCCGCGCACGGCAAAGAAATCCGTCTGTGCGCCATAGGCGCCTAAGCAGAGCATTTGGGTTTCGGTGGGAAGCCCCTCCTCCGTAAGGTGGTGGTGGTCAAAGGCCGCCGCCATCTCGTACAGACCAGCTTCCTCGGTGGAGTGGTTCATGTTGAAGGCAAGGGTTTTGAGCATATCGCACGCAAGCGTCGGGCGCATCACGGCGGTATCCTCGCCTAGGGGGTTGCGTATCGCCATGGGCGCGTTGCGCGGGTCGGCCTGCGGCAGTCCCAGCTTGGCAATTTCCTTAAGCCCCGTAAAGCTGTAGTTCATGATTTCCAAATAGCCCATGCCTTGCAGCAGCTTTGCAGTGATGTTTTTCATGCGCAGCATGGGGCTCACGCCACCCTGCGTGGTTTCGCCGCGCAAGGCGGTCGCGCCGATATGCTCGTATCCGTACAGGCGCAGGCATTCCTCGCACAGATCGGCCTCGCCGTCCAAATCCTCACGGAATGCGGGCACGGCGGCGGTCAGATGGTCGCCGTCCAGCGTCACACGGAATTGCAAACGCGTGAGGATCTCCACCATCGCTTCGGCGGGAATCTCCACGCCCGCGCGGCTCTGGATGCGGCGCACGCTTGCCTCAATCACCTGCTCGGGCTTGGGCGCGGGGTACAGGTCAAGCGCACCGCTTACCACATCGCCTGCGTCCAGCTCGTTCACCAGTGCGCAGGCGCGGTTCAGCGCATCCATCACCGTGGCGGGAGACACGCCGCGCTCGAAGCGCCCGCTGCTTTCCGTGCGCATGCCCAGTGCGCGGCTTGTGAGGCGCACGGCGGTGCGGTCAAAGCTCGCGCATTCGAACATCACGTTGGTTGTCCCTTCCGTGATCTCGCTTTCCTCGCCGCCCATGATGCCCGCCAAACCCGTTGCGCCCTGCTCATCGCAGATCACCAAATCGCTTGTGCGCAAAGCGCGCTCTACGCCGTCAAGCGTGGTGAGGCGCTCGCCCTCGTGGGCGCGGCGCACGATGATCTTGCCGCCGCGTACCTTGCTCAGGTCAAAGGCGTGCATGGGGTGTCCATATTCCAGCATGATGAAGTTGGTGATATCCACAATGTTGTTGATCGCGCGCAGACCGGCGGCGTGCAGGTATTTGCGCAGCCACATGGGCGAAGGCGCGATGCGCACGTTTTTGATAACACGCGCGGCATAGCGCGGGCAAAGCGCCGCGTCCTCCACGCGCACGCTCACTTCATCGCGGATATCGCCGCCCGCCTCTTTGACCTGCGCCTTGGGCGCGTGGAAGGAAGTGCCCAGCGCGGCGGCGGTTTCACGCGCGATGCCCAGTGCGCAAAGGCAGTCCGGGCGGTTGGCGAGAATCTCGAAATCCACGGCGCAATCGTCAATGCCCAAAATGGGCTTGACATCGCTGCCTACGGGATGGTTCTCCTGAAACAGCAGCAGCCCCGCATCGCCGATGCTGGGGTACAGCTCGCGCGGCACCTTCAACTCCGTAGCGGAGCAAAGCATGCCTTCGCTGACAATGCCGCGCAGCTTGCCTTTTTTGATTTTGACGCCGCCGGGCAGGCGCGCGCCATCCAGCGCCACGGGCACAAGCGCACCCGCCGCTACGTTGGGCGCGCCGCATACGATTTGTAGGGGCGCTTCGCCGCCCACATCCACGGTGCACAGGTGCAGGTGATCGCTGCCCTCCACACCTTCGCAGGTAAGCACGCGACCCACAACGACCTTCTCCATGCCGTCGCTCACGTCCTCTACCGCTTCCACGGCGGTGCCGGTCATAATCATGCGTTCCTCATATTCCTTGGGGCTGAGGGGAATTTCCGTATATTCCCGCAGCATATTCATGCCGATTTTCAAAGGGATAACCTCCTTTACTGTGTTACCGAAGCTGACCCAGCAGGCGCGCGTCGCCCTCGTAAAGCAGCCGCATATCCGTAATGCCATAGCGCTTCATGGCGATGCGCTCCAACCCAATGCCAAACGCGAAGCCGCTGTAGCGCTGGCTGTCAATGCCGCAAAGCTCCAGCACCTTGGGGTTGACCATGCCGCTGCCCAGCACCTCCACCCAGCCGGTGCCCTTGCATATACGGCAGCCCTTGCCATGGCACGCGGAGCAGGTTAGATCCACCTCGGCGCTTGGCTCTGTGAAGGGGAAAAAGCTGGGGCGAAAGCGCGTGGAGATATCCTCGCCATAGAGCTTCTTTGCAAAGGCTTCCAGCGTGCCGCGAAGGTCGGACATGGATACGTTTTCATCCACCACAAGCCCCTCCATTTGGTGGAAAACGGGGCTGTGGGTGGCGTCCACCTCGTCCGCGCGGTAGACGCGCCCCGGGCAGATGATGCGGATCGGCGGCTTGCGCGTGAGCATCGCGCGCGCCTGCATGGGGCTTGTGTGCGTGCGCAGCACAATGTTATCATCCATATAGAAGGTATCCTGCGCATCGCGTGCCGGGTGGTTCTTGGGCAGGTTCATCAGCTCGAAGTTATAATGGTCAAGCTCTACCTCCGGCCCCTCCATCACCTCAAAGCCAAGGCCGGTGAAGCACTCGATCAGCTCGTTCATCACCAGGGTGATGGGGTGTGCGCTGCCGACCTTAGGCAGCGCGCGCGGCTCGGTAACATCGATGGTTTCTTGCTTGAGGGCGATTTCGCGCTCTGCCGCCTGCAACGCCGCAAGCCTCGCGTTCATGCGCTCGGTTAGCCATTCGCGCGCTTCGTTGATCTGTGCGCCCATGGCGGGGCGCTCCTCGGGCGCGAGCTGACCCATGCCCTTTAGCAGCGCCGTCAGCTCGCCCTTTTTGCCCAGCACCTTTACGCGCAGGTTTTCCAGCGCGGTTGAGCCGTCCAGCGCGCCGAGCTCGCGCTCCACCTGTTCCTTCAAATCCCGCAGGGTATCCACAACAGACATTTCGGTTCCTCCTTACAAACGATAAACTGAGTTGCACTTGAGGGTAAAACAAAAGCCCTCGCTCCCACCGCAATGGGACGAAGGCATGCCGCCGCGTTGTACCACCCAAATTCCGCACGGGCGAACCACGTTCGCCGATACGCTCTGCGCCGATAACGGGGCCGACCGTTTCCTCCTACGCACAGCCGCTTCAAAGGAAAAGCTCAGAAGTGAATTTCCCGGGACACACGCGGGCGGCTTGCAGCATGGGCGGGAGGAGGGAACGTGGCAACGGGCTTCGTTGCCGACATTCCCGGTTTCCGCGTCCAGCCACCCTCTCTGGGCGGTTGTCCGAACCGGGCTTTGGTCTTCGTCATCGCTGGGATAGTATAGCACGGCAGGCGGGGTTTTGCAACAGGCGCGGCCTATTGCAGCTCGTTAATGATCACGGAGTTCAGCCCATAGTAGCGGGCAAAAACGGCGTTTGCGTAGTAATCGGGGTCATAGGTCAAATCAATCATATCATAGAAAACATCGAACTTTGTGCGGCTGGAAATGTTGCAGGTCAGCACCTCCAAATTGCCCGCGGACTGCGCCTCCAGCATGCGCTGTTCCCGCACCTGCGCCTGCCGGAAACGCTCGTAGGTCTGCGGCGCGGCTTGTAGGCAGAGCATGCCTGCCATCAGGCTCAGGCTTAACGTGGCGCAGAGCAGCCAAGGCCGCAGGGCGGTGCGGCGCAGCGTAGGCAGCAAAACCGCGCTGGCGGACATCAGCATCAGCAGGCTGACCGTCATGGCGCGCAATGGGTAAGCGCCCGTTGCGCTCATGGCAAAATGGGAAGCGAGGCCGCAAAGGAACAGCAGCCCCGCAAGGGTCAAGCGTTCTTGGCTCGCCTTTGCAGAGAGGGCGAAGGCGAACAGGCACAGAAAAACGCAGGCCGGAACCAGCTCGTATTGCAAAAAAAACTGCACACAGCGGGTAAACGGCACGAGGTATTTGCCCAAAAAGGAAGCGCCCGTAGCAAGCGAGCGCGCGTTGCGCGCTTGGCTTGCCGGGGAGAGCAGCATCACCACAAAGCCCGCTGTGCTCAGCGCAATCGCCACCCACATCCATGCGTCCACGCGGCGGCGGCGCAGCAGCTGATAGGCGCAGCACAGCGCCATGAACAAAATGGCAGCGGGAGCGCCGTTTTCGCTTACCGTGCCCATGAACAGGTACGCCGGCACAATCGCAATCCAATGCCACCAGCGCAAGCGCTGAGGCGTGTCCAGCAGCATGCGGCGAAACGGCACCATCGTCCAGATGATCAACGTGCTGCCCCATAGATAGTTGCAAGCGCCGGTAAGCCAAAACAGCACCTGAGCGAGCGTTGGCAGCACAATGATCAGCGAGCTTCCAAAAAGGGCGAGGAGCTGAACATCGCGCTTGCGCTCGCTGGTTAACCTGCAAAGGCCAACCAGCAGAGAAACCGCCACCAGCGCGTTGACAATGTTAAACACGGGCTTGCCAATCCACAGCATCAGCTGCGCAAAGAAATGCGTGATCATTCGCCCATTGCTGGTAAGGTAATGCGTTACCAGCGAGGGGAAAAGCTCCCCAAAGCTTGTAATCCTTTCACGGGTCGCAAAGCTGAAGGCGTAGTTATAATCATCGGACATCAAGGGCGCAAGGCAGTTGAACAGATAAAAAACGGCAAACCAAAGCAGCAGCAGGCCGTACCAGGCCACGTTGCGCTGCTTGTCCGTAAGCTGCGCGCGCGCCGCGGACTTCCACTGCGGATCAGCGGGATGCAAGGGTGTGGTTTGCATAGGGAAAACCATCCTTTCAAAGCCGGAAAATCGAGCATGAAAAAAGCTTATACTAATCTAAGTCTAAAATGCAACGCAGACCACGGGCAAAAGATGCCATAGATGCTTGCGTTTTAGCGCAAGATTAGCATTACAGGCTTTGCCCTGCCTGTGAAGACGCATGCTGGGTAGGGCATCCAGTCTATCATAAAAGCAAAAGAATGGCAAGGCGCACGCAAGCGCTTGCGGAAAAGCGACAGGGCACAAAACCCGAACATTTTCATAAGAACCCTCTGGAAACATTCGATATTCTGTGCTATACTTACCTGAATTGTTTTCAAGGAGGGAATGCCGTGGATCGCATCCGTCGCAATGAACGCATGGCGGTGCTCACAAAGCAGCTGACAGCGTCCCCAAATCGCATTTTTACCCTGTCCAGCTTTTGTGACCTGTTTGGTGCGGCCAAGTCAACGCTTAGCGAGGATATTGATATTCTCCGGGGCGTATTTGAAACGTTTGGTCTTGGCAAACTGGAAACGGTGACGGGCGCGGCGGGTGGGGTACGTTATCGCGCGTGCATGCCCGCGCAGGAGGCGTGCCAATTTCTTACTGAGGTGTGCAAGGAGCTTTGTGCGCCCTCGCGCGTGCTGCCGGGCGGATTTTTGTACCTAAGCGATATTTTGAGCCTGCACAATTTGGTCAGCAAAATGGGCATGATCATAGCGGGGGAGTTTTATGCCGCAGAGCCGGATTTTGTGCTCACCATGGAAACCAAGGGCATTCCCGTTGCGCTGATGACGGCGCAGGCCATGGGTGTGCCGCTGGTGATCGCCCGGCGCTCCAGCAAGGTGTATGAAGGCTCGGCGGTGAATATCAATTATGTGTCCGGCTCCTCCGGGCATATCGAAACCATGAGCCTGAGCCGCCGCGCGGTGCAGGAGGGGCAGCGCGCGCTGATCGTGGATGATTTCCTCAAGGCGGGCGGCACCGCAAAGGGCATGGTTGATCTGATGGGGGAATTTAACGTGGAGGTCGTGGGCACGGCTTTTGTGATGGCAACGGCGCGCCCCGCCAGCAAATGCGTGCAGGGCGAAAAGGCGCTCATGGTGATGAACGTCAACGGCGACGATCCCGAAAGCTTGAGCGTATGTCCGGCGGATTGGCTGCTTGCCCGGGCTGCGCGGCAAGAGAAGCAAAAGCTGGCATAACTTGCTTATGGGTTGAAAGGTTGGGGATCAGCATGATGATTGGTTGGATTTTGGAGGGCAATGCGTTTGCAAAGAAGCCGATTTTGGGCAAAAGCTGTAGCGCATATGTGCGCGAGGCGATGGAAGAGCTGGAGCTTGTGCTGATTCATGACCGGGAGGAGCTAACGGCCTCCACGGCGGAGCGCGTTTTGGTGGTGCGCGGGGATGCGCCCTGCCTAACCGGCATCACGCTCAACGGATTGGCGCAGGCGGCTGCGGAGCGTCCCTGCGTGCTGCTCTCGCCTGATGCGAACACGCCGCTGGCCATTGCCATCAGCCGGGAGGCGCTGCAAAGGGTGATGTGCGCCCAGCCCGCGCTGCTGAGCGCGGAGCGCTTGGTGGCAGCCATGAACGAGTGCGGCGAAGCGCCCCGCGTGTGGTACGACGATTTGGCAGAGACCTACCTCACCGTCACGGACGCGCAGAGCTATGCCGAGGCGTTCCAGATCATCAATCGCGCCGCGATTCTGCGCCATCAGGAAAACGGCGTGATCATTTTAGATCCCGCGCGCACCATCATCGAGGATGACGTGCGCATTGGCGCGGGCACGCTGATCTATGCGGGCAACACCCTGCAAGGGCGCACCGTGATTGGCGAAAACTGCGTGCTCTACCCCAACAACCGCATGCAAAATGCCGCCGTTGGCGATGAAACCACCGTTGAGAGCAGCGTTCTGCTGGATTGCGCGGTTGGCCGCTGCACCACAGTGGGCCCCTATGCGTATTTGCGCCCCAACAGCCATGTGGGCGACCATTGCCGCATTGGCGATTTTGTAGAAATCAAAAATAGCTCCATCGACGATGGCACCAAGGTATCGCATCTGACCTATGTGGGCGATAGCGACCTTGGCAAGGAAATCAACCTTGGCTGTGGCGTGGTGTTTGTCAATTATGATGGAAAAACGAAGAACCGCTCCAAGGTAGAGGATCATGCCTTTATTGGCTGCAATTGCAATTTGGTAGCGCCTGTGCATATTGGGAAAAACGCCTATCTTGCGGCGGGCAGCACCGTAGTGGAGGACGTGCCTGAGGACGCGCTTTTCGTGGCGCGCTCGCGCGGGGTAACCAAAGCCGATTGGGTCAAGCGCCGCAAGGATGCGGGGAAGCTCTAATTGATCGTGCAGCAGCGGTTCTTGCCCGCGTCCTTTGCGCGGTACAGCGCTTGATCGGCCATGCGGTAAAGCGTTTCGAAATCGCGCCCCTGCTCGGGGGAGCGAGCAACGCCGATGGAGATCGACAGGCTTTTGCTGCTCTGGCGAGCGCTGGAAAATTCTATTTTTTGCACAGCGGTGAGAATCTCGCTGGCGCGGCGGTTGACCACCTCTACACGGCCGCCGCAACGAATGAGCGCCGCAAATTCATCGCCGCCAATGCGACCCAGCACGTCTTCCTCGCGCATATGCGCGCGAAGCGTATCCGAAACGAGGCGCAGCAGACGATCGCCCTCCGCGTGACCCTGCGTATCGTTGACGCGCTTGAAGTTATCCACGTCAAAAATAAAAAAGCAGTATTCATAATCGTTCCGTTTCAGCGTGGACTGGATGAGCTCCTCCGTGGTGGCACGGTTATAAAGCCCTGTTACCGAATCGCGCCGGGCACGCTCCTCCAGCTTTTTGAGCCGTTGCTCGGCCTTCTTTTCGGCCTCCAAATCGTTCATGCGGCCAATGATGCGGCTTACCCGCCCGCTTTGGTCGCAAAGGCTATGCAGAAAAACCAAATACCAGCGGTATTCACCTGTTTCCAGCAAATCTACGCAGATCGAAAAGCTGCCCTTTCCTTCGCAGGTGCGGTAATGCAGGGCGGTGGAGATCATGCTTTGGCGCAAATCGTTGGGAATAGCGGCAGTGCGGCTCATCGCGCGCGTCAGGCTCGGCACGCGCCATAGGGTGCGCCTTCCGTTGACGCCAACGGCCGACAGGCAGATCTCGTCCGCCGACACGTCATAATCAAAAAACGGCATTTGCGATTCTTCCATAAGAATGCGGTAAAAATCGTCGCGCATGGCGGGCGCGTGGGCAGGCTCATGCGGGTTTGCGCCGCATGGAGCTTCCCGGGGCGATGAATCAGGCATTGCCATAGTGATCATTGGAAAACCTCCATGCAAATATTCAACGGCAGCGCATAAACGCGATGGTTATCAGTATAGGCAAAAGCCTTGACAGGAGCAATACTTTCGACAAAAGTAGTGCCAAAGTTTTGAAAGGGGCGGCTTCTTTGTAGTACAAAAAAAGAGGCGATGCAAGAACCCCGCGCACGCAGCCCTAGATTTTTAGGGTGGGTTGTGGTACAATGCGGGGGAAAGAAGAGGCGGTTCAAGCGCGGCTTCTTGCGGATAAGAGCATTTGAGCGATACGCGATAGATGGAGGCAGAAACGCTTTGGCGACAGTCGGCATTGTTTCCTTGGGATGTAGCAAAAACCGCGTGGATACCGAGCTGATGCTCGGTATTTTGCGCGAGCATGGGTACCAGCTCACGGCGGATGAACGGGAGGCCGATATCCTGATCGTGAACACCTGCGGGTTCATTGACCCCGCAAAGCAGGAGAGCATCGACACGCTGCTTTCGCTGGCAAAATATAAAAAAACAGGCCGCTGCAAGCTGCTGGTGGCAACAGGCTGCCTCGTACAACGGTATGAAAAGGCGTTGCTGGAGGAGCTGCCCGAGGTGGATCTGCTGATGGGCGTAAGCCAGTACCCGCAGCTGCCCCAGGCAATTGAGCAGGCGCTCAAGGGGAAGCGCGCGAGCTTCTGCGCGCCGGATCAAAGCGTGCTTGCGGGCGCGCGGGTGCTGACCACAGCGCCCTATACCGCTTATGTGCGGATTGCGGACGGGTGTGATAACCGCTGCGCCTATTGCGCGATTCCGCTGATTCGCGGCGGGTTCCGCTCCAGAGACATGCAGGGCGTGCTGGATGAAATTCAGCTGCTTGCGCGGCAGGGCGTCAAGGAGCATGTGCTGGTGGCGCAGGATACCTCACGCTTTGGCATGGATCAGCATGGGCATTCTCTGCTAGCGGAGCTGATGACGCGGGCGGCGGATATCCCCGGCGTGGAATGGCTGCGGGTGCTGTATTGCTACCCGGACGAAGTGGATGATACGCTGCTTCAAGCGATGGCCTCAAAGCCGAATATCTGCAAATACCTCGATCTACCCCTGCAACACGCAGATCCGGCGTTGCTGCGCCAAATGCACCGCCGGGGCGATATCGAAAAAACGCGCGCGTTCCTCCAAAGGGCGCGCGAAATGGGCTTTACGCTCCGCACCACCTTCATCACGGGCTTCCCGGGCGAGACGGACGCACAGTTCCAGCGGCTGATGGCTTTTGTCCGCGAGGTTCGCTTTGACCGGCTCGGCGCGTTCGCGTATTCCGCGGAGGAGGACACGCCCGCGGCGCTCATGCCGGATCAGGTGCCGGAGGAGCTCAAGCAGGCAAGGCTGGACGAGCTGATGACCGCGCAGCAGCAAATCTCGCTGGAGCGCAACGCGCTTCGTGTGGGCACAGCTGAAAAGGTACTGGTGGAAAGCGTACAATCGGATGGCACAGCGGTGGCGCGCTCTGCCGCCGAAGCTCCGGAAACGGATGGCGTGATTCGCTTGTCCGGTGCGGAGGAAAGCGATATCGGCGAATTTGTGACGGCGCAGATCGTAGCCGCCGAGCCGTACGACTTGGTTGGCGTAAAGGCCTGAGCCTCACACGCTGGCGTGGCATAGTGCATAATAAAAGGATGGTTGCAAGCATGAACTGGCCCAATCGGCTTTCCCTGTTGCGCGTTGCGCTGATTCCCGTGTGCGTTGCGCTGCTCTATGCGCAGAATTCCGTATGCCGAATTCTTGCGCTGATTGTGTTCGCGGTATCCGCCTTTACGGATTGGCTGGATGGCTGGATCGCGCGTAGATACCATATCGTAACCAACTTTGGCAAGTTTCTTGATCCCGTGGCGGACAAGCTGTTGGTGCTGAGCACGATGATCGCGTTGTGCGGGCTTGGCGAATTTCCAGCATGGGCATGCATTGTGATCCTCTTTCGAGAGCTGGCGGTGGACGGCCTGCGGCTGGTGGCGGTGGAACAGGGGCACGTCATTGCGGCGGGCAAGCTGGGAAAGCTGAAAACATCGGTGCAGATGCTTACGCTGCTGTGGTTTTTGCTAAAGCAGCATGCCTATGTGGCGGGTGCGTTCTCGCTTGGCATGGTGCTGGTGTGGCTCTCCGTAGCGCTAACGCTGTGGTCGGGTGTGGACTATTTTATCAAGAACCGCGCCGTGCTGCATGATCAGGGGGGTACGCGGGCATGAGCGAGCTGGAGCGCATAAGCGCCGAGGTAGTGCGCGTGTTTGCGGCGCGCGGGCTGACGCTGGGCACGGCGGAAAGCCTGACCGGCGGCATGATTGCGGCGGCAGTGGCAGCGGTCTCAGGCGCGTCAAGCGTGCTGATGGGCGGCGTGGTGAGCTACGACCCGCGCGTAAAGCACGAGCTTTTGGGCGTGGAACAGGCCGTGATTGATACCGTAGGCGTGGTGAGCGAGCCATGCGCACGGCAGATGGCTGAGGGTGCGCGGCGGGCGCTCAAAACATCGGTGGCGCTCAGCGCTACGGGCGTGGCTGGCCCCACCGGCGGCACGGAGGAGCTGCCCGTTGGCACGGTATTCTTGGGCGTAGCAAGCGCCGCGGGCACGCGCGTACAACGGTGCGCGTTCATGGGCGACCGGCAGAGCGTGCGCGAGCAGAGCGCTCAGCGCGCGCTGGAAATGGCCTTGAATGCCATCAAGGATCTGCCTCATTGAGAAGCGATAGGATTTGAGATACGAAGGGAAGGCGAACAAGCATGGCCAAAAAGGAAGGTCCCAAAAAAGAGATCGGATCGAAAGTCGGCGATCTGCGCGAGGATAAAATGAAGGCGCTCGAAAGCGCGCTGGCACAGCTCAACAAAACCTATGGCAAGGGCGCGGTAATGAAGTTCAGCGACGCCGCCGCCGATACCAATTTGCAGGTGATCCCCACGGGCTGCCTAGAGTTGGATATTGCACTAGGCGTTGGCGGACTTCCGCGCGGGCGCGTGGTGGAAATCTACGGCCCGGAAAGCAGCGGCAAAACCACCGTCGCGCTTCACTGCGTGGCAGAGGCGCAAAAGCTAGGCGGCGTTGCGGCGTTTATTGATGCGGAGCATGCGCTTGACCCCGCCTATGCGCGCAAGCTAGGCGTGAATATCGATGATCTGTACATCTCACAGCCGGATACGGGCGAGCAGGCGCTGGAAATCTGCGAGGCGCTGGTGCGCAGCGGCGCGGTTGATATGGTCGTTATCGACTCCGTAGCCGCTTTGGTGCCCAAGGCAGAAATCGAAGGCGAAATGGGCGACAGCTTTGTGGGCTTGCAGGCGCGGCTGATGAGCCAAGCCCTGCGCAAGCTCACTGGCGTGATTAGCAAAACCAACGCCGTAACGATTTTCATCAATCAGCTGCGCGAAAAGGTCGGCGTGATGTACGGCAGTCCGGAAACCACCACCGGCGGTCGCGCGCTCAAGTTTTACGCCACCATCCGCTTGGATGTGCGGCGCGGCGAGCAGCTCAAAATCGGCACGGAGGTAGTTGGCAACCGCACCAAGGTAAAGGTGGTCAAAAACAAGGTAGCTCCACCCTTCCGCATTGCGGAGTTCGATATTATTTATGGCGAGGGCATCAGCACCGAGGGCACCTTGCTGGATATGGCTGTGGATCGCGATATCATCCACAAGAGCGGCGCGTGGTTCAGCTACGAGGATCAGCGCATCGGGCAGGGACGCGAGAACGCCCGCCAGTTCCTAAAGGACAACCCCGAAATCGCCAAAAAGATCGATAAGATCATCCGCGACGAGGCATTGGCGGCTTTGCACGCCAAAAAGACCGGCGCAGTGCCGGAGGCTGTGCTTTCCGATGAGGACAGCGCCTTGTTGGACGAAGATCCCGACCTTGCCCTTGCGGACGAAGACGAGGTTTGACGTTGGGGAACGCGGGGGGGCGTTGGGCAACCATCCCCCTCCCCGTGACTTTGCCGCGCTGCTGCGCACAAACAAAAGAAACAAAGGGAGACTTTCGGCATGGCTATGTTACGCCCGGGGGATACCATCGGCATCATCTCGCCCAGCCACGTGGCGGAAAGGGAGCACTATGCGCCCATTTTCCAGAGCATTGAAAGCATGGGGCTTTGCGCAAAGGCTGGCGCAAACCTGTACAAAAGCACCTACGGCTATTTAGCCAGCGAGCTTGAGCGTGCGGAGGATTTTAACCAGATGGCCGCCGACCCGGACGTGCGCATGATTCTCTTTGGCGGGGGCGAGGGCGCAAACGAGCTGCTGCCCTATATCGATTTTGATTGCATCCGCCGCAATCCCAAGCCCATCCTCAGCTACAGCGACGGCACTTTTCTGTTGGACGCGATCTACGCGAAAACAGGCATGGTCACTTACTACGGGCAAGGCGCCGGTATGCTTGTGGACATGCAACCGTATGACCGCCAGCAATTTCTGACGCATTTTATGCAAGACGGCGTAACGGATTTTGTGCCCAATAGCGAATGGCACGCCCTTCACGAGGGGGTTGGTCAAGGCGTGCTGATTGGCGGATACCTTGATAACCTCGCGCTGATGCTTGGCGGCGAATATTTTCAGGTGGACGAAGGCCGCAAATACATTCTCTTTTTGGAGGATCACGAGCAATTCAACAGCATCGCTCACGTGAGCGGTCGCCTGTCACATATCGAGCAGAGCGCGCTTGCGAGCCGGATCAGCGGGCTGCTTTTCGGGCATTATTCCGAAACGGTTTTCCCAGACCTGCGGGCAAGGCTTGCAAGGTTTGGAGAAAAGCATCAAGTGCCCGTTGCCTGCTGCGATGATTTTGGTCATGGAATGAATCACGCGATTTTGCCGATCGGACGCGAGGCAGTGCTGGATACAAAGCGCTGCACCTTGCGCTTTGCATAACCCAAAGAGCAACGTGCAGGAGGAGCATCCCCCGGCCTGTGGCAACACCCAAAGCCCCCTCCGCAACGTAAAGCGGAGGGGGCTTGGGTATGCAAGGCTTCTTTACGCCAAAAACGCCTCGTTGAGCGTTACGCCGAAAGCGGCGGCGATGGCGCGAAGCTCGTCATCGCGAATGGTTTGACGAATGCCCTGAGCGCAGCTCAGCGCTTTTAAATGAATGTCGGCGGCCTTTTCGATGGTGTGCATCAGGCCGAAGGTCGTATCAAAATCCGGGCCGCTGGCAAAGCTGCCATGATGCGCCCAAATGGCGGCGTCATACTCCTTCATCTTTTCGCAGGTGGCAACGGCGATCTCCGCGCCGCCGGGCACCATCCAGCCCACAACGCCCACGCCCCATGGAAACACAACGGGGCATTCCGTTTCGCTCTGCCATAGCACGCGCGAAAAATCGCGATCGGTGAGCGGCAGCACATAGGTGAGCGCCACCACAGCGGGCGTATGGGCGTGATACATCACGCGGCAAGCTCCACCAGTTGCGGCGGCGCGCACGCAATGATTGAGGTAGTGGGTGGGGAACTCGCTGGTGGGGCGACCGCCGTTCACCAGCCCCCATAAAATGCGATAGCTGTCGCCAGCGGCGTTGATCTCCACAATGCAGAGGCTATCCTGCGGCATGGGCGCAACGTTGCGGAAGAACTTGCCGCTCCCGGTGGCAATAAAGCACTCGCCCCCAAGGCGTGCATCCGCTACGCCCATGGGCACCCATTCGCGCGGCTGCTCATCCAGCTCGGGGCGGAGCTGCGCAAGCTCCTGCGGACGCAGGCGGTAGGTCAGGTTGCCGCCGTTGCGCTCGTGCCAGCCAAGGCTCCAGCCATCCTCGCATAGGCGAATAAAGCCCTTCATAACGGGTATCGCTGTCATGCTCATTTCGTTTCCCTCTTTTCCAGAACTTCTTTTTCGTATTGCATAACCACATCAAACCAGCGCTCATCGGCGGGCACGCCCTGCCGTGCGCAATACTCCTCCCACACCGCGCCCATGGGAAGCGTGCGCAATTCTTCCTGAAGCATCAATAGCTCGGTGTTCGCGCTGGCATCCTGCAAGGCGCGCAGCCGGGCGTTTGGCTCAAGCAAAGCGCATAGCAGCGCCTTTTGCGCATTGCGCGTGCCGATGACCCACGCGGCCACGCGGTTGATGGAGGCATCGAAGAAATCCAGCCCGATCAGCACGCGCTCCAGCGCGTCGTTGCGCACAATTTCGCGGCAAATCTCCATAAGCTCATCGCTCAGGCGCAGCACATGATCGCTATCCCAGCGCATGGGGCGGGTCAGGTGCAAGGGAACCTTATCAAAGTAGCATAGCAGCGCGGGAATCTTATCGCTCACCATTTCCATGGGGTGATAGTGGCCGTTGTCCAACAGGTTGTACACGCCGGGATGCGTGGCGGCGTAGCAAAGGTAAAACTCGCTAGAGCCAACGGTATACGCCTCCAGCCCAATCCCAAAAACCTTGCTCTCCACGCAGTCAATGACGCCCTCCAGCTTTTCGGCGTATATTTGATCAAGGCTCTGCGTCAAACGCAGGCGGGGGGAAAGGCGGTCGGCGGGCACGTCCTTCATGCCATCCGGAATCCACAAATTGCATAGGCAGGGCGTGCCAAGCTCCCGGGCAAAATACGCGGCAATGCGGCGGCACTGAATGCCGTGACGCACCCAGAACGCGCGAATCTCCGGATCGGGCGAGGAAAGGGTGAGGCCATCCTTCACCTTTTCGTGGCTGAAATAGGTGGGGTTAAAGTCCAGCCCCAGCCCATGCGCCTTTGCATAGGCCACCCATGGCGCAAAATGCTCGGGCATCAGCGCGTCGCGGTCAGCAAAGCCATTGGCGAATACGGCGTAGCTCGCATGCAGGTTGAGGCGCTTGGGGCCGGGAATCAAAGCGCAGGCTTGGTCAAAGTCCGCCATCAGCTCGGCGGGCGTGCGCGCCTTGCCGGGATAGTTGCCAGTGGCCTGTATGCCGCCGCTCAGCGCCGCGCCCGCGTGCTCAAAGCCGCTGACGTCATCCCCTTGCCAGCAGTGAATGCTAATGGCTTTTTGCGCAAGCAGCTTAAGCGCCTTTTCGGTATCCACGCCCAAGCGCGCGTAACGCTCCCGGGCAAGCTCGTATAGGGTGCTCATGAATCGGTTCCTCCTCTAACTGTGGTTACTTTGGTATTCCAAAACGTCAAAGCTTTTGCGAACCGCATCGCGCGCGGCTTGCAGGCTGGCGAACTCGCCCCCGTAGAGCATTTGCGCCATCAGGTTGCCAAGGGCGGTGGCCTCGGTAGGCCCCGCGTAGACCTTTAACCCGGTTTGATCGGCAGTGAGCTGGTTGAGCACGGCGTTTTGGCTGCCGCCCCCCACCACGCAAAGCGAGGTATACCGCCGCCCTGTAAGGCCTTCCAGCTGATGAACAGCTGCGGCGTAGCAATCCGCAAGGCTGTGGTACACGCAGGCCAAAAGCTCCGCAACGCCGCTCGGCTCTGGCGCTCCACCCTCGCGCAGGGCAGCGCGTAGCTCGGCTAGCATGCTCTTTGGCGCAAGGAAACGACTGTCGTTTACGTTGACGCGCCCCGCGTAGCCGCTGGCGGATTGCGCCAGCTCTGCCAGCGCCGCAAAGTCATACGCGTTTTGAAGCTCCTTGCGGATGCGTTGCAAAATCCATAGCCCCATGATGTTTTGCAAATAGCGATACGTGCCGCCGTAGCCGCCTTCGTTGGTAAAGCCCGCGGCGATGCTCCCTTCACCAGTGAGCGGGGCGGGGTTTTCCACGCCAAGCAGGCTCCAAGTGCCGCTGGAGAGGGAGATGGCGTTCGCGTCTGGCGCGGGCACGGCGATAAAGGCGCTGCCCGTATCGTGCGTAGCGGGCAGGAGCACTGGCGCGTCAAAGCCCACCATAGCGCGCACGGCGGGCGTGAAGGACGGCGCGCCCCTCACGCCGCTCAGCGCGGTTGCGGGCATGGCTGGCGCGTCGGCAAAGAGTGCGCGAGGAAGCTCTGCCGCATCCAGCACCGCTTCATCCCAACGGCGCGTCCGCGCATGGAGCAGCGCGGTGGTGGAGGCGTTGGTATATTCGTTTTGCATGCGGCCAGTGAGCAAAAAATTCAAATAGTCCGGCACCATCAGAAAATGACGAGCCGCCGCGCGGTGCTCCGGATGCTCCCGAAACTGCGCCATGAGCTGATAAACGGTGTTAAACGGCTGCTTTGCAATGCCTGTGCGGCGGTATAGCTCCGCAAAGGGCATGCGCCGCTCCAGCAGCGCGTCCATCCCCTGCGTGCGCCCATCGCGATAAGCGACGCTATCGCCTAGTATGCGGTTTTGCGCATCCAGCAGCACATAATCCACCGCCCAAGTATCAATGCCCATAAAATCCGGGGTGAAGCCGCGCTCACGCGTGACCTTCATGCCCGCAATCACGTTGGCAAAGAGGCGCGGCATGTCCCAGCAGAGATGCCCACCCCGCTCATCCGCGCCGTTTTCAAAGCGGTAGGTCTCCGTTAGCTGAATTTTCCCATTTTCCACCTGCCCAACGATATGCCGCCCGCTTGACGCGCCGATGTCCACCGCTAAATAGGTGCGCACGCAAAGCCCCCCTCCTTCGTTCCCATTCTGTTCCGCTATTATACCGCCTGCGGAGCGCAAGGAAAAGGGCGCGGCTTGCGCTTTGTGACTGTCCTTATTTAACCTGTGCACGGAGCTGGGCAGGGCTCACACCCGTTAGGCGCTTGCATAGGCGATGAAAGTAGCTGATGTTGCGATACCCAACCGCCTCGCCAATCTCGGCAACGGTCAGATCGGTGGTTTTCAAAAGCTGACGCGCCCGCTGCATGCGGCGCTGCTGCAAAAGCGCGGTGCAGGTGCTCCCGGTTTCCCGCCGCACCAGCCTGCTTAGATAGGCAAGCGATACGCCGCACCGTGCGGCGAGGGCGGTAAAATCCGCTTGTGCGTAGCGATCCTGCACCTCGCGAAGCGCCTCCATCACAAGGATATGCGGCTCTCGTCCGCGAGCGCCGCTCCCAAGCGCTTCGGTATGGTTGAGCAGGTGCAAAAACAAAAGCCCCATGGCCGTCTGGTTGATGCGTCTGGTGGCAAGCGCCGGCTCCAGCAGGCAGTAGACCATGCTTTCCAGCACGCACTGGATGGGCGCGATATCAGCCACGCAAAAATGCAGGTAGGGCATGCTCTGGCGACCATTGCGGAGCGCATCCAGCAAAAAGCGGCCGATGGGGTTGTCTGTGCCAATCATCTCCAGCGCCACATCAAAAAAAGGCGGCAGCACGATGAGGTTCACCGCGAGATCATCCCAGTCCGCGCGCTCCACGGCATGGCTGGCGTGCTGGTTAAACAGCAGCAGCTCCCCCGCGCGCAAAACCAGATGCTCGCCATCCCCCATCGCATGCGTCGTTTGCCCGGTGAGCATGTACATGATTTCCACATAATTGTGCGTATGCATGGGAAAAGCCGCAAAGCGCGTGTGCGGGCGAAGCGTGATCCACTGCCGGGCGCTCATCAGCTTGGCGGCGTCCACCTCAAAATACGCGTGCGACGTATAGGCCTCCGCGCGTAGGGGCGCGCCCGCAAGAAGCGCCGCCTCCTCCGCGGTGGGCTTGCGAAGCTCCCCCAAAAGAGAGGAAAGCATGGAAGCACCTCCTTGGTAGGCTTTATACTAATCCAAGTCTAAAATGCAACGCAGACCACGGGCAAAAGATGCCATAGATGCTTGCGTTTTAGCGCAAGATTAGGATTACTCGTCATGCTCCACAGGGCGACCCAGCTTTGCCACGCCGGGCAGCAGCGCCTTGACAACCTCCGACGCTCCGGTGGAAAACAGGGAGCGGATCATATTGCCCACGTCACGCTTCACAGCGGGCGTAAGCTCGCGGAGCGCCTCAAGCGCCTTGGTGGCGCTATCGCGCCAATCATCGGAAAAATCGGTGACAAGCTCGGCTTGCGCGGCGTCCACCACGTGGTACAGCGTATCCACAAGCAGGCGGCGATCCTCCATGGTCATGCCGCCAAGCCACGCGTGCAAAGCTTCATCGGTGATCTTGCCGTTCATGTCCAGCTCATCCATCGTTACAAACGCGCCATCCTCAATCTGCCATGTCATGGCATCGTGTTGAAGAATCCCGGCGGAACGCGCCCGCACCACGGTGTAGATCGGATGATAGTTGAGCAGCATGCCGACCACGCTGCTTTGGGGAATGTAGCTTTCAATGCGCTGGGTCATCAAGGCATAGCCGGGGCTGCGCAAAGTGTCCTCATCCAGGCCGGGGCCGTCGAAGCTGTACACCTGACGGATGCGCGCCCGCGTAGGCTCATCCACGCACGCGCCCGCATATACCGCTAAATTGCCGCCCTTGCTGTGCCCGCCCAGCACAAGCGCGCAGTCATCCCGAAGCGCTTGCCGCCGCACATAGGCCACCGCCTCGCGCTGCGAGGGGACGGTCATATAGGACATATTGAGATCCTCTTTCCAGCCCGCAACGCTGAGATCCGTGCCCCTAAAGCTAATAAAGTTGAGGCCGCCGGGCAGCACATAGGCGCAGGCGCAGAATTGCATTTCCAGCTCCGGATCAATGTGATTCACATAATCCCGCATGATCCAGCCGCTGTAGCGCGCAAGCTCCGCGCAGGTCTGGGTGAGGCGATAGCGCTTTTGCTGAAAGATATCCAGCGCTTTGCAATCGCAATGCTCGTTTAAAAACGCCCACGCTTGGGCAATGGTACACTGGTCGCCCGTATCCAGCCTGCCCTCCATGGGCATATAGACAAGCTGCGTAAGGATGAGGGCGTCAAGCGCGTCAAAGGGTCGTTCTGCCAGCGTTTGCTCCCCAACGGCAAGGGCGTGGTCGCGCATATTTGGCATGGAAATCATCATCCTTTCAAACCCATTGGCATCTGCCAAAAAACTTTTTGAGGCTTGCCCGCGCCGGGGTTCGCATGGGTCGATCCGGCTGTTTACAGTATAACGGAGAGCAAGCCCACGCGCAAGCTTTGCGGTGAAAGATTGCTTTAAAAAGCCCATTCCCGTTGACATTGCGCGTTGGGAAGCTTATAATTGAAGATATCCTGTCGAAAAATAAGGATACCAGCGCAAGCCCATCAGTTTCTATCGTTTCTAAAAAATAGGGACTGATTACAAACAGCGTTTTCGCTCTTTGCGCGTAGGGACGTTCCCCCGGAATCATTGTCTTTAGCCCAAACAGTGTCATGATCCAGCAGATACGAACCATCCCCCATGAAGGGTGGAAAATTCATTCACCATCCCCAAAAATACCGCAGACGGCAGGAAGTACGCTCTCCTTCGGCGCAGAGCGCGCCGGATGGTATGATTGCAAGGAGGACACGGCATGATCAATGATGGCTGTAGTACCCACAAGCTCCATCGAAATCCCCCGCGTGCAGTAACAACGGCTTCCATACCCGGGGGGCTGGGGGGGGGGGGGGGGGGGCAGGGGCAAGTATTATAAACAAACGTGTTTTGTGGTGGTCGTTTGTGCTACAAAACCAAGCAAAGTATAAAAAATAAACGCCCCGGC
>JAVVVJ010000001.1:108828-151062 GCA_036652695.1 Clostridia bacterium | reverse complement strand
GGGGGGGGGGGGGCGGGCCCCCCCCCCAGTGGCATGTCTTCTAAACAAACTGTTTTGGTGGTAGACGATAGCGCTACAAACCGAAGCATCTTATCAAAAATACTCGCGCAGCAGTATACTGTGCTGGAGGCGGAAAACGGTCAGGTCGCCTTAGCGCTGCTCAAGCAAGATCACGATGAAATCGCCGCCATGCTGCTTGACCTTGTAATGCCCGTAATGGATGGCTACGCGGTATTGGAGGCGATACGGGAAAACAACAGCTACCGCAATTTGCCTGTCGTTGTGATCACGGGCAGCGGCAATCACGAGAACGAAAGCAAGGCGCTATCCCTTGGCGCGTGGGATTTTGTCACCAAGCCTTATGCACCGGATATTATCCTGTTTCGCCTGAAAAACGCCATTGATCGCAGCCAGCTTTCCACCCTCAAGCAGCTCAAATATCTATCCGAATACGACGCCCTCACAGGGCTTTACAATAAGGCCAAGCTCTTTGATGAGACGCGCAAAATGTTAGACGCGAACCGCGATAAAACCTTTGTTTTCCTTCGCTTTGATGTGGATCGTTTCCAGCTCATCAACTCCTTCTTTGGCACGGCCGAGGGGGATAAGCTGCTGATCTATATCGCAGATCGCATGGTGGAGGATGCGGTCAAATGTCCCATTGTAACCTACGGCAGAATCGAATCGGACGTATACGCGCTGTGCCTGCCCTATGACAAGGAGCAGGTGGAGGGCATGGCGTTGCAATCCAAAAAAACGCTGGCGCAGTTCAATTTGAACTACGATATTGTGCCGTCCATTGGGCTGTACGTCATCGACGATCCCACGATTTCCGTGGATGAGATCTACAACCGCGCCACGCTCGCCGCCAAAACCCGCAAGGGCAACTATGTGGATTTTATCGCCTATTACAACGAAAGCCTAAGCGCCTCGCTTGCCATGGAGCAGGTGATCACCAACGAGATGAATTTTGCGCTGGAAAACGGTCAGTTTGAAATTTATCTACAGCCCAAATACAACATTCATACCAACCTGCCCTGCGGCGCGGAGGCGTTGGTGCGCTGGATGCACCCCACGAAGGGCATGCTTTCCCCCGGCGCGTTTATCCCCATCTTTGAGCGCAACGGCTTTATCACCAAATTGGATTACTATGTATGGGAGCAAGCCTGCAAATGCCTGCAAAGCTGGATTAAGCGGGGCTTTTCGCCTTACCCCATTTCTGTAAATATCTCCCGCGTCAATATCTATAACCCCAACTTGGTGGATATGCTGCTGGAGCTGGTCAACCGCTACGGCTTAAAGCCCGCGCTATTGAACCTTGAGCTAACGGAGAGCGCCTATGCCGATAACCCTACCACCATGAAAAAAGCCATGGCACAGCTGCAAAGCCACGGCTTTATCATCATGATGGACGACTTTGGCAGCGGTTATTCCTCCCTTTCCCTGCTAAAGGATTTGATGATTGACGTGCTGAAAATCGATATGCGGTTTCTATCCGTCAGTGAATTTCCGGGGCGGGGCGAAAACATTGTTGCGTCCGTGATTCGCATGGCCAAATGGCTCAATATCCCCGTGATCGCCGAGGGCGCTGAGCAGGGCGAGCAGGTGGCTTTTTTACGAAGCGTCGGCTGCGACTATGTGCAGGGCTATTACTATGCGCGCCCAATGTCCGTGCCCGCCTATGAGCAGCTCTGCATCAGCCTTTCCCTAGACATGCGCCTCACCACCAACCAAGAAAGCGCCCATTATTGCTATGACCAGCTGTTTTCCCTTGATGAGGAAATGAAGCGCCTGTTCCGCAACAATTTGCAGGCGGCTATCATCTGCGAATACTGCGATGATAAGGTGGAGCTTGTGCGGGTGAACGAAGCCTATTACGCGCTGGTGGGGCAAAGCGACATAACGCCCAAGCCCTCCAACATTCTAGATCTGCTGGAGAGCGTATACCGCGCGCCCTTATTGTACGCGCTGCACACCTGCGCACAAACACGCAAGCCCGCCGAATGCGAATATATGCGCCACCGCGCAAACGGCGCTCCGCTATGGGTTGGCATGAAGCTGCGCTATGTGACCACCGTTGGCCGCAAGCATATTCTGATTGGGGAGCTTACCGATATTACGCTGCGCAAGGAAATTGACCTTGCGCTGCAAAAATACAAGGCGGCTTGGCTGGCGGCTGACCACGCCAGCCGCACTGTGCTGCTTGTGGATGGCAGCACCATCAACCGCACGATTTTGAAGAAAATCCTACAGGCTCAGTTTTGCTGTTTGGAGGCAGAAACCAACAACGAAGCGATTGAGCAGCTCCAAAAGAATCCCGTAGATCTCATTTTGTTGGACAGCGGCATACCGGGGACGCACGAACGGGAATTTTTTACGCAAATACAAAAAGCGCCAGAGTGGAGCCGCGTCCCCGTCATCATGCTGCTGGGCGAAGAAAGCCCCGCGCAGCAAGCCATCTGCATGACCATGGGCGCAAGCGACTGCATCGTTAAGCCCTATATTCCGACGGTCGTTATCCGCAGAGTGAACAATGTATTGGCGGCTAATGAGCGTTTGAAAGAAATCGCCAGAGAAAACCGCAGCGTTTCCATGCAGGCCGATGCGCCGCCCGGTGAATGATAAAACAGCAAGGCGAGGTGGATGACCATGAAAAGGAACCATAGCCAGCAGCTGGAGGAAATGCAGCAGCTCAAGGAGCGCTATGCCCAAGCAACAAAGCAATGCGGGGTAACCATCTGGATGGTGGATCTCACCACCCGTGTGATTTACGACCTGAATAACGCCACACATATGCGGCTCTTTGATACCTACACCACCATTCCCAATGTGCCCTACGTGTTTGCGCAGCCAGATAGCCCCCTGCACCCCAACGATGTGCCGGCGCTCTTTGAAATGTTTGACAAGCTTTACGCCGGAGAAAAAACAGCCGAAAGCGTGGGGCGCTGGTGGAATGATGATTGCAATGACTGGTGGTGGTACAAAATTTGCTATACCACCCTCTTTGACGAGGCCGGAAGGCCGGTGAAGGCCATTGGCAGCGCTGTTGACATTTCCGAGCACGTTCGGCTAGAGACGCGCTACAATGAAGAAATGGAATGGCGAAAAGTACATAATCAGGATGTGATGGGTTCCTTCAGGCTCAACCTGACGCAAAACATTTGCAGCGATGCTCAAAGTAGCCTTTCCAGCATTTTAGCGTTTCTGGGCGACGGAACCGTGGACGATTTTTTTGCCCGCGAATATTCCGCCCATATAGACCCGCAGGCCTTGGCGGAATACAGGCTGCTCTTCAACCGCGAAAGCCTGCTGCAAGCCTATCGGGCGGGGCGCACAAGCATTCACCAAGAAAGCTATATGAGCTTTTGCAAAAACAAGGTGCTCTGGGTTAAGGTGCAGCTTGATATGTTTCAAAACCCCAAAACAGGCGATATTGAAGCCTATATCTACGCCACGGACATCGACCGAAACAAAACATCGAGCTTGCTGATCAACACCGTTGTGAACATGGATTACGACTATTTGGCATTGCTGGACGTCCTTAGCGATCAATATACGATTTTCTCCAAAACCGATGGAAAAACAGCCTTGCCCCCCTTCCACACCAGCAGCTATCAGGACGAGGTCGCGCGATACAACCGCGAATTTTTGGTGGAGGAGGATATTGAGCGCAACACGTACGAGATGTCCTACGAAAATCTGCTTGCGCAATTGGAAAAGCAGGACGTTTACACCATTTATTGCAGCATAAGAGAAGCGGATGGCGCCATCAGCCGCAAGAAAATGCAGTTTTCCTATCTGGACAAGCCCAGAAAGAAAATCATTTTAACCCGATCCGATATCACGGAGCTTTCCAACGAGGAGCAGCGCAAAAACGAGGCGCTCAAGGACGCGCTGCTGGCGGCGCAGCAAGCCAGCAACGCAAAATCGGAATTTCTATCCCGCATGAGTCACGAAATTCGAACCCCCATGAACACCATCATCGGCATGACCGCCTTGGCGGCTGGCTGTGTGAACGATCCGGCACAGCTATCGGGCTACCTATCCAAGGTTGGCATTGCGGCGCGCTTTTTGCTCTCCCTGATCAACGATGTGCTGGATATGTCCAGAATCGAAAGCGGCAAGGTGCTCCTGCGCCATGAGGAAATTCCCTTTGAGGATTTTATCAATGGCATTAACAGCCTCTGCCACACCCAAGCGCAGGAAAAGGGCGTGGAGTATGACGCGGTTCTCCTAAGCTTCACCGAGGACGTCTACCTAGGCGATGCCATGAAGCTCCAGCAGGTGCTTGTGAACATCCTTACAAACGCCATTAAATTCACCCCCGCCGGCGGCAAGGTGCAGCTGATGATTCAGCAGGAGAAGATCAGCCGCAATGAAGCCGTGATGAGATTTACCGTTAACGATACGGGCATTGGCATCAACGAAAAATTTCTCCCTCAGCTTTTTGAGCCTTTTGAGCAGCAATTTGGCGGCTCTACCACGCCCTATACCGGCACCGGGCTTGGGCTTGCCATCTGCCGCAACCTAGTGGATCTCATGAGCGGAAAAATCAGCGTCAATAGCATTGAAGGGGTTGGCAGCGAATTTATTGTGGAGGTCACGCTGGGCATTTCCGAAAAAAGCCGATCCGCAGAGCCGAAATGCACGGTGGCGTTGGAGCGGCTCAGCGCCCTGATTGTGGATGACGACCTCCTCATCTGCCAGCACACGCAGAAGATTTTGCTGGATATGCGCCTGCGAGCGGACTATGTGGCCTCCGGCGTGGCGGCGGTGGAGCTTGTGCAGGAGCAGTGGAGCAAGCAAAAAAAGTACGATATTATTTTGGTGGACTGGAAGATGCCGGACATGGACGGCATTGAAACCACCCGCCAAATTCGCAAAATTGTGGGGCCGAAGGTCACCATCATCATCATGACCGCCTACGACTGGGCAGCGCTTGAGGTGGAGGCAAAGCAGGCGGGGGTCAATCTGCTGATGACCAAGCCCGTTTTCAAATCCACCCTCGGCTCCGCGCTTCAAAAATTATATTTCTGCAAAGAGCCATCCGCAGCGCCGCGCTTGCCCCGCGACTATGATTTTACCGGAAAACGGGTGCTGTTGGTGGAGGATCATTTGCTGAATATCGAGGTGGCCAAAAAGCTGCTGGAAAACAAGCATTTGCAGGTGGAGATCGCCGAAAATGGGCTTCGGGCGATTGAGACCTTTGCACAGCGGGAGGAGCGCTATTATGACGCCATCCTCATGGATATCCGCATGCCGGTGATGGATGGTTTGACCGCGGCCAAATCCATCCGCCAGATGCGCAAGGCAGACGCGGCAACGATTCCCATCATCGCCATGACGGCAAACGCCTTTGACGAGGATATTGAGAAAACCAAGGCCGCTGGCATGAACGCGCATCTCGCTAAGCCCATCGAGCCGCAGCTGCTGTATCAAACCATGCAGCGCTTTTTGGAAGGATAGCGACATGAAAAAACTATCGGAGATTCGGGATGATTTGAAAAACCTTTCCCTGCCGATTGGGCTTGTGATTGCGGAGGCGTCCCCCACACTTCCCATTCTTTATGTGAACGAGCTGCTTGTGCGCCTGCTGGGCTATTCGGATATGAACGAGCTCATTGCCGCAAACCACGGCTCCGCATGGTCCTTTGTTTCGCCTATGGACGCGGAGCGGCTCGCGCCCTATGCGGCAACGCGCATGGGCTCCTCCGAGCCTTACGAAATTACCTACCGCGCCATTAAAAAGGATGGCAGCCTCATTTGGCTGAATCAAAACGCCCGCCATACGCTGGATGAAAACGGACGGGAGCTTGTTTTCGCCTATTGTACCGATCATACCGCGCATAAGCAGATGGAGGAAACCATCCGCGCCGGTGTGGAAAAATATGAGACCTTGGTGAATTCCATCCCCGGCGGCGTAAGCATGTATCGGTTGGATGAAGGCCTCACCCCGCTGTTCCTTAGCGACCGCACCTATGAGCTCTGCGGCATGACCAAGGAGGAATATCACGCTGCCACACGCCGCTCCACCCTTGATATTCTGCATCCGGACGACCGGCAGGGCTTTCGAGCCGCAATCAATGCCGCCATCGCCAAAAAGGAAAAATTCAATCATACCCATCGTACGCGGCAAAAAGACGGCAGCTACCGCTGGATGCGCGTATCTGGTCAAGTGATGAGCGCGCAGGATAACGTTCCCGTTTTGTATGCCGTGATTATCGATATCCATGAGCAGATTCAGGCAGAGCAGGCGCTCCGCGAAAGTGAAGCGCGCTATGCCGCCGCCATCAAATCCTCCAATATCAACATTTGGGAATATGAGTACAGCACCGATACCATGACCATCTTTTCAAAATCCCCTAAGGTGCATCCCAAAGATCTTATCGTGCCCAATTACCTGCACACCGCCGTTTCGGAAGGGCATATCAGCGAGGAAAGCGCTCCGCTGCTGGTTGATATGATCGAAAAGCTCAAAAACGGCGCGGCAGAAGTAACCGCCGACCTTTGGATTCGGCAAAACCGTGAGGATGAATTTTGGTGTGAGCGAGTGATTTACACCAATGAGTTTGACCCTCAGGGCAAGCCCGTGAAGGCCTACTGCGTAGGGCACGATATCACCAAGGAAAAGGAAGCGGAGAAGCGGTATCACGATGAGCGCTCCTATCGGGAGGCCATGCAAAAGGCCACCATGGCATCCATCAACATGAACCTAACCAAAAATACAATTTTGGACTTTAAGAGCAACTTTGAGGAAATAACCGCTCACATGAGCACCGCCAAAACGGCGCAGGAATATTTTGACGAGGTGTGCAGCGAGCTTACCTCCCCAGAAATGCAGCAACGGCACGCGGCGGTTTTTTCCCGCGACGCGCTGCTCAAGCGCTTCGCAAACGGCGAAACCACCGTAACCATGGAGTTTACCCGAAACATTGGGGACTGCAAATACTGGATGTCCCTAACCGTTCATATGATGAAGCGGCCGACCGATCAAAACATTATGGCTTTCCTGTATTCCACCGATGTTACGGGCGAGCGCACCATGCAAAACATCATGAGCACCGTCGCAAAAACGGACTACGATTTTTTGGTGGTGGCGGATGTTGTGCGCAATACCTGCATCCGCTACAGCCAAAAGGACCTTGGAGATACCAACCTGCACAAAAGCAATCATTTTATAGAGGATGGCCGCGAGTATATACGCCGCTCTCTTTGCCCGCAGGATGTGAACCGCGTGCTCAAGGAGGTTGCGCTCACAAGGGTTCTTTCCCAGCTGGACAGCATGCCCTCCTACAGTGTTTTTTATAGCATGCCCAGCCCAAGTGGCGGGATATTGAAAAAGCAGCTGCGCTTCAGCTATGTGGATCGGGATCAGAAAACCATTCTGATGACGCGGGTGGATATTACCGCCGCCGTGGAGGAGCAGGAAAAACGGAACCGGGCGATGGTTGCGGCGGTTGAAATGGCAGAGCGCGCCAATGCCGCAAAATCGGAATTCCTTTCCCGCATCAGCCATGAGATCAGAACCCCAATGAACGCCATCATGGGCATGGATCAGCTTGCCTCCCAGCACCTAAACGATCCCGAGTTTATCGGCACATGCATTGAAAAATCGCAGTATGCTTCACGGTATCTGCTTCAGCTGATCAATGATATTTTGGATATGTCCAAAATCGAAGCGGGCAAGGTGGTCCTCAAAAACGAAGCCATTGCCTGCATGCCGTTCTTAAACGCCATCAGCACCATCATACAGACACAGGCGGCTGAAAAGGGCGTGCAGTATCAGCTAACGCGGTTTGAAGGCTGTAAAAACAGCTATGTGGGCGATAGCGTTCGCCTACAGCAAATTTTGATCAATATCCTTTCCAACGCCGTAAAATTCACCCCGCGGGGCGGAATCGTTCATTTGGACATCAGCCAGCTCAGCGCGGATGAAAAAACCGCAATGATCTGCTTTACCATCAGCGATACGGGCATCGGCATCGGCGAAGCGTTTCTGCCGAATATCTTCAAGCCCTTTTCGCAGGAGCACAGCAGCACAAATTCCGGCTATGGCGGCAGCGGTTTGGGGCTAGCCATCTCCAAAACCCTAGCCCAGCTCATGGGCGGCGATATTTGGGTGCAGAGCGCAATTGGGGAAGGAACCACCTTCCGCGTGCAAATCCCCATGGGAATCCCGTTTAACGACCCGGAGATCAGCGATCTGCCCGCCGCCAAAAGCGGTAAAACCTACGATTTTACTGGCAAACGGTTTTTGCTGGTAGAGGATCATCCGCTGAATATTCTGGTGGCGCAAAAGCTGCTGGAGTTTAAAAACGCCACTGTGGACGTAGCGCAAAACGGGGAAATCGGCCTTCATTTGTTTGCCGCCGCGCAGCCCCATTTCTACGATGCCATTCTGATGGATATCAGAATGCCGGTGATGGATGGGCTGCAAGCCGCCGAGGCCATCCGAAAGCTGGATATGCCATGGGCAAAGGCTGTTCCGATGATTGCCATGTCCGCCAACGCCTTTGACGAGGACGTTACAAAATCCAAAAAGGCCGGCATGAACGCTCACCTAGCCAAGCCCATTGAGGCGGAGCTGCTCTATGAGACGCTGCACCAGTTTGTCTCCAACACCGGCCAGAAAGCGGGTAAACACCATGGATGAAGCCATAAAACCAGTGGCAATGTCGGATGAAGCTCAGCTTTATTGCGAAATTATGAGGCAAGCCACCGATGGCGTTTATGTGGTGGAGCAGAAAACATACAAGCTACTCTATGCCAACAACGCCATGCAGAAAGTGATGGAGGCCGGCGGCGTTTCTTCCTACTTTGGGCAGAAATGCTATTGCGTCCTGCGGCAGCGCGACATCCCGTGCGAAAACTGCATTGCCTGCCCGGCCGCAACCTTAGGGGAGCCGCAAGAGGTGTACTTGGAAGCCTTATCCAAATATTATTCCATGGTTTCCTATGCCATTACGTGGCGGGGCATTCCCGCCTATGTGATTTACCTTTCGGATATTTCCGAGGCCAAAAAATCCCGCTTTGAGCTTGAAAAAACGCAGGAAAAGCTGGCGGCCGCCATTGATCACGCGGGGCTTGCCTATTGGGAATATGACATTTTAAATAACCGAGCCTATTTGAACGCGATTTCCACCACCGAATACATCTTGAATGAAGTGCTGGAAAACTACCCCACAAGCCTCTATGAAACCGGGGCGATTCACCCGGACAGCATTGCCCGCTACGACGCTTTGTTGCAGGCGGTGCGCAGAGGCGAGCCCACTGCCCGCGCGGATATCAAAACCGTTGACGCAAAGGGCAACCTAGTGTGGAAGCGCGTTCATTTTACCACCCTGTACGATGATCACAAGCAGCCTTTTTGGGCTGTGGCCACCGCCGAAAGTGTGGACGACTACAAGGCGTTGGAAAACCGGTTTAGCACGGTTTTGCAGCAAAACCATATTGATACTTGGCTTTATGATCTCCCGCGCCATACCATTATCCAAAACCATCATACCGAGGATGTGTACGGCGTTCACAGCACGGAAATTTCCAATGTTCCGGAGCGCCTGATTGAGGGAAAGCAGTGCCACCCGGAGGACGCGGATATTTTTCGGGGATTTTATCGCAGGCTTCATCAGGGGGAAGCCCAAGTATCCTGCACGATGCGGCTATGGGACGTTGGCGCGCAAAGCTACATTTGGAAGCGCTGCACCTACACCCTCCTGCCCAACCGCCATGGAGAACCGCTTTATGCATTGGGCAGCGCCGTGGATATAAACGATCAAATGACGACCAAGCATAAATACGAAGAAGCGCTCCAATACCGCTACCGCGCATTGGGTGAGAACGTCATTTTGGCGGGTCATTGCAACGTCACACGCAATGTGATTTTGGAGGTGGAGGATCGAACCGGCCTGAACATCGAGCAGCGCTTTGGCATGGTGCGGGAGGCTTTTTTCAACGGCATTGCCTCCCTCATACCCAACCTTGAGCAGCAACAGGTGTTCCGCAAAACCTTCGGGAACGAGAACATGATCAACAGCTTTGACCTAGGCATTACGCAGCATGATTACGATTGCACCTTTAGCATGGGCGAGGGGAGCGGCATTCGCTGGATTTCCACCCACGAGGATATGGCGCGCCAACCGGAAACAGGCGAGCTGATTGGCTTTCTAACCATCACCGATGTATCCGCCAGCAAGATGCAGGAGCAGGTTTTGGATGCGGTCATCCGCTTTGATTATGATTTTGTGGCGCATCTCAACCTCAATTCCAACACCACCGTGTTTTACAACAGCAAAGACCGCATGGCGCAGTTAAGGGATTACCAATATGGGGTTTCCTATGCCTACACGGACGCCATCCGGCATACGACAGATAGCTATATCGTCCAAGAGGACAAGCCGCTTTATGCGAAAAAGATGTCCCTTTCAAACGTATCCCAGCAGCTGGCAAAGCGGGACAGCTACGAATTTACCTACCATCTGCGCGAAAACAACGGGGAAATGCGCACCAAGCAAACCCGCTTTGTGATGTACGACCGCGCCGCCGGGATTGTGGTATTCAGCCGCGCCGATGTGACCGACGTGCTGGCGCAGGAGGAGACGCAGAGAATTGCGCTTTGTGAATCGCTGGCCATTGCGCAGCAGGCGAACAATTCCAAATCTATGTTTCTCTCCTCCATGAGCCACGATATTCGAACGCCCATGAACGCCATCATCGGCATGTGCAATTTAGCGATTGCGGACGAGCGCAACGCCCAGCAGGTACACGAAAGCCTGGAGGTCATCTCGCAATCCTCGGCGCTGCTGCTGTCCATGATTACGGACATTTTGGATATGAACCGCATTGAAAGCGGGAAAATGGTTTTGACAAACAAGGCGTTCTCCTTTGCGGCGCAATCGAGGCTTGCCGCGGAAAGAGCGCGTGCCCTTGCCAGCAAAAAGCATCAGACCGTTGAGCTGTTCCTGCACATTACCCACGACGCCTGTATTGGCGATATCATGCGGATTCATCGCGTGATTGACAACATCCTCGCCAACGCGCTCAAATTTACGCCCGAAGGCGGGCGGATTAGCTACCGCATCTCCGAATCGCCTTCGGAAAACAAAAGCATCGGCCTTTATCGCTTTGAAATTTCCGATACCGGCATCGGCATCAGCCCGGAGCAGCAGGCTCATATCTTTGAACCGTTTTACCGCGCGCAAAACGCCATGACCGCGCAAATTGAGGGCACCGGCTTGGGGCTATCCATTGTCAAAAGCATTGTGGATTATATGGGCGGGACGATTGCCGTACACAGCACGCCTCGGGTGGGCACCACCTTTGTGGTTGAGCTTCCCCTGCGCACCGCGCAGGAAAGCACGCCGGAGGAGGCAACCAAAGAGCCTGCGCGTTCCTATGATTTATCCGGCATCCATGTGCTGCTCTGCGAGGATCATCCCTTGAACCAGCTCATTGCAACGCGCCTTTTGGAAAAAGTGGGCGCATCGGTCACGGTGATGAATAACGGGCGGCTTGGCTACAAAACCTTTGCCAAAAGCGCGCCGGGAACCTTTGACGCCATTTTGATGGATATTCAAATGCCCGTTATGAACGGCTATGAAGCCACCCGCGCCATTCGCAGCTGCAAACACCCACAGGCAAAGAGCGTTCCCATTATCGCCATGACCGCCAACGCCTTTGCCGAGGATGTGCAAAAGAGCATGTGCGCCGGCATGAACGAGCATCTTGCCAAGCCCATTGAGGCAGAGCTTCTCTATCAAACGCTGCACGAGCGATTGCAGACCTAAGGAATCGCTTTTCACTTGCGCAATCAGGGCGGGCGGGCGATTAACCCCCCGCCTTGTTTACGCATAAAATGGTTTTGGCGGCCAACGGACAATCGGGTTCCTTTTGCCACGCTATCTTCTTCGTGGTATAATACCTGTGACGAGCCGCCTCGGAGTGTGAAAAGTATGAAAAGAGGCGACATTTATATGGCGGAGCTTGACCCTGTGGTTGGCAGCGAGCAGGGCGGCCGCAGACCGGTGCTGATTATCCAAAACGACGTTGGAAACCTACATGCGCCCACCGTGATTGCCGTACCCCTTACAGGCAGCGCGCGCAAGCCCGCAATGCCGACGCATGTGAGCATCCCCACCGGTGAAGGCGGGCTGTGGCGTGCCTCCACCGTGCTGTGCGAGCAAGTGCGAACCCTTGAAAAAACGCGCTTTTTGCAGCGTTTAGGCACGCTATCGGCCGAAAGCATGCGCTTGGTGGATCAGGCGCTCTTTGTTTCCCTCGATATAACCTGTGACCCCGTATAAACAAGGCACGTGAGCAGGGGCGGCAGGCTCATGGGGGGTCTGCCGCGTTCCCCCCCTCTCACCAACAGCAAGGAGAAGACAGACAGATGAAGAACATGAAAACCATCCTCCAAAACGAGAACATTACCGCCTATCTGCAAATCATGCTGGGCAGCGTCATCGGCGCGGTGGCGTATCCGCTGTTCTTGATCCCAAACCGCATCGCGCCCGGGGGACTTACGGGTTTGGCTACGGTGCTTCATTACCTATTCCAGTTCCCGGTAGGCATCACCAGCCTGCTCATGAATATCCCGCTGTTCCTTTTTGGGTATCACTCCATGGGCAGGGTGTTTGCGCTTCGCTCCCTCATCGCGACGGTGATCTTTTCCTTGCTGATCGACCTCATTCCTCTGCCCGCGCTCACGCTCAACCCCCTGCTAGGCGCGATCTTCGGCGGCGTGCTGATGGGCGTGGGGCTTGGGTTCATCCTTCGCGGCGGCGCGACGACCGGCGGCAGCGATATGGTGGCGCGCATGGTGCATTCGCGTTTTCAACATATTTCCGTGGGTGCGATTTTGTTTTTCATCGATTGCTGCGTCGTCGCGATGGCGGGCTTTACCATTGAGGTGGAGTACGCGCTGTACGCGTTTATCTCCATTTATACCAGCTCCAAGGTCATCGACGTGGTGATGGAGGGGCTCAGCCGCGAGAAGGCCTGCTACGTCATCAGCTCCGAGTACGATCAGGTAAAGCGGCAGCTCATGGAGCAGCTCAACCGCGGCGTCACCTTGCTGCACGCCGAGGGCGGCTATAGCGGCACAGAGCGCCCCATGCTGCTATGCGTGATGAGCGCGCAGGAGGTTGGCCGCCTGAAGGCCATTGTGCGCGGCATAGACGAGCGCGCCTTTGTGTTTATCAGCGATGCGCACGAAGTGCTTGGCGAGGGTTTCCGCAAGCTCATGGAGGATTGAAGCCAACCCGTCTACTGCTTTTCCCGGGGATTTTGGCGCGCTTGCGCGGCGCGCGTTACTTATGCTACAATCAGCGGTGAATACCACACAAAGGAGCTTGCAAAGTGCAATCAAACACTTCAAAAAAGCCTATGGAAACGCCGGTAGCATCCGCACGGCGCGTCATGCTGGTGCTGATGTCGCTGACCACGCTGTATGAGTACATGTACTGTACCATGCTCAGCAGCGCGCTGGGCATGCTACCGATCTTTGGCGGCGCGATGTTCATGAATGGCCGCGTGGGGGTTTCTTTTACACACCTCGTTATGCGAGGCGAGCGCAAATATCTCACCCGCCGCATGCAGCTTGTGAGCGTCTGCCTGACAGCGCTCATGATGCTGTGTACGTTGGTGCTGGTAGCGCTGTACCCAGTGCTGCTGAACTCCTCCGGCGTATGGATCGTGTTCACCGTGGTGCTGGCCATTACGCTGCGCTCCACGCTGGGGCGCAGGCTGGTGGGGCGCTCCATGCGCCGCACGGTGGGCAAGCGTGCGTTTTGGCTGATGATGCTCGCGCTGCACCTTGTGCCGCTGATTGCGGCGGCGTGGGCTTTGCTTGCCAACACCGATTCGGCCACCGCTTGGCAGATGCTTGGCGGCTTTGTGGCGGGCAGCGTGCTAGAATGCTACAGCTTATGGCGTGAGCGCGACCTGCTGGCGCTGGAGGATGTGCCGGACGATATTGATCCCCAAACGGTGGCGAGCATGGCTGCCGAGCTGCGCCATGTAAACGCGTATAACGCCTTTCAGCGTATGTATATGCTGGTGCTGCTCGCATTGCAAATCACGCTGGTGCTGGTATATACCTTTATTGGCCTCACCACGCAGGAGCTTTTTACCTGCATGCTGCTGGCGATGGCTTGCACGCTGGTGATGCGCGAGATCTCTATGTTCTGCCTAAAGCATGTGCGCCGCCCGTTTGCCACGCAGCTGCTGCTGATTGGCCTTTTCCTGTGGGGCTACGGGCTTTTGCTGTTTTACCGCCAGCTTGGGCAATCGCCAAATTTGGTGCTGAGCTACTGTGCGCTGGCATTGAGCGTGAGCGGCCTTACGGTGAGCGTAAGCTCGCTTGCGGAGCTTGAGCGGCGCATGACGGATGTGGCGGCCTTCAAGCTACAGGATCATATGAGGGGCTATTCGCGCATGCGCTCCGCCAGCACCGAAATGGTGATGCTGCTGGGGCAGATGCTCGCGCTATGCCTGCTCACGCTGCTCTGCCTGCCCCCCCGACGGCTGCAAACGCTGGATTTGAACACGCTTGCGGCGGCGTTCCGGCCTTTGATGATTGTGCCGCCGCTGCTGCTGCTTGTGGGGGCAATCGTAAGCGTGCTTCATTTTCCCATGAACAACCGCCACTTTCAAAAGCTTGCGCGTTGGCTGACGCTGGAAAAGGAGGGGCTGGATAACCCCGCCCTGCGCCAACAGCTGGATAGTGTGGTGGTTCAGCGGCACAAGAACCGCTTTGGCGTGCGCGTGATTATCACGCTGCTCAGGCCGCTGTACTACCACAAGGTATATGGCAAGGAAAACCTTGCCGGATACGAGGACGGCAGCATTATCCTTGTATGCAACCACGGCGAGCTGTATGGACCGGTGGTCGCAAACCTGTATGTACCCATCGCCTTTCGGCCATGGGTCATCGCCAATATGATGGATCGGGACGCGATTATTGAGCATGTCTATCAGGGCACGATGATGCGCCAAAAATGGATACCTGAAAGCTGGAAGCGCCCCATGATCAGGGCGGTTTCCCCGCTGGTGATGTGGCTCTTCGGCAGCTTGGACGCGATTCCCGTACACAGGGGACAGCCGCGCGAGCTGATCAAAACCTTTCGCTTGACGCTGGATGCGATGCAGGCAGGCGATAATATTTTGCTCTTCCCGGAAAATGGCGAGGATCATGAGCTGGGTCAGCCCGGCTACGCGCGCGAGGGCGTTGGCAAGCTGTATACGGGCTTTGCCATGATTGCCCCGCTCTACTACGCCAAGGTGCACAAGCGCGCGGTGTTCGTGCCCATCTACGCCAGCCGCAAGCTGCGCACGCTCACCATCGGCAAGGGCGTGCAGTATAACCCCGAGGCCAACGCCACCACGGAAAAGCTGCGCATTGTGGATAGCCTGCTTGGCGAAATGCAGCAGATGTACGAAAAGGAATGCGCGGTCACCGGAGCCAAGGCGCCCCAAGCCGACTCGCGCGCTGAGAACTAACCCAAGCATTGCTTTCATTCATAAAGGAGGAGCTTCTCATGAGCCTATCTACCCGTCCCTTTGGCGTGACCCCTTCCGGCCTTCCCGTAACCGAATACACATTGACCAACGCTGGCGGCGCGAGCGTGAGCATCCTAGACTTTGGCGGCATCGTGACCCGCATTCTGGTGCCGGATCGTCAAGGCAGGCTTGCGGATGTGAACCTCAGCCTAGACGATTTGACCACCTATGCCAACGATCAGGCAGGCAGCATGGGCGCGCTGATCGGGCGCGTGGGCAACCGCATCGGCGGCGCGGCGTTTGATTTGGAGGGAAAGCATTACCCCCTTGTCAAAAACAACGGCGAAAACAACCTGCACGGCGGCCCCGTAGGCTTCGGCATACAGCTTTGGCAGGCAACGCAGGCGCCGGACGAAAATGCGCTGACGCTGACGCTGGTGAGCGCGGATGGCGATCAGGGCTTCCCGGGCACGCTGCGGGCGGTGGTGACCTACTCGTTTGACGATCAGTGCGCGCTGGGTATTCACTACCACGCCACCACCGACCAGCCCACGCTTTGTAACCTGACCAACCACTGCTACTTCAACCTTGACGGGCACGACGCGGGCACGGTGGAAAACCTCGAGCTGCAAATTTTCGCGGAGGCGGTGAACGAGGTGACGCCCGACCTGATTCCCACAGGCAAGCTGGTGCCGGCAGACGCTGTGCCCTACTGCTTCGCTCAGCCGACGCGCATTGGCGACGTGCTGCGCCACACGCAGAGCGACCCCACCATGAAGGCCGCCGGAGGTGTGGACTTCAACTACTGCGCCGGACGCGACCGCGAAACAAAGACCATCGCCGTGCTCCATTCCCCCAAAACGGGGCGCGTGATGGAGGTCATCACGGATCAGCCCGGCGTGCAGTGCTACACAGGGCAGGGGCTTAATCACGCTGGCAAGGACGGCGTGACCTACGGGCGCTTTGGCGGCGTATGCTTGGAAACGCAGCATTACCCGGACGCGATTCATCACCCGCAATTCCCCAGCATCGTACTTCGCCCGCAGGATGTGTACGATACCCACACCACATACCGCTTTGGGGTGAAATAACGCCCCGGAGGCGCAGAAAAAGGAGGCGCTGCTCATGCCCTATCCCTCTCAGCACATGCTTGCGCCCGGCGAGCTGCTCAATGAGCGCGGCGAGCTTTGTGAAGCCGGATACGCCAACCACCTAGCAAAACGCTACAGCCGTGCCGCCATCAAGGCAGGCAGGCTGCGCATCAAGGAATGGGATTATTACTGCGTGACCGGCGAGGATGCCGTGCTGGCGATGACCATCGCCGATAATGGCTACATGGGGCTGGACAGCATCACGCTGATCGACCTCAACCTGCGTTGGCAGCATACCCAAAGCTTCATGCGCGCATTTCCCATGGGCAAGACCGGCCTACCCGATACAAGCGAGCGCGGCGACGTGGCGGTGCGGCGCAAGGGCTATGAACTGAGCTTTGCCAACGATGGCGCGGTGCGCGAGCTTTGCGTGCGCGTGGAGCGCTTCTTTGATGGCAAGCCCCTTACCGCGCGGGTGCGCCTGACGGACGCGCCGGAGCATAGCATGGTAATCGCTACCCCCTTTGCCAAAAATCCCAAGGCGTTTTACTATAACCAAAAGATCAACTGCCTTCGCGCGGCGGGCGAGGTTGCCTTTGACGGCACGGTACACCGCTTTACCCCCGAAAGCGCCATGGCTGTGCTGGATTGGGGGCGCGGCGTATGGACGTACAAAAACACTTGGTATTGGAGCAGCCTAAGCGGCCTTGTCAACGGCGAACCGTTTGGCCTGAACCTCGGCTATGGCTTCGGCGATACCTCCGCCGCCACAGAAAACATGCTCTTCTACCGCGGGCAGGCACATAAGCTGGAGCATGTGGTATTTGATATTCCCAAGACCGCAGCTGGCGGCGACGATTTTCTCAAGCCGTGGCAGATTACCGCCAACGATGGCAGAGTAACCCTCGCCTTTACCCCCTTGCTCGACCGCGCCGCGCTCACCAGCGCGCTTGTCATCGAGAGCGACCAGCACCAGATCTTTGGCTACTTCGATGGTCAAGTGCTGCTGGACGACGGCACGGAGCTGACACTTCCGCATCTGCTAGGCTTTGCCGAAAAGGTGCGCAACAAATGGTAAGCAGCACGAAAAACGCGCACCCGCCCCGCCCATAGCCGCCCATAGCTACGCGTATCATTCGGTACGCGGCGGTTCCATTGCATAAGGGTAGCTTCCAAAGTTGCTCGTACTGCGCGGATCGATTGATATCCGGCAGCTACGAGCTTTTTGTTTGCAATGGAATGATGCAAGATTGGGCTTCCGGCCATTCGCCAATGTGCAGGACGCGTTTTGGCCCATTCGCGGGCTTTTTGGGGCAGTACTTCTAGCTTTTATATGGCTTCCCTTTCGTGCTTGCTTTCTTCCATCGCTTCCAGATGTACACGCATAATCTCCTGCAAACCCTTCCTCCAACAAGAGCGATCAGCTTTAGTCGTCAAGGGAATTTTCATATAAAGCCACATCAAAAGCCCTTATATCCACCAAAGCCAAGCATATAGACCGCCATAGCAAAAGCCAAGTCGTCATTCTTTTCGCCATACTGTGAAGCGATCTTTCTAAGCTCATCAATAACTGTATCCTTAGGTACAATCGCACGATCCATCGCGTTTACAGCCTTTTGAATTGTTTCCGGCAGCACCATACACATTTGAAAAAAAGCATCCTCTTGCCCTGTCACTAGAGCATAAAACTGGTCAAGACTGACTCTGCGAATGAGTTTGTGTCCAACCTTTTGCGTATCTACTGTGGTTTCCCATTTAATATTTTGAGATTTCTGAGCAATGGCTTCTACCAGAAAGCAGGCACAATCATCATCCTGTAAAAGCTGATTTTGCATTTTAATAAATGTCTTGCCTCCGGAGGCTGAATTCATTGTATTGTGCTTATTCTTCATTTCTACATAAACAGTTTTTACAACACTACCATCAGGCATAGAAATGCCGTTTTCGTTTGTATAAATAACATCCCAGCCCGTGCTTGGGACTTCACAATTTTTTATGTATTGAAATATTCTTTGATGAAAATACCCGATATCATTATTGTTGGATTTATCCCTTTGGCGGAATATTTCACTGCTTACAATTTCCTCCCATGAAGAACCATAAACAGTCTTATCAAAAATTAGCTTTATAGGATCAACTATGTTTTTATTAAATCTTTTCAAATCGAAAGACTGTAGCTTTTCGCCGTATTTTTCAATGGTTGCTTGAACATGACCTATAAACTCTTCTTCGGAAATAAATAACAGCTTCCACATTTAAAGCGCCTCCAAGCTTTCTCTAATTTTCGTTGCAATTTCATATGCCAACTTAACAGGAACTGCATTGCCAACCTGTTTATACTGCTGCCCAACATTACCGCAAAACACCCAATCATCAGGGAAGCTTTGGCAGCGTGCATTTTCTCTAATGGTAAACGGTCTTGCTTCCAGCGGATGGCATCTATCCGTTTGCTTTTGGCTTGGAGATGTCAGTACTGTTAAAGATGGCTCATCAAGGCTTAATCTCCTTAAAATCCCTGTCCTGCCGCCTGCCATATTCCAACATGATTTCATATACTCTTTTGCGATTTCTTTCGGAATATCCCGCCAGTATCCCCCGGGAGGAACAAGCTCAAATATTTTTGTCTTGCTTTCCGAATATTTGCTTCCCTCACTTTTAGGGCAATCTAAAAGGATATCTCGAAGAATGGGCTTGTATTTCTGTTGTATCGGAAAATGAAAATCAATCTCATCAACTAAGTCATTCCTTATTCCAATTAGGATAAGTCTTTCTCTCTTTTGTGGCACTCCATAATCCCAAGCGTTTAACACCTTTTTGTGCACAGTGTAGCCTTGCTCTGTAAAAATATCCAGCATACTATTGATTGTTTTCCCATTATCGTGGGTCAAAAGTCCTCGCACATTTTCAAACAAAAACATTTTGGGCTGGAGCTTTTGGAGGAAAAGGGCATAATGATAAAACAAAGTTCCTCTTGCATCTTGTAATCCCAAGCGTTTTCCAGCATAAGAGAAAGACTGGCAAGGAGCACCACCCGATAGTAAATCTAGTTCACCTCTTTTTATGTTAAAATAAGCTTCCAAATCAAGTGCTGATATTTTTTCAACATCCTCATTGATTACTCGCCAATTGGGCCGATTACACCTGAGCGTTTCTGATGCGGCTTTATCGATTTCAATCAATCCAATGGTTTCAAATCCTGCTTTCTCCATCCCCAGTGCAAGACCTCCTGCACCTGCAAATAGTTCTATTACCTTTAGGCTTTTTAACGATTTTTCATCTTCTAATTCGATAATCTCCATTATATCGCCAACATCGCAAGAGAGTGTGCGACATATTTTCTCCACACTTTCCATAGATATCGGCTCGTTTTTTCCCATTTTAGCAAGTACATTAAAGCTAATGCTCGAAGCTTCTTTTAAATCTGTTTTATTCATTTTCTTATCTATTAACAATTTCCAAAGTTTGTCATAGCTTATTGGCATTTTAGTACGCACCCTGTCTTTCACACATTTTGGGTTGTCTTATGATAGCATGAAAAAGAATAAACTGCAACATTTCTCACGATAACGTTATATTATCTCTGCATTAAGCGATTGGTGGGTTTTCCCTTTCGCGCTTGCCGGACGCATCAAAAAAAGCCGGACGCCCTACTGTCGTCCGGCTTGCTTGCTTCCTCACAGCCCAACTACGCGCTCCCGCGCGCCTGAAGCGCACGGCGTTGGGCGCAGGGCTTTAGCCCTGCTGCTGCGACCCGATGATGGCTTTGATGCGACGGACACCGGCAGAAGAGCTTTCCTCTTTTTGGATTTTGAAGCTCTGGAGGTCGGCGGTGTTAGCTGCGTGTGGGCCACCGCAGATTTCCTTGCTAAAAGCACCCATGGTATATACCTTCACCTGCTCGCCGTACTTGCTTTCGAAAAGGCCAATGGCGCCCTGCGCCTTCGCCTCGGGCACGGTCATCTCCTCACAAAGGATAGGCGCGGCAGCGGCGATGGATTCGTTCACGAGCCGCTCAACCTCGATAAGCTCCTCCTTGGTCATTTTGCGACCAAAGGAAAAATCGAAGCGCAAACGCTCAGCGGTGATGTTGGAACCCTTTTGGGCAACCTCGGCGCCTAGCACCTTGCGTAGAGCCGCGTGCAAAAGATGGGTGGCGGTGTGCAGGCGTGCAGTCTGATCGCTGTGGTCGGCCAAGCCGCCCTTGAAACGCTGCTCCGCACCGGCTTGACTGGTGGCCTGATGCTTTTTAAAGCACTCGGCAAAGCCCTCCATATCCACGCGCAGGCCGCGCTCGCTGGCAAGCTCAACGGTCATTTCTACGGGGAAGCCGTACGTATCGTAGAGGTGAAAGGCGCTGAGGCCATCAATCAGGTTGTTTTCAACCTTCTCGGATAGCTTGTCAAACTCCTTATTGCCCTGCTTGAGGGTGCGGGCAAAACGCGCCTCCTCCAGCATGAGCTGCTCAAGCACGAAGGCCTCGTTGCGCTTGAGCTCCGGATAGACATCCTTGTATTGCTCGATGATCACCTTTGCGACCTCGCAGGTGAAGCCATCGGGCATGTCAATGCCCATGCCGTAACGCACGGCACGGCGAATGAGGCGGCGCAGCACATAGCCCTGATCCACGTTGGAGGGGCTCACGCCGCGATCGTCGCCCAAGATGAAGGTGGACGTGCGCATATGATCGCCAATGATGCGGAAGGCCTTGGTGGTTTCGGCATCGCTTTGATAGGTTTTGCCGGAAAGCTCAGCGATTTTGGCAAGGATATCCGCAAAGAGGTCGGTATCGTAAACGCTCTTTTTGCCATTGAGAACGCAAATGGTGCGCTCAAGCCCCATGCCGGTATCCACATTCTTTTGCGCAAGCGGGATAAAGCTGCCGTCCGGCTGCTTGTTGTACTGCATGAACACGTCGTTCCAAATCTCCAAATAGCGGCCGCAAGAGCAGGCGGGGGAGCAATCCGGCCCGCAAGGCTCCTTATCGGTAATGATGAACATCTCGGTATCCGGTCCGCAGGGACCCGTGAGGCCGGCAGGCCCCCACCAGTTGTTTTCCTTTGGCAAAAAGAAAATATGATCGTCGGCAACGCCGCAATCGCGCCAAAGCTGGGCGCTCTGTTCATCGCGCGGGCAATCCGCATCGCCAGCGAACACGGAGAACGCAAGCTTTTCCTTGGGCAGGCCAAGGTAATCGGGGCTGGTGAGGAACTCCCAGCTCCAAGGAATCATCTGTTCTTTAAAATAATCGCCAAGCGACCAGTTGCCCATCATCTCAAAGAAGGTGAGATGGCTAAAATCGCCCACGTCATCGATATCGCCAGTGCGCACGCACTTTTGCACATCGGTCAGGCGGCAGCCAGCGGGGTGCTTCGCACCCATCAGGTAAGGCACTAGGGGATGCATGCCCGCCGTGGTGAAAAGCACGGTGGGATCGTTTTCTGGAATGATGGACGCGCTGGAGATCACCGCGTGCCCATGATCCTTAAAGAACTTGAGAAAGAGCGAGCGAAGCTCGGCAGAGTTGTACGTTTTCATCGATGTTCTCTCCTTATCATCGTAACAATCGCGTGTATTTTGAACCGCCATTGGCGGCAAAGGACGCTTGCTTATTATAGAGGAAAGCAATGGGGGTGTCAATCAAAAAAAGCAAGCCGCGCAAGCCCTTTTGCCTGTTTGCTAGGCGCGCGGACGAAAGAAAAAAGCCATGTTTTTAGATTTTGTTTCAGTTTGTTCACATAATGTGCAACAAATGGACAAGTTGTTTCGTCATAATAGATGTGAGGTGATCGCATGGCAACCATTTTGATCTACGAACCCGACGAAAGCATTGCAAAGCGCCTTTGCGACTCTTTGGGGAAAGAGAAATTGGACGTACGGCTCTGCAATGAAAACAATGCCGAGTTGGAGGAGCTGCGTGCGGATAGCCATCCGCTGATTTTGCTGGATGCGCGCTTGAAGTGGACGGCGTGCCGCCCGCTGTTTGAACAGTTCCTGCGCCGCGGCTGCTCGGTGCTGTTTTTGACCGCTGATCGCAAGATGAGCGCGCATCTGCGCGCGCTGTACGCAGGGCGTTCGGATGTGCTTACGCTACCGTTCTCCACCAAGGGGCTGCTTACAAAGGTAAATGCGCTGCTTGAGGAAACCGGTTCCCTGCGCGAGATCGCGTTGGATGAAAAGGAACGCGTGGCGTTACTGGACGGCCGCCGCGTGGAGCTGACGGCGCAGGAGTTTGCGCTGTTGCTGGCGCTGATGGAAAAGCCCGATATGCCCGTGAGCCGCGAGCAGCTGCTGCGCAAGGCCTGGGGCTACCAGAGCATTGGGGAAACGCGCACCGTGGACGTGCATGTGCAGCGGCTACGCAAGAAGCTGGGCGGCGAGTACATTGAAACTGTGTATAAATGTGGGTATCGGCTGAAGCTGGCGTAAGCGCGGGGCGCATCGGGCACATGGGGCGCAAAGCGAACAACGGCTGGATACGCGATTGCGGAGCGCGGCTGTGCATAGAGCGCAGAGCGTAACCGCATGAAGAGGAGCGCGGCTGCGCATAGAGCGCAGAGCGCATGCCACAGGCGATTGTGGCGGACAGGAAAGGCTTTTTTTCCTGCGTCCGCGGCAGTCGCCTGTTTTTTTGTCTTTTAAAAAGGCTGCTCTCCAGAGGACACAGCTCAACAATGATTGTAAGCGCAATATGAAACGTCCAGATTTTGATGCTCTGGCACGGATCTGTCAAGCCTCAGAATCGAAATGGAGGAAAAGATAATGGCTGCGCTTTTCGACTGCTCATCGGATACTATATCTCTGCACCTAAAAAATATTTACGCAGAGGGTGAACTGAGTGAGTCGGCAACTGCCGAGGATTTCTCGGTAGTTCAACAAGAGGGCGCAAGAAAAAGTTTGATACCCTTGATGCTATTATTTCTGTGGGCTATTGTGTAAACTCCAAGCACGCCACGAATTTCCGCATTTGGTAAGGATTCTTTCAAAGAGCTGCTGGAGCGCGTTCGCTGGATGAGCGCTAGCGAACGCCGCGTTCCCCCGCATGATGAACGCGGCTGGCATGAATTCAAAAAAAGGCGCTGGGCGACCAATGGTCGCCCAGCTTTGTGATATACGCACGCTTCCCCGCCATGCGGCAGCCGCCGCACAGCATCGCATGGGCGTCGTCTACCCTTCCTTACGCCGTCCTTTCCAAGCTGAGCTTGTCGGCGATCATGGCGATGAACTCGCCATTGGTGGGTTTATCCTCCGGCGTGCAAACCTTGCAGCCGAACATATTGTTCAAAGTCTCAATCCTGCCGCGGTTCCACGCAACTTCAATCGCGTGGCGAATGGCACGCTCCACCTTGCTCGCGCTGGTGCCAAAATGCTTGGCGATCCCGGGATAAAGCTCCTTGGTGATGCGGTTGATAACGTCCGGATTGTCCACAACCATCTTGACGCCTTCGCGCAGAAAATGATAGCCCTTGATATGCGCAGGAATGCCAATGGTCAAAAACAGGCTGCTCAGGCGCTCATCCAGCGATACAACCTTGGCGGGCGCTACAGCGGTGCGCATGGCAACGGGCATGCCCGCCTCGCTTTCGCGGATTTCTTTGATATGTCCCAATAGATGCTCCACTTCAAAGGGCTTTACAAGGTAGAACATCACGCCCATTTGTACGGCGCGTAGCACAAAATCATCACGGCCAAGGGCGGTTGCCACGATCACCTTAGGCACGGGGTTTAGCTGCAAGCGCTTCATTTCCTCCAGCAGCGTGTACCCATCCATCATTGGCATTACGATATCTGTCACTAGAATGTCAAAACGCTCCTCGCTCAATCGCTTCAGCGCTTCCACCCCATTACCAGCCTCTTTGACGATATCGATGCCTTCCTGCTTTCGTAGAAACTCCGCCATTGTCTTTCGCAGTGAGCTATGATCGTCCACAACGAGGACCCGTGTACTGTGCACTTCACATTCCTCCTACCGTTTTTCACAGGCTGAAACCTCAAAAAAAGGCCGCTCTTATCCCTTTTTCCGCATTATATCACAACAACGGCGCGCCTTGTGTTTTTCGTGATTAATAGAACGAATATTTTACAATGCGACACATTAAGCGGTTTCAATTTGAAAAAAATACAAAAAACGTCCAGCTTTTTTCGTTGATCAGCCTTGTCTTACACAGTTTTTCTGACGTATGGTCAAAAAAAATGACGGAGGCGCGTCTGCGCCTCCGCGGGAAAGCCTTGTCATTCTTTGTTGTACAGAAATTGTTTTCGGTTAGAGGGTTTACATGAAAAATCTTTTTTATTTCTGCCTATACAGCCTATAGATGGCTGCTTTGCGCCGCTACGCGTCAAAAAGTCACAAAGATTTGACCCTTCCGTTGCGCATTCATCACAGGAGCTTCCGCTAAACGTCATTCTTTTTCATACTCGCTTTTTGCGGCCCAATGCGCTTGCTCAATGGCAATATCGCGGTGGTTCACGGCGGTGCGGTAATGCAATAGCTTGAGCTGCACATTGATGTACTCGGCAATGGCAACACTTCGATGCGCGCCGCCCGTGCAGCCAATAGCAATCACCAAGCGGTGCTTGCCCTCGGCAATGTAATGCGGAATCAAAAATTGGAGCATGTCCATGCAGCGCTTCAGGAATTCCTGCGTTACGGGGTGGCTTAACACAAAATCCCTCACGTCCGGGTCAAGCCCCGTATGATTCCCCAGCTGAGGAATATAGAAGGGGTTTGGCAAAAAGCGCACGTCAAATACCAAATCCCCCTCGCGAGGAATGCCGCGCTTGAAGCCAAAGCTGAGAATTTCAATGCGCAGCAAGGGCTCGTCATCCGCATGCCGCAAAAGCTCGGAAAGCTTGCTTTGCAAAGCGCGGGGACGCAGGTTGCTGGTATCAAAAAGGTGGTTCGCCGTTTCGCGCAGGGGCTGCAGGCGGTTGCGCTCCTCACGGATGGCCTCCTCCAGCGAAAGCCCTTCGCCGGTAAGCGGATGGTCGCGCCTGGTTTCCTTGTAGCGGTTCACAAGCACATCATCGCTTGCCTCCACAAACAAGGTATCAATGTGGAAACCAACGGTGCGCGCCTCGTCGATCATCTTGGTAACGGCCTTGGCGTCAAAAAATTCGCCGGAGCGCACGTCTGCCGCAATGGCAATGATGGGGTTGTGCAAGGTGCTGTTGTGGCACGCTTCCATAAAGGGTACCACCATCATGGGCGGCAGGTTGTCCACACATAGGGCACCCATATCTTCCAAATATCGCAGAGCTACGGTCTTGCCCGCGCCGCTCATACCGGTCAGAATCAGATAGTGCATCGATTTTCCCCCTCTTTTGTGCTACGCAAGCGTCACAAGCGTTTCCTCTCCCACAATGCGCACCTCGGGCTGGAGCATGACGCCCTTTTGCTCCCACACCACGCGCTGCACCTGTGCGATCAGCGCCAAAAAATCCGCCGCTGTGCCGCCTTCATCATTAACCAAAAAGCCCGCGTGCAGCTCGGATACGCTCGCCCCGCCAATGCGGAGGCCTTTGAGGCCGCATTCATCAATCAACGTGCCCGCGAACTGCCCCTCCGGCCGTTTGAAGGTGCTGCCGCAGCTCGGCACGCTGATGGGCTGCTTCTCGCGGCGGCGGGAGGAGAACTCGCGCATGGTGGCGCGGATGGTATCCTCATCCCCCGGGCGCAGGCATATCGTTACCGAAGTGACCGCAAGCCCGCTGTTTTCCTGATTGAACGCGCTTGTGCGATAACCAAAGCGCAGCGCGTCGCCCTCAAAGGCCACAACGCTGCCCGCCGCGTCGATAGCGGTTACGGTGGTCACCACATCCTTCATCTCGCCGCCATACGCGCCCGCGTTCATATAGACCGCGCCGCCTACCGTGCCCGGTATGCCGGAGGCGAACTCAAGCCCCGTAAGCGCATAGTCTGCCGCGACGTTGCACACCTTTTGAAGCGTCGCGCCCGCCTGCGCAGAAAGGGCAAAGCGCCCATCCGGCAGGGGCGCCGGCTCGCTGACGCTGGCAAACAGGTCGCCCAAATGCAAAACCACGCCGCGAACGCCGCCATCGCGCACCAGCAAATTGCTTCCGTTGCCAAGCGGCAAAACCGGCACATGCAGCGCCTCCGCCGCCTGATACGCGGCCGTTAGCTGATCGGGCGTGGCGATTTCCACCAACAGCTCCGCCGGGCCGCCTAGCCGCAAAGTGGTATAGCGGCTCATGGGTGCGTTTTCGATGATTTGCTTTTTGGGTATGCTTTCCCTTAGCTGATTTAGCAGCCTTTCACGAGTTTCCGCATCCATGGGGATCACTCCTCTCTGGAGGGATGGGCACGCTGCCCGCTGTGCGTGTGACCTTATACGACTGATTGTATCGCACTTTTCGCGTGATGTCAAAGGCGATCGCAGAATATTGTATGCGGCGGCGGCGGCGGTTATGCGCCGCTTGACGCGCATAGCCGCCGCAAAAGCCGCGTAAAAGCCCCGTACCGTGGGCTATGGCGGCCTTAGGCCGCGCCAACATCCGTTTGACATCATTCACAAAAAAAGTTATCATTAGCTGAAATATTTTGTCGCATGGGAGGTGCCGCGCGTGTCAAAGTCTCCGCCCCGCCATTGGAGGCCCGCCGCGTGGGCCTTGCTGCTGGCGGCGCTTACCTTCCCCGCGTTTGTGATAACGCTTTCCTCTCAAGCCGCCGCTTTCACGCTGCTCAACGCCGTAAGCTGCGCCGCTGGGTTTGCGCTTTTGTGGCTTGCGTACGCCGCGTGGCTTGCGCAGCCGCGGGAAAACGCCCGTCTGCGCGGCGTTCGCTTTTGGCTGTTAGCCGCGCTGTTCGCGGGCGTGCGCGTGCTGGGGCAAAGCTTTCTGGCGCTGGGCACGGCGGAGCTGGTGTTCGCGCACAAGGCAAAGGCGCTGCTGGCCTTTGCCGGGCAAAGCCTCGCCTATTTTGCCGCCATGCGCGCGTTGGCTTTCGCGCTGGACAAGCCGCGCGCGGCGATTGCCAAACAAGCCGCCGCACCGCAGGAGCGCGCCCCCACCCGCCTTGCACGCCGCGTTTTGAGCCTGCCGCCGCGCATCCTTGCGCCCTGCTTTGCAGCCGCGCTCCTGCTATGCTGGCTTCCGTGGTACGCCTGCACCTTTCCCGGCGTGGTCAGCAACGACAGCCTCACCCAGCTCAGGGAAATCCTTGGCGTTGTGCCGCTTTCCAATGGGAACCCCATCTTTCAAACCTTCCTGATCGATGTCTGCCGCCGCATCGGCCTGCTGTTTGCCAGTGGGGATGTTACGGTTGCGCTCTACTGCTGCACGCAGGCGCTGCTGATGGCATGGCTGCTGGGCACGCTGCTTTGCGAAATGGCGCTGAGCGCCGCGCCGCGCTGGCTGTGCTGGGGCTCGCTCGCGTTTTACGCGCTTTGCCCCATCTTTCCGCTGTTTGCGTTTTGCGTGGGCAAGGATACCAACTTTGCCATGGCGGTGCTGTACCTTTCGCTTTGCGTATGGCGGCTTTTGCATACGTCTGCCGGGGAACGCCCCGCGCCAAGCCAAATCGTGGGGCTTTGCCTAGCCGCCGTGCTTTGCGCGCTTACGCGAAACCCCGGCGTATATCTGGCGCTGCTGACGCTGGCGCTATTGCTTTTTTGGACCCTGCGCACAAAGCGGAGCGCAGCCGGGATGCCGCCCCGGCTGTGGCTTGCCCCAACCGCCGCGCTTGGCTGCACGCTTATGGTATTCCTTGCGCTCCACCTCCTTGTGATTCCGGCGCTTCATATCCTGCCCATGCCGGAAACCGAGAATTACTCCATCCCCTTGCAGCAGGTGGCGCGCGTGGTGGCCAGCGAGTCGATTTCCGCCGCCGATGCCGAGGCCATCAACGGCGTGCTGCCGCTGGAGGAGCTTCACGCCGCCTACAACGGCGAGCTCAGCGATCCCATCAAGCTCCTGTGGCGCGAGGACGCGACCGCCGCACAGAAGCACGCCTTTTGGCAGACTTGGCTCTCCTTGCTTCGCACGCACCCCGCCACCTGCCTAAGCGCCACCTTTCATAACACCTACGGCTACCTCTACCCGGGCTTTCTATCCACCATCAAGCCAACGCTGCTCATTGGCAGTCAAGGGCGCACCACGGGGCTGGAGGGCAAGTTTGCGTTTTCCATCAACCCCCGCTCCGACGCGCTCAAGGCTTTTACCGATGGCTTGACGGCCTTCGCGCCCTACCGCGTGCTCATTGCGCCCGGGCTCTATGGCTGGATCACCCTGTTCGCCTTTGCGCTGCTGCTCAAGCGCGGCAAGCGCCGTTACCTGCTCGCCGCAGTGCCCGCGCTGTTCACGCTTGCGGGCTGCCTGCTTTCGGCGGTCAACGCCTACTTCCGTTACGCAATGCCTTTGTACCTATGCGCGCCGCTGCTCTTGTGGCTGTGCGCAGCCCCCTCAACAACCAACAAGGGAGTGCATGCAAATGAAGCTGATCATTCAAATTCCCTGCTATAACGAGGCTGAAACCCTCCGTGTAGCGCTGGAGCATCTGCCCAAAAGGATCGAAGGCATCGATCGGCTAGAGGTGCTGATTATCAACGACGGCTCCACCGATGCCACCGTGCAGGTGGCGCGCGAATGGGGCGTCAACCACATCGTATCCTTCAAGCAGAATAAGGGGCTGGCGCGCGGCTTTATGGCTGGCATTGACGCTTGCTTGCAGCTTGGCGCGGATATCATCGTCAATACGGACGCGGATGACCAATACTGCGGCGCGGATATTGAACAGCTCGTGCGCCCCATCCTCAACGAAAAGGCGGATATGGTGATCGGCGCGCGCCCGATTGATGAAACGGAGCATTTTTCAGCGCGCAAGAAGCTCTTTCAGCATTTGGGCAGCTGGGTCGTGCGCGTGGCCTCCAATACCGATGTACCCGACGCGCCTAGCGGCTTTCGCGCCTATAGCCGCGAGGCGGCGATGCGCCTCAACGTGGTCAATGAATATACCTATACCTTGGAAACCATCATTCAGGCGGGTTGGAACAACACCGCCATTTTAAGCGTGCCCGTGCGCACAAACCCCGAGCTTCGCCCCTCGCGGCTGTTCAGCAGCATGTGGCGCTATATGAAGCGCTCGTCCACGGTCATTGTGCGCTCGTTTGCCATGTACAAGCCCATGCGCTTTTTTGGCATGATCGGTTCCATTTTCTTTTTGCTGGGCGTCATCCTTGGCGTGCGTTTTTTGGTGTTTTTCTTTTCCGGCACCGGCAACGGGCATGTGCAATCGCTGATCTTATGCTCCGCTTTGCTGATGATCGGCGTGCAAATTTTCATTTCCGGCATACAGGCGGATATTATCAGCGATAACCGCAAGCTGCTGGAGGATGTGCAGTACCGCGTGCGCAAGATGGAGTGCGAGCACGCACAGAAACGGCAGGAATCCTGCGAGAACGGAGAGCCAGAACGATGAAGGCGATGATTTGTTTTCAGCATCCCGCGTGGGTGCATCAGTTTCGCAATATCCTCCAGCGCATGCACGCGCGTGGTGACGAGGTGCTTTCCCTTGTGGCGGAAAAGGACGGCAACACCACGCTGCTGCAAAGCTTTGACATCCCCTACCTGCTCTGCGCCCGCAGCACGGGCAAAAACGTGATTGAAAAGGGCTGGCTGTTTACAAGCCTCTGCGTGCGCTTCGCGTGGCGCGCGCTTCGCTTTCAGCCCGATATTTTGATTGGCCGCGCCTCCCCCATGATGGCGGTGGCCGCGTGGGTGAGCCGCAAGCCCCACCTCATCTACGAGGATACGGAGGTCAGCAAATTCAGCCTGCGCATCTGCAAGCACCTCTCCACTAAAATCCTTACGCCGCGCACCTTTTTAACCGATTTAGGCCCTCGTCAGGAGCGCCTTGATACCTACAAGGAGCTTTTTTACCTGCACCCCTCCGTGTTTACGCCCGAGCGCCAAAAGCTTCGCGACGTTGGCTTTCAGCCCGATGAGCCGTACATTCTGGTGCGGTTTGTGGCATGGAACGCAAGCCACGATATTGGCAAGAAGGGTCTGGACGATGCGGGCAAGCTCGCGCTGGTGCGAAGGCTGGAGAAATATGCCCGCGTATACGTGAGCGCCGAGGGCAAGCTGCCCGATGCGCTCAAGCCCAACCTGCTCACCACTCCCTATGCGCTGATCCACCATGTGCTGGCGTTTGCGCGCTTGGTGTACAGCGAGGGAGCAACCATGGCCAGCGAGGCCGTGGTGTTGGGCACGCACGCGCTGTACGTGAACACCATCGTATCCGGCAGCACCCGGGAGCAGTGCGAGCGCTTCCATCTGCTTTACAACTTCAACGATGGCGAGGATCGCTACGAGCGCGCCACCGCGCAGGCCGAGGCGCTGTTGCAGCTGCCGGAGCTTGAAGCGCTGGGGCGCCAAAAGCAGGCGAAGCTGCTGGCGGAAAAAGTGGATATCAACAGCTATTATCTAGCCGAAATGGATCGGCTCGCCAAAGCGGGGAGGAACGGCTGATGACTTGGCTTGACGTGGGCAACGGCTGGCGCAACCTCTTCCTGCTCAGCTGCGTTTTACAGGCGGCGGCGCTCGGCGCGCTCTTTGGGGCGCACCGCTGGTTCAGCAAAAAGAGCCGCGTGGCGTGCGTGCTTACGGGCGTTGCCGCCACGCCGTTTGTGCAATACCTTTGGATGCTGCTGCTCGGCCTTGTGTGGCCGCAAGCGCCGCGGCTTGTGTTCATTGGCGCGCCGCCCGCGCTGGCTGCCCTGTGCCTGCTCCTGATGCTTTTCAGGCGCGCGCGGCGCATCCCCGCGCTGCTTTTGCGCGGGTGGCGGTTCGCGCGCCGCGTATGCCGGTTTGACAAGCCCGCGCTGATCGCGCTGTGCTTTGCGCTCTGCATCGTCATTTTGCTGGCGCCGGTGTGCGTGCGCCTTTGCTCGAGCATGCGCTGCGTTGGCGGGGGAGACGCGGGGGAATACATGGCGCTCGCTCAGCGCTTCTGTAACGACCGCAGCCTTGCGGAGCTTTTGGAAAAGAACGACTTGACCGGCCAGTTTCGCGGTCACAGCCATTTCCCCTCGCTGGAGCTATACATGAGCTACGGCCTGTTCCATACGGGCGGGGCGGTTGGCTACCCAAATGATAAGCCCGCCTTTACAGGGCTTGGGCTGCTCATTTTTTACGCGGCGGCGGCCTACCTAGCGCTGCTCCTGATTTGCTGCCGCGAGCGCAAAGCGTGGGTGCTGCTGGGCGTGGTGCTGCTGAATTTGGTGCCCAACCTGTACGATTCCGTCGCCACCGCGCCGCGCGACATCTGGCGAATCCTCGCGCTATTTTTGAGCATGCTCGTATTTGAGGGGCTTGAACCGCTGGGCAATTGGAAACAATATGTGGGGCGGCTCGCGCTATCGCTCCTGGTATGCTTCACGGTGATGAGCGCGCATGTGGTGTGCTTTGTGGTGCTGCCCTTCATTGTGATGGCGTGGGTGCTGTGGCGCTGGCTGGAAAGCTTGCTGCTCCGTGACCGCCGCGCGGGACGCACGCTACTGGGCGCCATCGGCATCGCGCTTGCGGGGGCGGTCGGCACGGTCATTGCCTTTTTGGGAAACCTGTGGTGCTTTACCACATGGGGCGAGCTGTCGCCATGGCGGCTGATGACCACCTATACCAGCGCACCATGGTATAACGCCTATATGCAAATCGAATACAAGCTGGAGGCGACCACCACGCACGTGAGCTTTTGGCAGGCGCATAGCGATGTGCTGATGGGCTACGCTACGCCCATTGGCGTATATGGGCTGCGCATCGCGCTGATCGCCATCGCGTGCGTGCTGGCAGTTCTCCTATGGCGGCGGCTTTCGCTTGGGCGCAAGGAGCGGGAGCTTCGCGCCGCGCTGCCCAAGGACGGCCCAATCGCCGTATTTTTCAGCGACAACAACCCCTCCATGCGCGGCGCGCTATCGCCGCTGCTGTACTGTGCGCTGCTCACGCTATGCACGCTCGCGCCCATGACAGGTGTGCTGGATAGCAAGCTCTACAGCTTTTCTGGCGCGTTTTTGCAGCTGCAACGCTATACGCTACAATGGTTTATGCTGGCGGCGGTCATGATCTGCGCGGGGCTTGCGGCAATGCAAAGCGCGTGGCCCAGCCTGTGCGGCTGGTTGAGCGCGCATGGGGGAAGGCTAGTGGAGCGCCTCCGCGCGAGCGACAGGAGCGGCGCGTTGCGCATGCTTTGCAGGCGCTTGCCTGCCTACCTATGCGCGGCGCTGTGCGTGCTGGGCACCGTGAAGGGGCTAAACCAAACCGGATATACCAACACGTTTTACCGCTACAGCCGGGACGTGATGGAAAGCGAAAGCATTTTGCTGGACAACGGCTTTCGCAGCCAGTATGAACAGCTGCGGCGCGTCAGCGAGCATGTGGCGCAGGATCAGCGGATTTTGCTCACGCGCGTAGGCTACCAGTATGCGATTGACGGGCGCGGCTATGTGCTCACCTCCAACCCCATTGTGCCCCTGATGAACCTGCCGCTGGAGGAGGTAGGCGCGGCGCTGCGGGAAATGAACGTCGCAGTGCTCGCCACCGAGGCCGATTTCTGGGACGAGCGCTATTATGCGCTTTCCACGCTGGATACCTACCTGCGCACCTTGCCTGCCGATCAGGTTGTGGAGCAAGGCGGCATGCGGCTGTACCTGCTGGATCGCTCTTTGATCCCCTATGCGGCGGCGACGCCAGCGGCCGCAAGTTGACGCGGCGCAGACGCGCATGCTATGATGTGCAACGGAATAGATCGTTTTTAGGAGGCATGTGATGAACTGTCCAAAATGCGGCAGCTTACTCCCGCAGGGCGCTATGTTTTGCCCGGTATGCAACGAACCGGTGATGGCTGGCTACAGCCAGCCCAGCGCTCCAATGGGCTATCCCCCGCTTGGCACGCCGGGGCAGCCGGGGTTTGATCCACAACAAATGGGAGGCTATGCGCCCACCGGTCAACAGCCGCCTGCCGGCTACCCGGGCGCTTATGGCGGCTATCAACAGCCTGCCAACCCCCAGCAAGGCTTTCAGCCGGGCGCGTATCAGCAAAACTACTCCCAATACAGCCAGCAGAGCTACCCCACGGGCTATCAGCCGCCCTATGTGTACGGTCAGCAGACCGAGCGCGGTGAAAACGTGCTGCTCAACACATTAAGCGAGCTGCCTCGCGCGTTTTTGGATAGCTTCCGCCACCCGGGGGAGGTTCTGCGCGGCATGCTGGAGCGGCGCGACCACCTCACCTGCCCAGTGGTTACAGGCGTGGTGCTGCTCCTGAGCTTCTTGGGCGGCATGATGATCATGCGCAGTGTGATTGGTCTGCTGCTCGTGGCCATTTCCTCGCTCACGGGCGTCAGCGTCGCAAGCAGCACGGCCTCCATGAACCAAGGCATCAGCTATATCGCGGGGCGAATCGCGCCCTCGGTAGGCGGCATTGCGGCGCTTTGCCAGCTGCTTGCCATGCTCGTCAACGCCGCCGTGATGACGGTGTACCTCTGCACTGTGTGCAAAACGCGCTTTTCTTGGGAGCTGCTGCTAGGGCTTTGCGCCATTACGACGCTGCCGACGGTGGCGGTGGTGCTTGCCGCGATGCTGCTTTCTTTGCTGACGCCGTGGCTCTCCCTGCTGGCGATTGCCTGCGGCCTTGCGGTGAGCTACGCGCAGATGAGCACCCTGTTTGCAGCGGTCACGGGACGCTCCGAGGCGCAGCTCCTGCCCGCGCGCATCCTCTGCATTTGCATTAGCATGACGCTGACCGCGCTCCTGATTGGTTTGGTAGGCGGCATGCTCATGAGCGGCGTGCTACAGCGCATGCTTGTGCTGCTTGGCAACATAGGCTCGTTGATCTGATGCGCAAGTCGAAACGGCGCATTGCGCTGTGGATCGCTCTGGGGCTTTGCGCGCTCCTAGCCGCCATATGGCTGGCGTGTACGCTGTTTTCCGCGCCCGCCCTTGTGCCAAACGCGCCAAAGCCCGCGCTTCTTGCGGCGGCAGAGGGGCTGGACAACATTGTGATTGAGGCGGTCTTCAACCCGGACGCGGGTTCGTTAAGCGTATGGCAGAGGCTGGTGCTGGTCAACCGGGGCGCGGACGCGCGCGACAGCGCGGTGCTTCGCACGTGGCCGAACGCCTTTCAGAGCGCCGAAACCTCGCCCTGCGCCACCGATGAATTTTACAGCCGCTGCTATCCCAATGGTTTTTCCTTTGGCGCGCTTGTGATCAGCGAGGCGCAGGCGCTGCTTGCCCCTGCGCAAAAAGCGCCTGACGGCCATGCCGCGCAGGGTGCGCCGGTAGGCTATCGCTACCTTGACGCCGCCAAAACGGCGCTCCTGCTGCCGCTGAATGCAAGCTGGCTGCCGGGCGAAACGCTCACGCTCACACTGCGCTATACGGTCTATGTGCCCAAGGCGGCGTACCGCTTTGGCGTGAACAGCGACATTTGGGCGCTGGGCAACGCCTTTGCCATCCCCGCCGTATATGAGGACGGTGCGTATCGCACCGATGCCTATGCGCCCGTGGGTGATCCCTTCTTAAGCGACTGCGCCAACTACACCGTGAGCATCACCGCACCGGAGGGCTACCAGATCGCGGGAAGCGGCGAACCTGTCGCGGAGCATGGGCAGGGCGTTGTCACCTATCGTTTTTCGCTGCTCGCGGCGCGGGATTTCGCCTTTACGCTCAGCGAGCGCTACCACGCGGCGCAGGCCATGGAGGGCGACGTGCTGGTGAGCGCTTATGCGCAAGCCGCCAACGCAGCCAAGGAGGCGCTGGGCTACGCGCGCAAGGCGCTGCGTACCTTTGAAAAGCTCTACGGCGCGTACCCTTATCCGAGCCTCACCGTAAGCGAAATCGACTTTCCTTTGGGCGGCATGGAATACCCCGCGCATGTGATGATCGCCTCCTCCCAGCTAGCGGCGGGCGGGCGAGCGCTGGAATATGTGGTGGCGCACGAGGTGGCGCATCAATGGTGGTACGCCATGGTCGGCAGCGACCCCATCAACCAAGCATGGCAAGACGAGGCGCTTTGCGAGTTCAGCCTCCTGCGCTACACAGAGGCCGTTCATGGCCGCGCCGAACGCGACGAGCTGGAGGCCACGCGCGTGGAATCAGCCATGCGCGTAACCGTTCCGCGCGGCATAACCCCCGGTGCGCCGCTGGATTTTTTCAGCAGCATGAGCGAATATGCGCTGGTGGTGTACAACCGGGGCGCGGCGGCGCTATGCGCGCTGGATCGCGCCATGCCAAGCGGGCTGGACGGCTTTTTGCGGCGCTATGCAGAGCGCTTCGCCTTTTCCCGCGCCACGCGCGCGGATTTTGAAGCGCTGCTGGCCGAATATACAGGCGAGGATTACGCCCCCCTTTTGACGGATTATTTGGATACTGAAATACGCAATTAACCAAAAGCTTGACAACGAAAGGATGAAGGTTGTGCAAATGAATAACGCAAAGGAAACCGCCGTCGTCATCCCTGCCTATAAGCCGGACGACCGCCTCCCGCCCTATGTGGCGGCGCTCAAGGCCGCGGGCATTGGCAAAATCATCATTGTTGATGACGGCAGCGGCGAAGCAAGCCGCGCGCTTTTTGAAAGCATCCCGCAGGACGATCAGGTGCATCTGCTCTCCTATACCCCAAATGCGGGCAAGGGCGTGGCGCTCAAGCGGGGCATGGCGTGGGTGCAAGAGGAGTGCCCGGAGCAGCAGATCATCATCACGGCGGACAGCGATGGTCAGCACACCGTGAACGATGTGCTGCGCATGCTAGAAAGTCTGGAGCACAACCACGAGGGGCTGCTCCTTGGCACGCGGAATTTTTCACAGGCGGACGTGCCGCCCAAAAGCCGCATGGGCAACCGCATTACCTCGGTGGTGTTTAAGCTGCTGTACGGGCGCTGGGTGGGCGATACGCAAACCGGCCTTCGCGGCTTTGCGCGCGAGCTGCTGCCCACGATGCTGGCGGTGCGCGGCGAACGCTACGAGTACGAAATGAATATGCTCATCGAATGCGCGGGGCTGAAGCTTCCCATGCGCATGCTGCCGATTGAAACCGTCTATGAAAACAACAACGCGGGCAGCCATTTCCGTGCCTTTCACGATAGCCTGCGCATTTATGGCGTTATCTTTGGCGGCTTTTTCCGCTTCATCAGCGCATCGCTGGTCTGCTTTGGCATCGATTACGGCAGCTACCTGCTGCTTAACAACCTGTTCAAGGCCTATGTGCCCGCGCTGGATTACGATTTTCGGTTTTTGCTCATGCAAATATCGGCGCGCATCGCCACGGCAACCATCGTGGCGCGGGTGTTCTCCGGCGTAACGAACTTCTTTATCAACCGCAAATTCGTTTTTTCAAACGAGGCATCGGTTCAAAAAACCTTTCCCCGCTATTTATGCGTGTTTTTCCTGATCATGCTGCTTTCCGCCGGGCTTACCAGCAGCATGCACCTTTGGCTGGGTTGGAGCGATAACGCCGCTAAGCTGCCGGTAGATATCGCGCTCTTCTTCCTAAGCTACTACCTACAGCGCAAATGGGTATTCAAAAAGAAGCTCGACATCAAGGAGTAGCCCAAGCCGCTACTCTCTTTGCGAGCAACCATCGCAGCCGCCGCCGCAGTGGCTTAACTGCACATCCTGCCCGCGCATGCACATGGGTACGCTGCCATTGGCGGGTAGCTCCAGCGCATCGGCACGGAAGCCGTATTTTGCAAAGAAGGGCACAAGCGGTGCGGGCGCGTCAACGCGGATGAGCGTAGCCGCATGCGTAAGCGCCTTAAAGAGCAGCAGCCGGATCAGCAAATCGCCAAAGCCCTTGCCGCGCTCCTGGGGCAGCACGCAAAGCATGCCGATGCAAAACGCGCCGTCCGCCCACCACAGGCGTGCGGTACCCACGGCTTGCGCACCGTTAAAAACCAGCACCTGCTGTGCCAGCTCATCGGTCGCATCCTCGCCTACGCCAAGGATCTGCGTGCGCAGCGCGAGCGCGGGTGAAAGATCGCCGCCCGCGCAAAGCCATTTTCCCTGAACCATGTTGCAAGCCTCCCCTACCGATCAAAGCAATAAGTGCTGAAAGGAATGAAAAAAACCAAATGGAGCACGAAAAAATTGAGCGCATTAACGAGCTAACACGCTTGAGCCGTGAACGTGACCTGACCGCCGAGGAACAGGTGGAACGCGCGGCGCTTCGCCAAGAATATTTGGAGGGTTTCCGGGAAAACGCGCGGCAGGTGCTGGAAAGCGTGCGCGTTGAACGCCCGGATGGGAGCGTTGAGCCGCTCCAAAAGAAACAGGACAAGCATTGATCAGCCTGCCCCAACATTTAAACAATAGCACAATTTGAGCGCAAAGGCAAGCATAAAATTTGCGCAAAAAGCCTTGTACTATTGGCATGTTTGGGATATAATAAAGCCAAGCCAAGAGGGAAAGGGAAATGAGAGATTGCTTCCCATCCAGTGCTGAGTGCCAACCGCAGGTTGTGTTGACACGGCGGGAGTCTCGTAACGGCGGGCACTTGATGGCCCGGTGCAAGCGAAGCCCCAGATCCCTATGGCACACCGGGCAGCGCGGCAAGCGCTGGAAAACAAGCACAGAAAGCGAGGCGATTCCATTGAACAGCGAAGACCAGCTGATTGGCGGCGATGCCGCCGAGGACGAAAGCCGTGATCTCATCGAAGGAGTCGATGAAGAGGGTAACAATGTTCTGCTGGAAGTGGTTCGCTATTTCTTTTACAACGGCGAAGAGTATGTTGTACTTGGCGACGCCCATGACGGCGACTGCGACTGCGATTGCGAGCATTGTGACCACCACGAGGCCGAGGAAGAGGGCGAAGACGATAACGCCGTAAACCTCTATATTATGAAGGTGATCCAAGGCGAAGAGGACGGCGAGGAGACCGAGGAATTCGTGCCCGTGGAAGACGAAGACCTGCTCGAAAAACTCATTGAAGTGGTTCAAGCTGATTTTGACTCGGATGAGGAACTGGACGACGAGTAAGCCACATTTTAAGTGGCTCCTGTAACCGACTGATTGGATACCCCTACACGATCCAAGGATCGATGACATAGATGGTGGTTCTTCCAAAAATCGAGCAGGCAGGCAATTGAATATCCGTGTTTCGCCGGGCGAGCTGTAAACAGCTCGCCCGGTTTATTGCCGCGCCCCGCCCGTTTTTATTTGCCGGTCATCATCGCACTTGCATATCTTGCCGAATTGGGGTAAAATAAAACGACTACCACAGCGGAGCCGCAAAGGAATCCCGTTGGGAAAGGATGACCGATCGAATGCACGTCTTCCACCCCCCGCAAAGCGTGAACGGCCTGCCGCCGGAGAACCTTTTCTACATCTCCGATAGTGCCAACATGACCGTCGCGGACGGGTATCTGATCCACACCTATCATCCTTATCTGTTTCCAGAGCGCCCCATCAACCTGTTTGTCAGCATCCGCTCCAAAGGTCCGGGACGGGATATGCTGCTGGGCGCATTGCTGGCACGCGCACAGCAGCTTCGCGAGCAGACCCCCCTGCTCAAGGCACGGCTTTTTTCGCAGCTAAGCCCGCAGGATACGCCCATGATGGCTTTCTATTTGGAAGGCGGTTTTGACGCGACGGACGCGATTGACGTGGTTGCGCTGGATATGCCCAACGCCCGCCCCGCCGCCCCCATGGGCTATGATATGGGCTTTGTGCCGCTAGGCGACCCCACGGAGGTGCAGGCTTTTTTGATGCGCATGAATGCCTACCGGCTGGATGCGTGGCAGCCGATGCTTTTGCAGCGTTACATGAGCTTGCCTCATTTTATGGCGCTGTACATGAGCCGCGGCAGCGATGTGGTGGGCGAAATCGCCTTTACGGGCGAAGGTGCCGCCGCCAAGCTTGTGGGAATGTATGTATCGCCCAATTACCGCCGCCTCGGCATGGGTAAGACGCTCATCGCGGCGGGCATGAAGCTGCTTGCGGAGCGTGGGGCGACGCATGTGGAGAGCGACGTCATCCGCCGCAACGACGCCCAACGCATGCTGGCACGCAGCTGCGGCGCAACCTTCGTGCGCACGGCCTGCTATTGCCCCGGCATCAATTTCGACTAACGCGCATACTTTGGGTCAGCTACAAATGATTTGCGGGAGGCCTCTATGCCAAGCCCTTACAGGCTCATCCGTTCCCAAAGGCGCACCCTCGCCATCGAAATTGACGGCACGGGTGCGCTTATTGTTCGTGCTCCGGCGCGCATGCCTCTAGCCGAAATTGAGCGCTTCCTTGCGCAAAAATCGGCTTGGATCACAAGCAAGCAGGCGCTGGCGCATGCGCGCGCGCAAGGCAGAGACGTACCCGTTTTGGCGCAGGGCGAGACGTTTGCCTATTTGGGCGGGGCGCTTTGCCTGCGGCTTTGCGATACGCCCATTGGCATTGATTACCATGGGGCGCTTCTGCTGCCCCCCGGCGGCGATCTTGCCGCGAAAGCGCGCGCGTGGCGCACCCGGCGCGCGGTGGAATGGCTCACCCCGCGCGTGAAGGCTTGGGCGGAGCGCATGGAGCTTGCTCCAGCCACCATCGCGTTTACCAACGCGCGCAAGCGCTGGGGCAGCATGAGCGGCCGCCGCAACCTGCGGCTCAACAGCGCGCTCATCCATTGCCCGCCGGAGCTTTGCGACTACGTGATTGTACACGAGCTGGCGCATATCGCGCATCCCGATCATTCCCATGCTTTTCACGCGCATGTCGCGCGCTATCTGCCGGATGCCTCCGCCCGCCGGGAACGGCTGAAGGCGCTATCCTCGTATCTGAACTGGCCAAACCCCGCCGATTAGGAGGGTCTATGAGCACACCGCCGAAGCTGGAAAAGCCGCGCGTTCCCAAACGATTTTATTTTCTCACGCTGCTCGTGTTTCTGCCGATCATCTACGCCCTTGCCGTGATCGGTGCGCGCTGGTATGGCTTTGCCGTTGCGGCGCTTGCCTTCGCTTGGCTTTTATGGGTGCGCCATTCCCCGCATTGGCGCGGCTGGCATATGGTGCTGTGTTACCTTTGCGCGTTTTTGACCGCCTACGGAGGGCTGTATTTCAGCCGCCCGCGCTGGGACGTCTCCTTGCCGGGGCAGGTGGGCAGCGGCACGCTGCGCCTGTTTATGCGCCTGCCGATGGAGGAATCCGTCCGTTCCGGCGAACGCTTTGGCGAGGTGAGCGCGTGGAAACCGCCCGAGGGCTACCTAGCCACCACGGTGCGCCTGCCCAGCTGCTCCATGGAGGTGCTGCGCAAGGCGGACGTCGCCACGCCCTATGCGCTTTTACAGCTGCATGGCGGCGCGTTTGTCTCCGGGCTTAACGACCTGTACCGCGTCTTTGCGCGGCGCTATTGCGATATGACGGGCGGGGCGGCGGTTTTTACGCTGGATTATCGGCTCTTTCCCGCTTATCCCTATCCCTCCCAGCAAAACGACGTGATGGACGCGTGGATCTTTCTTACGCAAACGCTGGGCTACGCGCCGGAGCAGATTCTTCTGGCGGGGGATAGCGCGGGCGGCAACTTGGTGCTTAACCTCTGCCTACGCCTGCGTGATAGCGGCAGCGCCATGCCGCTGGGCATGGTTGCGATGTCCCCATGGGCTGATTTGAGCAATTCCGGCCCATCGCATGTGACGAACGCCACCAATGACCCCACCTTCGGCCTTTCCAAAAAGGACTTTGACGGCAGCACCCCCGTAGGCGTACCCACCACCTATATCGAAGGTCTCCATGTACGCGACCCCTATCTGTCGCCCACGTTTGGCGATTATATCGGCTTCCCGCCCATGCTGCTACAGGCGGGGGGAGAGGAGATCTTGCTCAGCGACAGCCAGCTCATTGCGCAAAACGCGCGCGCCCACGGTGTGGACTGCACCTTTACCATCTATCCCGGCATGTTTCATGTGTTTCAAGGCTCGTTGGACCTTCTGCCCGAAAGCAAGGACGCATGGGCAGAGATCGCCGCGTTTTTAAAGCGCCTGACCAGCCCGCCCCAGCCATGACCAAAGAAAGAGGAGAGCTACAAATGATTCGCAATATCGTTTTTGACATGGGCAATGTGCTGCTCATGTATGACCCCCTGCTTCCCTGCCGCCGCTACGCGGCGAGTGAGGAGGACGCGCGCCTGCTTCATGCCGCGATTTTTAGCACGCCGGACTGGCTCGCGCTGGATGGCGGCGAGCTGGACGAGCGGGAGCTTCTTGCCCGCGCACAGGCGCGCCTTGACACGCAGGCCTTGCGCGATACCGCCGCCCGCCTGATGGTGGATTGGCACTTGGACGCGCTCTGGCCCAAGGCGGGCATGGACAGGGTGGTAGAGGAGCTGCTTTCGCGCGGCTTCAAGCTCTATATCCTGTCCAACGCGGGCACGCGCTTTCGCCAGTACCAGTACAAAATCCCGCATCTCCATCAATTCAGCGGGGTGCTGGTTTCCGCGGAGGAGCGCATGCTCAAGCCCAGCCTTGCCATTTTCGAGCGCCTTTGCCAGCGCTATGCCCTTGCCCCGGAGGAATGCCTCTTTATCGACGATGTGCCGTGCAACGCGGCGGGCGCACAGGCTTGCGGCATGCAGGCCTATTGCTTTGCCGATGGCGACGTAGCGCGCCTAAGCGCGACCCTGCGCCAGCTTGCGAGCGCGGAGCCTTCGCAGCGGCGCTAGGCG
>JAVVVJ010000001.1:60228-108728 GCA_036652695.1 Clostridia bacterium | reverse complement strand
GCGCTGTGCGGCATTGCCGTGCGCTTCTGTGCGCAACGACCGCCGCCCCTGCCTCAATCCTCAAGCAGCACCAGCGCGCCGCCTTGCGCTTCCAGCAGCGCCCGCGCACCCTCCGGCGTGATGCCGCCGTATTGGGCAAGCTGCCCCTTTTCCAGCGCGATCAGCAGATGCCCCTCCTCATCCAACGCATACTGTCCCGCACCGCCGATGCCGTAGGTGGGCTGCCAAGCAAGGCATTCCCCGCCCAACAGCACGGCGGTGCTTTGCGTTGCTTCAAAAACATCGCTGCTTTGAAATACCGCATACCCTTGATACCAGTGGTTGCGCACCAGCTCGTACCCGGAATGCCACAACGGAAGCTCCGCATATGCTAGCGTGCCGCTACGCGCAAGCAGATCCTCCGTATTTTGATAAGCAAGGAGGTTGCTCGCGTTCAGGCGCACGCCGTTGGGGCGCGTCATCACGCACTGCAAGGTAAAGGGCTCTTGCGTATGCTGCACGCGGCGAACGTCGCGCGGCTGACCGTCCACGCAGAGCTTGTACGCCTGCTGCCCAATGAGCAGCCGTGGCCGCAGATAAACCCAATCGCCCAGCGCGGCCGCGTCAAAGCCGGAGAGCGACATCTCCCCGCCCGCTTGAAACTGCTCGTTTGCGGGCGAAAGCCCGCCTTCCTGATAGGCGTACTGCTTGCCAAAGAGCGCGTCATAGCTCAGCAGGTCATAGAGCGCATCCTCGTTTGTGCCATCGGCGCGCAGCTTTTCCACATGGGATAAGAAGGGGTCATCGTTCATGCCCGCCAGCGTCAGCGCATAAGCGCCTAGTTGATAGGCGTATAAATCCGTCTTTTGGGACAGCGTGCTTTGATTGCTCCAAATCAGGTACGGCGTGCGGTGCGCGTTGTCGCCCGCGAGCGGAATGCCCAGCTCCGCATAGACATCCGTGCCAAAGGGCGGCAAATGATCGCCAAAAAACACCACCATTGTCGGCTCCTCAAACGCTTGCAGGGCGGTGATCAGCTCGCGCAAGGCCGCGTCACTCTGGCGCAGCAGGTAGCAGTAGTTCGCCATCACCTTTTCAGCGCCCGCGCTCAGCTGATTGGTAAAGGGCGTGTCCGCGCCATAGGTGGCGCGAAAATCGTCATATCCGTAGCCGCCGTGGTTTTGCATGGTCAGGCAGAAGATCAAATCTCGCTCCTGCGTGGCGCGAAGCTGCTCCATAACGGAGCGGTAATGCTCCGCGTCCGAGGTGAACATGCCGGTTTTTTGAAACGCGCGGGTGGTGGTATCCGTGGTGTAAAACGCGTCAAACCCTTCCATTTTCAGGTTTTGGTAGCGGTTGTAATAAACGCCCGTATACCAATGGATGGTTGCGGCCTCGTACCCATGGCCGCGCAGCACGGTAGCGATGCTGCAAAGGGGCGGCAGTCCCATGGCATAAGGGTTAACTGCGTATTGACTTCGCAGGCCGGTTAGCACCTCAAATTCTGTTTCGCTTGTGCCGCCGCCCACCTTTGGCACGTAGAGCCTTCCGGTGGCGCTCTGCTTGCAAAGCTCGCTGTAAAAGGGCATGAGCGTTTCCTTCAACTGCAAGCCCTGCCCCAAAAACGCTTCGTCCGTGAAGGATTCGCACAACACCAGCACGATGTTTGGCGCATCGACCGCCGAGGCAGCCGGGGTTTGCGCCGCAAGCGAGCGGTAGCCCTCGCGTACCTCCTGCTCCGCGTAATCCACGCGCATAATCGCCCGGCGGTAGTTTTCCACAGCGACCGTCGCGTACAGGCAGCCTTCGTTTTTGGCGTGATCCACCATATCGGTGCGCACGCTGCCCACCGCCCGCTCAAACGTACACAGCGGCGGCAGGCCAAGCAGCAGCGCAAGCCCCAAAACGGGCAGCACAAAGCCGCGCTTTGCCCTTCGCGTTTTTACAAAAAAGCAGCAAAGCACAATCGCGGCGATAAACGCCGCGCACACGCACAAGATCTGCGCCCAATCGATTTGAAAATCCAGCCCCGTGAGCGTGGCGGCGGCGTCCCCGATCTGCGTGATATCGCTCAAAAGCACCGGCTCCAGCCGGTACAAAAGCTTATAGTGGTTTGCAATGCCCCACAGCGCCAGCACAAGCCCCAGCCCCAGCGTCAGCCCCGCGCGAAGCCGATCCGACCGCGCGATGCTAAACAGCAGGCAAAGGCCAAGCAGCAGCCCCGCGTTGCACAAAAAAATCAACGGGCTTTGCACGATCCATTGAAAAACCTCCCCAAGGCTGTCACGGGAAAGCCCTTCAAAGGTTAGCAGCAGCAGCAGCGGCGCAAGGATGAGAAAAAGCAAAGCGCGAAGGATCTTATACCGCATGGTCACACCTCATCGAAAAAAAAATCGTGGAATGCGGGAAAAACATTCTTCCCGCATCCGCCGCCACATCATAGCACAACCCGCACACCCGGGCAACGCCCGCGCGGCTGCGGCGGGTTTTTCCAATGCCGTTATAGCAATACATCTTGTCCCGTATTCTATCTTTTTATCTGTTTTAAGGTCATACAACTGCTAAAAAGCACCGCGAAAAATCCGCAAACCCTTGATTTTTCTACACTTTTCTTTGTTAGAAAGCTCTATAAAAGACATGCCTATTTTGTTTGACACGCCAGTTTGTTTCTGCTATAATGCAGCTATGGAAATTCTATGCTTTGCATGGAATGACGAGAAGCAAAAAATAAGGAGGCTTTTTACATGAAAAAACTACTTGGCTTGGTACTGGCATTGCTGGTCGCTTTACTTCCTGTGGTCGGTTTGGCGCAGGGAGCTACCCTTACCATGGGCTCTTGGCGCGCGGATGATGTGGATCAGATGAACAACCTGCTTTCCATCTATAAAGAAAAAACCGGCGTGGACATCCAGTTCCAGCCCATCAATCCCCCGGAATACAACGCCACCCTGCGCTTGCAGCTGGATAGCGGCACAGGCCCGGATCTCATGTATTCCCGTTCCTACGCCACTGGCCTAGAGCTGTTTACCGCTGGCTACGCGGGAGATTGCACCGAGATCCCCGGTGTGATGGATAACTTCAGCGAGCTGAGCCGCGCCCCGTGGGCAACGCCGGAGGGCAAGATGTTCGCAGTTCCCTTCGCGGCTGTCAGCCACGGCGTGTACTACAACAAGGATATCTTTGCCGCCAACAAGATTGAAATCCCCACCACGTTTGAAGAGCTGCTTGCCGCCTGCGAAACCTTGAAGGCCGCCGGCATCACCCCGTTCTCCAACGGCGTTGCGGATCAGTGGGATATTCTGGAGTGCTTCTTCATGGGCATGCTGCCCAACTACATCGGCGGCGCGGAAGGCCGTATCAAGTATGAGAATGGCGAAGCCAAGCTCAACGACGAGAACTTTGTGGCCGCTTTTGCCGATATCGCAAAGCTCGCGCCTTATTTCCCCGAGGGCTATGAAGCTGTTACCTACAACGATAGCCAGATCCTCTTCGCAACCGGCAAAGCCGCCATGTTCATGGATGGCAGCTGGACCTGCGGCACCTATGGCGATGTCGGCTTTGAGTGGAGCGTCTTTGCAATGCCCGCGCCCGCTGCCCGCAAGACCGCCGTGTGCTTCCACCCTGACCTTGCCATCACCTACAACGCCACCAGCAAATACCCCGAGGAGTGCAAAGCCTTCTTGGCTTGGCTGGCTAGCGAAGAGGGCGTAACCGCCGCTACGGCAAACCTGCCCGCCGGTTACTTCCCGCTTGCGAAGTTCCCCGTCACCTTCACAGACGCCCATATCAACGAGATCCTCGCGCTTAACGAGGGCAAGGAAACCGATGCCCGTTTCGTATGGCCGAAGCTGATGAACCTCTACGCGCCCCTGAACATCGCTGTGATTCAAACCATCAAGGGTGAGATCACCGCGCAGCAGGCTGGCGACAATATGGTTGCGGAGTTTGACAAGCTGGCAAAATAAGCAACTGCATACAAACAAAGCGCGGGCTGCCGTTCACCACAGGGCGACGGCAGCCCGTTTTTCCAAGCAAATGACCATGAAAGGGGGGTGAACGGGGCATGCAACAAAGCAAGTCCTTACGAAAGCACGGGGGCACCAGCCTTCATCCGGGTGGAGGCTACTGGCTGCGCTATCTTCTGCCCGCGCTGCTGATTTATACCGTATTTATGGCATGGCCGCTGCTGGATTCCATCCGCCTGTCACTGTACACCGGCGGTACCAACAACCGTTCCTTTATCGGCTTTGGCAACTATGTGCGCCTGTTTACCGACGCGGATCAATCCGCTAGGTTCTGGGGCGCCTTTGGGCACACTTGGATTTTCTTTGGCATACACATGCTGGTGCAAAACGTGCTGGGCATTTTGTTCGCGGTCATGCTTACCAACCGCACCATGCGCGGGCGCAGCATGTACCAGACCATCATCTTTTTACCCGCCACCTTGGCGGTGCTCGTAACCGGCTACCTGTGGAAGCTTATTTTAAGCCCCGTATGGATGGGTGACACCTTCACCGCCATGGGTCTTGACGTGCTGGTACGGCCCTGGCTTGGCGATGAGAGCACGGCGCTCATCTGCGTGGCGCTCGTCAGCTGCTGGCAATGGGTGGGCATTCCTACCATGATGTTCGTAGCCGCCTTGCAGGGCATCAATGAGGAGCTGGTGGAGGCCGCAAGCTTGGAGGGCGCCAACAGCTGGCATATGTTCCGCCATATCAAGCTGCCGCTGATCCGCCCCGTGGTGGGCATTGTGGCGATTCTCACCTTTGTGAACAACTTTAACGCTTTTGATGCGGTGTACGCCATGGAAAACGCCAACGGCGCGCCGAACTATTCCACCGACCTCATTGGTACGCTGTTCTACCGCGTTGGCATTGCCGGTCAGCATCCTGTGGCCATTGCCGACCCCGGCATGGGCGCGACAATCGCGACGCTGATTTTCCTCATGCTGTCGATTTTTGTGGTGCCCACGCTCATCAAGACGCAGGGAGGCGAATGACATGATCAAGACGGAGCATCACAAGCACACCAAATCCATGCACATCGCAAACCTGCATATCCCCTCCCATATCGTTTTGGTGCTATGGTCGCTGCTTGCGCTTATGCCCATTTGGCTGTTGGTGGTCAACTCGTTTAAAACGCGCTACACCATTTATGAGAATCCGTTTTGGATTCCCGCCGAATGGAATATCAAGAACTACGCGAGCGTTCTGGGAAGCGGCGATTTTCTAAACTATTTTAAAAACAGCTTGGTCGTTGTGATTCTAAGCCTGCTGATTGTGCTGATCGTGGGCGCGCTGGCGGCCTACGCGCTCGCTAACTGGAAATGCAAGCTTTCGGGCATCCTCTACTTCTTCATGATTGCGGGCATGATGCTGCCCATCAAGATCGCCTCCATCCGTTTGCTGGATCTGGTAAAGTCGATGGGCTTGCTCAATACGGTTTGGTCGCTGGTGCCGGTGTATTCCGCCATGGGCATCCCCATTTCCATCTTTGTGCTCACGGCGTTTATGCGAGGCGTTCCCGGCGAGCTTACGGAGAGCGGCTTTATTGATGGCGCATCACGCTTTAAGGTGTTTTACGCGATTGTGCTGCCGCTGCTCAAGCCTGCCATGGCGACGGTCGCCATCTACAACCTCGTGCCCTTTTGGAATGACCTGTGGTTTCCGCTGATCTTCATCAGCGAGGAGCGCTCCAAGACGCTTCTTTTGGGTGTCACGCGGCTCTTTGGTCAGTACCAGACGGACTGGAGCAAGGTGCTCGCGGTGCTTACGCTGAGCGCGCTGCCGGTCATCTTTCTGTATTTGCTGATGAGCAAGCAATTCATTAAGGGCCTCACAGCGGGCGCTGTAAAGGGGTAATGGAGCAGGCGGGGCTAGGGCTTAACGCCATAGCCCCGCCTTTCGCACCGCCATGCCGGTACGCAGCGGTTAGGTCGCGTCATTGTCGTTTCCAAAGGCGCTCGTGCTGTGCGGATATTGTATGATATCTGGCAGTCACGAGCCTTTCTTTTTCTCAACAGAAACGCATAATCGCCGCGAACCATACCATATGCTAAAAAGGTAGCGTGCCCGTATCGAAATCGTCCGCATGCCGGGCTTGGGCACGCCTGCTTTGGAGGTGACGAACAGATGAGTTCGATCAAAACCATGGAGCAATTACAGGTGGAAAACGAACGGCTGAACATGCTGGCGGAGCAGGATTGGCTCACCGGTATCTATAACCGCGGCGCAACCGAGCAAAAAATCAACCAACTGCTTTCAGAGCATGCAAAGGGCGTTCTTTTTTTGCTGGATATCGACCGCTTTAAGCAGATCAATGATATGTACGGCCATTTATGCGGCGATAACATCCTATGCTACGTGGCCAAAACGCTTAAAAAAATGGTTTTTCAATTTGATATCGTCGGGCGCGTAGGCGGGGATGAGTTTGTCGTTTTCTTGTTGGTGAATCAGGATGAAGCCTTTGCAAAGGAGCGCTGCTCGCAGTTCAAAAGCCGCCTCCGCGCCGCCGATGTGGAGGGGGTGAGCTGCAAGCTCACGGTTACGGTTTGCAGCAGCCTTTACCAGCCCGGCGACGATTATCGCAGCCTGTTCGACCGTGCGGATATGCAGCTGCTCCAAGAAAAGCGGAAGGAGCACAGCCTTGACAGCGCATCCAATCAGGATTTGCTGGAGAAAAGCCTCGCCAAGGACGCCGCCCTCATCTATAGTGAGCTTAAGGAGACCCAAATGCCCGAGGGCGCCTTCTGCCAAGATTATGAAACCTTTAAGACCATCTTCCGCTATCTGGAGCGCCGCATGACCCGCAATGCGGCGGAGGTCTGCATGGTGCTGTTCACCCTCACGGATGTGCAGGGAAACGTGCCCAGCATCCAAAACCGCGCGCAGCAAACAGAGCTGCTGCGGCACGTCATTCAGCACAGCTTGCGCATAGGTGATCTGTTCACGCAATATACAGGCTTTCAGTTTTTGGTGATGGTTGCGGATGTAAACGAGGATTCGGCAGATCTCGTTGCTGAACGCATTCAAATTTCCTTTTATCAAGCGGCAACCGCACGGCAGGAAACCTTGCTCCTGCACCACAGCTTCCCCTTGCGCCCCGCCGCGCAACCTCCAAAGCGCCCTTCCTTGTGAAAGGGCGCTTTCCTTTTTTGCCCCGTTCCCGCGCTATGCACAAACCGCGGATTGTGGTATACTAACTGCGATACGCTGGCGCAAGCATGGGGAAGGACGGTTGAGATGGCGGGCATTCTTCTGCGCTTTTTGGTCACCGCGGCGGCCGTTCCGCTCTGTGGCTACCTGATGGATGGCGTAGCCGTGGTTGAATACGGCAACGCCATTGTGGTCGGCCTTGTGCTGGCGGTGATTTATACGGCGCTCCGACCCGTGATGCGCCTGATTCTTTCCGTAATCAACTTCTGCACGCTCGGTCTGGTCAATATTGCGGTGGACGCGTGGCTGGTATGGACAGCCGCTGACTTTGTCAAAAACAGCGTCTTGTTTGAAAACTTCTGGTGGGCGCTTGCCGTGGCTTTGGCAATCAATGTGGCGCGCACGCTGGTGGACGCCATCACAGGCGGCTTGAAGCGCTAGCGCGGGCGCTTCGCCAAAGGCCCTGAAAGGCCGCAATCGGCCTGCGCTCTTGAAAGGATGGATAACCATGCACATTTTTTTGGTCAATGACGACGGCATTGGTTCGGCAGGCATTATGGCGCTGCTGCATGCCGCGGTTGCGCGTGGGCACCGGGTAACCATGTGCGCCCCTAAGCAGCAGCAAAGCGCCGCCAGCCACCGCATCACGCTTGCCGATCCTATTTTCGCCGCCGAATGGCATTCCGGCGTTCCCAGCGTCCGCGCCTTCGCCATCGCCGGCTCGCCGGTGGATTGCGTGCGCGTTGGGCTGTTCAATTTGACCGATGCACCGGTTGATGTGCTTATTTCCGGCATCAATGACGGCTACAACGCAGGCATGGCTGTGTATTACAGCGGCACGGTGGGCGCGGCGCGGGAAGGGGCGCTCAACGGCGTGCCCTCCATCGCGGCCTCCATCCATTTTAATGCCACGCAGACGATGCTTGATGCGCTGGCTGCGCGCGTGATCGCCGTAGCGGAGCAGTACGCGCAAAAACCCACGCCGCCCTGCACCCTCCTCAATATAAACGCGCCTTCCTTGGAGCCTGCCTCCCTCAAGCCTGAGTGCTACGCTCCCCTCTCCATGTCCAATTTCGTAGATCGCTACGAGCGCCGCGAATCCCCCCGCTCCGGCACTTATTTCTGGCTCATGGAGGGCTGCGCGCGGGAACAGCCGGAGCCTGGCAGCGACCAATTCCTGCTGGACGAGGGGCATATCGTCTACACCCTCCTCGGCAACCCCCGCTCCGCCGCCTCCTCCAGTTGGGAAGCCCTCGGCATTCAATAGCAAAGCGGAGCGCCGCCCCAACGGTCTCCCATTTCATCGCTAAAGGAGAGAAGCTCCGTGCAGGATACTCAAGAACTCATTGATAAGCTCAATTTGCGCGGCGCGCCGCTCAGCAAGGGGCACCGAAGCATTGCGCAGTACATTGCGGAGCATTACGACAAGGCCGTGTTTATGACGGCGGGTTCGCTAGGCAGCCAATGCGGCGTCAGCGAGAGCACAGTGGTGCGGTTTGCGGCGGCCATGGGATATGCGGGCTACCCGGAACTGCGGGAGGCGCTGCGGAGCCTTGTGCGCCAGCGCCTCACATCGGAGCAGCGGTTCGCCATCGCATCGGAAATTGACGGGCGCGACCTGCTGAGCACGGTGCTCAAAAACGATATGCAGAACATTCGCAAAACCGTGGAGGCGCTCACGCAGCAGGATTTTGATCAGGCGGTGGCGCGGCTGTTAGCCGCCCGCCGCATCTATGTGATGGGGTTGCGCTCGGCAGCGCCGCTGGCGCAGTTCATGTACCACTACCTGCACCAAATTTTTGATGGGGTCGTGCTGGTGCAAAACATCACAGGCGACGTATTTGAGGAAATCGCGCGCATTGGGTGCGAGGATGTGCTTGTGGGCATCAGCTACCCGCGCTATTCCACACGCACGCTGGAATGCATGCGCTTCGCGCGGCTCAACGGCGCGCAGGTCATTGGGCTTACGGATGGCGAAATGTCGCCGCTAAGGCAGGCATCGGACGTATGCCTATGCGCGTGTACGGATATGGCCAGCTTTGTGGATAGCTTGGCCGCGCCGCTTTCGCTGATTAACGCGCTAATCGTGAGCCTAGGTCTGCATCGGCGAGAGGAGCTCGGCGAACATTTCAAACGGCTGGAGGATATATGGAACGCGCACAGCGTCTATATCAGCAAAGAAAATGAGTAAGGTATTGATTATCGGCGGCGGCGCGGCGGGGCTTCTCGCAGCCATCAGCGCGGCGCGCGAGGGAGCGGCGGTTACGCTGCTGGAGCGCAACGAGAAGCTCGGCAAAAAGCTCTACATCACAGGCAAGGGGCGCTGCAACGTAACCAACGCCTGCGAAGCGGAGGCATTCCGGCGAAGCGTGGTCAAAAATCCGCGCTTCCTGTACAGCGCGCTGGCGGCTTTCCCGCCCTCGGCTCTCATGGCGCTGCTGGAATCGCTTGGTTGCCCCGTAAAGGTAGAGCGCGGCGAACGGGTATTTCCACAGAGCGAAAAAGCCAGCGACGTCAGCCGCGTGCTGGAGCGCGAGCTTCGGCGGCTGAACGTGCGGGTGGAGCTGAACGCCTTGGTGCGCACGCTGGAAATAACCGACGGGCGCTGCACGGGCGTGCTTTGCGCTGGCGGCGCGCGCTATGCCGCGGATGCGGTCATCGTGTGTACCGGCGGACAAAGCTACCCTTCCACCGGATCCACGGGGGATGGCTTTGGCTGGCTGGCAGCCTGCGGGCATACGGTCTTTCCCCCGCTGCCCTCGCTCATCCCGCTGGAATGCGGCGCGGCGTGGGTGCGGGAGCTGCAAGGGCTTTCGCTCAAGAATGTGCGCCTGACGCTCACGCAGGGCAAAAAAACGCTCTTTAGCGACATTGGCGAGCTGCTTTTTACGCACTTTGGGCTATCGGGGCCGCTGGTGCTGAGCGCCTCGGCCTACATGGCGGAGCTTGCGCCAAGCGATGTGGCGCTCACGCTGGATCTAAAACCCGGGCTAAGCGAGCAGCAGCTGGACGCGCGCCTGCTGCGCGACATCGAGGCCTCCGGTCGCAAACAGCTGCGCAACCTGTTAAGCGGGCTGTACCCCGCGCGCCTTGCGGATGCAATGCCGGCGCTTTGCGGGGTGGACGGCATGAAGCCCGTCAATGAGCTGACGCGCGAGGAGCGTGCAAGGCTTGCAGCAGCCGCCAAAGCGCTGCGGCTGCCCGTAACCGGCACGCGCCCGCTGAGTGAGGCCGTAGTGACGCGCGGCGGCTTGGACGTGCGGGAGGTCGATCCCAAAACCATGGAAAGCAAACGCGTCAGCGGCCTGTACATCGCGGGCGAGCTTTTGGATGTGGACGCGCTTACGGGCGGGTTCAACCTGCACATCGCCTTTGCAACGGGCATGCTTGCAGGGCGCGCGGCGGCGCAGGATGCCGCCTTATCACAACAGCGTTTGGAGTTTTGATGAACATGCAGTACATCGTATTGGATTTGGAATGGAACCAGCCAACCAGCTACCAAAGTGCAGCCTACCGCCGCGTGGGGGATAGCCTTTTATTTGAGGTCATTCAGATTGGCGCGGCAAAGCTTGATGAGCAGCTTCAAATTGTCGATTGCGTGAGCATCCCCATCCGCCCCACGCAATACGTTGCCATTCACCCGCGCGTAAGGCGCATGACCGGCCTGAACAACGACGTGCTCTGCGATGCGCCCGTGTTTTTGGAGGGCATGGAGGAATTTGCGCAATGGTGCGGGGAGGACTGCGTATTTCTTACTTGGGGCTGCGATGACGTGAGCGTTCTGCAACAGAACGTGGATTTTTTCCGTTTTGAAAAGCCTTTGCCCAAAATGTATGATCTCCAGCGCCTCTACGCGGCCGTGATGAAGCAGAGCGGACAAGCCGCCCTCAAAACCGCCATGGAGACGCTACAAATTGAAGAAGAAGAAGATCGCAGCTTTCATAACGCCATGCACGATGCATACTATACCGCGCAGGTTTTCCGTGCGCTGCCCGTGCCTGCCGATGTGCTCCATTATGAACAGCAGCCCCGCAAGCTTTGCCATAACGACCGCCACAGCCATTTCCGCGTAACGGAATGCGTGCCCTCCGTGCGCGCAGCCATGGATAGCGAGACGCTTGCCGCCCCGCGCTGCCCCACCTGCGGCCAGCCCACAAAGCGGCAGACCTCGCTGGTGCCGCAGGCCGTTGGCAAATACGTGGCGCTTAGCAAATGCGCCAGCCACGGCCTGATGTTTGTGAAGGTGCGCTTCTCCTTGCTGCCGGATGGCCAAAAGGGAATGCATTTGAGCATTCTGCCCGCCAATAAGCAGACGCGCGCCTATGTGCATACCAAGGAACTGCAATATCAGTTTAAATGCAAACGCGGCGATTTTGACCACGTGGACGTGGATGATTTGAGCGGCGCCTTTGGCAGCAATATGCCCTTTGAGGATGCGTAGCTCTCTACTGAAAGGATAGCGATTTCCATGGAAAACAGCCCGACCATGCGCAAGGTGGTGCGCGTAACAGCCGATGGGCATACGGACGCCTTTCCAAGGGGCACTGTTGTAAGCGCCGTGCTTGACCGTCTTTTGCCAAGCGAGCGCATGTCGCGCGTGCTTTGCGCTCTTCGCGGCGGCGTTTGCATGGAGCTAAACGAGCCTGTTGTGGAGGATTGCCAGCTGACTCCCCTCACCTATCAGGATGAGGAGGGGCGGCGCGTATACGAGCGCTCGCTTCGTTTTTTATTTCTGCTGAGCGTTCGGCGTCTCTACCCGGGCAAGCAGGTGCGCATGCTCAATTCCATTGGCTACGGGGTCTATCTGCGCATGACGGGTGAGGATATGCTGCGCGAAATGGTCTGCGCGCTGGAAAACGACATGCACGCGCTCGTGGCGCAGGATCTGCCCTTTGTGCGCGAGCAATGGACGCGCGAGGCAGCCATCGCGTATTTTGAGCGCGAGGGCTGGCAGAGCCGCGCTGAGCTGCTTCGCTGCCGTCCGCAGGAGCAGCTGACCATGTACCGCATCAACGACCTATGCGAGTATTTTCATGGCGCCATGCTGCCCTCTACGGGGTATATCCGCGCCTTTGCGCTCAAGCCGCATTTTCCCGGCATGGTGCTATGCGCGCCAAACCCGCGCAACCCGGACGTGCCCGCCCCTTATACGCCCCACACAAAATTTCTTCGCGTATTTGCCGAATCCCAACGCTGGTGCGGCATTCTTGGCGCGCAGAACGCCGCGGACGTCAACCGCATGATCAAGGATGGCAAGCTGCGCGAGTTCATCCGCGTCAATGAGGCGTTGCAGGATAAATCCATCGCGCATATCGCGGATCAAATCCTAGCGCGTGGCGCGCGCATCGTAATGATCTTCGGCCCCTCGTCCAGCGGCAAAACAACCTTTGCCAACCGGCTGGCCGTGCATCTGCGCGTGCTGGGACAGCGCCCCAAGCTGGTTTCGCTGGATGATTTTTACCGTGACAGGAGCGAGCTGCCCTTGGAGGCCGATGGCAAACCGGATCTGGAGCATATCAATGCGTTGGACATTCCGCTTTTGACCTCCTGCTTGGAGGAGCTGCTTTCCGGACGCACGGTGGAGATGCCGCGCTTCGATTTTCAAACCGCGCAGCGCGCGCCGGAGCGCTATTCCTTAAGCCTGAACCAAAACGAGCCGCTGCTGCTGGAAGGCATTCACGGCATGAACGATCTGATTACCGCAGAGGTGCCGGAGCAGCTCATGTACGGCATATACGTAAGCGCGCTTTCCTGCGTGAACCTAGACGATCATAACCGCATCCGCACCACGGATGTGCGGCTTCTGCGCCGCATCGTGCGCGACATGCGCTTTCGCAACACCTCCCCACAGCAGACCATCGATATGTGGCCCAAGGTGCGCATAGGCGAGGAAAAATGGATTTTTCCAAACCAAGAAAAAGCGGACGTCATGTTCAACACCTCCTTGCATTACGAGCTGCCCGTGCTTAAAACCATGGCCTATGAGCTTTTGCTTTCCATTCCGCAAAGCTCGCCAGAATACCTAGTCGCTCACCGGCTGCTGCGAATTTTGCGTTATTTTCTGCCAGTGGATGGCAACGTACTTACGGAAATCCCGCCGCTATCCATCCTGCGCGAATTTATTGGTGAATGCGCTTTCTACGACATGCATTGACATCGTGCACGGGATATAGTATAAATAGGTGTTACCCGCTTAGAAATGCGATGCAGGAAACGGAAGGATGTAAAGTCTCGTGGATATCGTAACGGCATTGACCACTGGCCTGACGGGCATATTCAGCGTCTGGCTGGTTTTTATGCTTGCGTACCAGCTCTTTATCAGCTTTTTTGGTTTTAAGCGCAGTACCAAGGATTATCAGGATTTCCCACCCAAAATGCGGTTTTTGGTTCTTGTTCCCGCCCATAACGAGGAAAACGTGATTGGCGATCTGGTAAAGAACCTGAGCCAGATGGAATACCCGCGAGAGCTGTATGATTTTTACATTCTTGCGGACAACTGCACGGATCGCACCGCGGAGGTTGCGCGTAGCTTAGGCGCGAACGTCCTGGAGAGCCATAAGGATCGCCCGGACGCGCCTACCGGCAAGCCCATTGTGCTGCAAAAGGCACTCAGCTCGCTGGGGGATTATCATAAGAACTACGACCTTGTGATGTTCTTTGACGCGGATAATCTGGTAGATCCAAATATGTTTTCGGAAGTCAACAGCCAGTATCTGGATGCCAATGGCACAGCCGACATCATCCAGTGCTACCTTGGCTCCAAGAACAAAAAGGGCATTGTGGCTCTGTTTTATTACATGACCTATACAATTACCAACCGCTTTTTTCAGCAGGCCAAAAGCCGCTTGGGGCTTAATAGCGTCATCGGCGGCACGGGCTTCGCCGTATCGGCGGACTATCTGCACCGGCGCGGCGGCTGGACGGCGATGTCCCTCACGGAGGATTTTGAGCTGCAAATCGAATCCACCTGCGAGGGCAAGCGCATCCTGTGGAACCACAACGTGCGCATTTACGATGAAAAACCCACGCACTTTCGCGCCAGCTTCCGCCAACGCACACGCTGGGCGCAGGGGCATTGGTTTGTGGCCTTCAAAAATACGGGTCGCCTTTTTCGCGCATTGGCGCATGGAAAAATCCGGTTCAAGGAGTTCCTTTCCACCTTTTTGTACATGTACAGCCTGACACCCTATGTCATTTTGCTTTTTGAATTGCTGCTGGGCGTGCTCATGCAGGTGCTCCAATGGACGAACGTCATCCCCGATGTGCCTGCGGCGGCCTCCATGGGCAGCTGGCTCACCATCAATTGGCCGAGCATTGGGCTGTTTTTCTACTCCTTTATCTTCCTGTTCTACGTTGCTGACGCGATGGATAACCAGAACCGCGCGAGCTTCAAAACGTTCTTCCCCATGCTGTTGAGCGTGCTGCTCAATACCGTTCTTGCCGGTTTTGCGCAGGTGGTGGGGCTGGTAAAGCACCGCCACCAGAACACTTGGGTGAAAACGGAGCACAGCATCCACAAGCTGGAGGATATGACCGTCTTTCCCCAAGCAATCGAAGCCGCTCCCGCTGTGTCTGAAACGCCCGCGGCTGTCGCGAGCGCCGCGCACAAGGCCGACACGCCCGAGCGAAGCGCCGCCGCCACTGCCGCCGCCGCTAAACGCAAGCCGCAAGCGCATGCGCCATCCGCTGTGATGCGCAGCAAGCGCTCGCAAGCCTCCGCCGAGGAGGAGGAACAGACCGTGAGCGTCTAGGAGGTACGTCCTATGAATGCTGATTCCGTTATGGTAAGCATCATTATGCCCGTGTACAACGCGCAAAAAACCCTCGCGCGCTGTTTGGACAGCGTGCTCAGCCAGAGCTATTCCGCACTAGAGGTGCTGGCCATTGATGATGGCAGCACCGATGACAGCCTTGCTATTTTGCACCGATATGCGCAAGTCGATACGCGCCTACGCGTATTGACACAGGCCAACAGCGGTGTTGCTGCGTCACGCAACCGCGCCATCAATGCCGCCACGGGCGAATATTTGCAATTTGTGGATAGCGATGATCTGCTTCCCCTTGATTCTACCGCCAACATGGTGTTAGCGCTCCAATCGCAGCATTGCGAGCTAACCATTGCCCCCTATACGGAGGTGCTGGGTTCCCAGCGCCAGACGCGGGGCTTTTTGCGCCGCGATGCAGTTTTGACCCGCGACATGCTGCTTGATAACCTCAGCGCGCACCCGACCAGCTTCTTTTACGCCGTCATGTGGAACAAGCTCTATCGCCGCGATTTGATTGTTCTCAACAGCATCCGCTGTGACGCGCGGCTGGATTGGGGTGAGGACTTTGCCTTCAACATGCGTTATTTTGCGCATGTCGAGCACGTCGCCGTGCTTTCCACGCCCGTATACGATTATATCCGCAACATGACCGGCCTTTCCTTTACCACGGGGCGCGCCTGCCTGCTGCATCCCATTCACGGCATTCAAATCAAGCTCTGGCTGCACCGCTATTACAAGGAGCTTTTTGTGTGCTCCGGCCTATATGAGGAATACCGCAAGGTGTTGCCTAAATACCTGTTTTGGGTAACGCTGAACAATTAGCAAAGCAACGGCCTACCGTTGCCAGCTCCAAACAAACTGCGCGGCTATGATCCCCCCTGAGGGTGTCGCAGCCGCGCAGTTTGATGGTATAAAGGGGCTTTGGCTTACTCGTGGAAGCTGCGCACCCGAAGAACCCCCGGCAAAGCCAGCAGCTCGGTAAGCAGGCGCTGATCGGGCAGCTTATCCAGCTCTAGCACCGTCACAGCCATATCCTTACGGCTCTTGTTGAGCATGTTGTTGATGTTGATCTTGCGCGCGCCGATCGCGGCGGAAATGGCGCTTACCATGCCGGGCTCGTTCTCGTGAATGATGAGCACGCGCGTGCCCTCGCTATAGCCCAAGGTGATCTCCGGCATGTTCACGCTGTTGCGGATCTGCCCGAACTCAAGGTATTCGCGCAGTTGGCTGGCAGCCATGCTGGCACAGTTTTCTTCGCTTTCAGGCGTGCTTGCGCCCAAATGGGGAATCGTCACCACATTCTTCAGGCCGAGCACCGCCTCGGTGGGAAAATCGGTTACATAGCTGGCGACTTTGCCGCTTTCCAGCGCATCGCGCAAAGCATCGGGATCTACAAGCTCCGCACGGCTAAAGTTCAGCAGATGCACGCCGTTTTTCATCTTCGCGATGGTTGCCGCATCGATCATATGGCGCGTATTATCCTTTAGGGGCACGTGAATGGTGATATAATCGGACTGGGCATAGATTTCCTCCACGCTATTGCTGCGCTTGACGGCGCGGCTCAACGCCCAAGCGTGCTCTACGCTGATATACGGGTCAAAGCCGACAACCTCCATGCCCAAGCCGTTGCTGGCCGCGTTGGCGACAATCGCGCCAATCGCGCCCAGACCAATGACGCCCAGCGTTTTGCCGCGCACCTCTGGCCCGGCGAACTGCGCCTTGCCCTTTTCCACAAGCTTGGGTACCGCGTCACCCTGCCCCTTGAGGGTCGCCGCCCACTCGATGCCGCCCGCCACATTGCGGCTGCCCAGCATCAGCCCGCAGATGACCAGCTCCGCCACGGCGTTTGCATTGGCGCCGGGGGTATTGAATACCACAATGCCGTGCGCGGAGCAGGCCTCCACGGGAATGTTGTTGGTGCCCGCGCCCGCGCGCGCAATGGCGAGCAGGCTTTCCGGCAGCTCCATTTCATGCATTTCCGCCGAACGTACCAAAATGCCCTCCGGCACAGGCTCTTCCTTGGCGATCAGGTAGTTTTCAGCGCTCAGGTGCTGATGAATGACATCCGAAATGGCATTGAGGGTTTGAATCTTAAACATCATGCATTCTCCTTTTCAAAGGCGTTCATCACATCCACCAGCTTGCGCACGCCAGCCACCGGCATGGCGTTGTAAATGCTGGCGCGCATGCCGCCCACGTTGCGGTGTCCCTTGAGGTTTACCAGCCCCTGCTTTGCGGCATACTTCACAAAGGCAGCATCCCGATCCGCATCGCCGGTGAGGAAGGTCACGTTCATGAGCGAGCGGTATTCCTGCTGTGCGCAGGCCTTGAAGAGCTTGCTTTGATCAATGCAATCATACAGCAGCGCGGCCTTTTCCACGTTCTGGCGATAGATGGCCTCCACGCCGCCAAGGCTCTTTAGCCACTCAAAGCCCAGCTTTGCCATATAGATGCCATAGGTGTTGGGGGTGTTGAGCATGCTATCTTCCTTTGCTTGCAGCGCCCAGCTCAGCAGCTTGGGGCAATCCGCGCGCTCGCGACCCAGCAGGTCATGCCGGACGATAACGATGCACAGGCCAGCCGGACCGATGTTTTTCTGCGCCCCTGCGAAGATCACGCCAAACTTGCGAACATCCATTGGCTCGGAGAGGATGTTGCTGCTCGCGTCCGCCACCAGCGGCACCGCGCCCGTATCCGGAAGCTCAATATAGCGCGTGCCATAAATGGTGTTATTGGTGGTGATATAGGCGTAATCCGCGTCCCATTGGACGTTGCTGACATCGGGAACAAAGGTGTAGTTCTCCTCGCGGCTGGAAGCCACAATGCGCACATCGCCATATTTTTTTGCCTCCGCAGCGGCGAGGTGGGCAAAGTTGCCGCTGTCCACATAATCCGCCTTGCCTTTTTGCATCAGGTTCAGGGGCACGGCGCTGAACTGCATGGTCGCGCCGCCCTGCAAAAACAGAATGTCGTATTCATCCGGCACGCCCATCAGCTCCTTGAGGAGCGCCTTGGTTTCGTTGAAGATATCCAGATACATGCCGCTGCGGTGACTCATCTCCATGACGCTCATGCCCTTGTCGCCATAGCAAACAAGTTCGTCGCGCGCCTTTTCCAAAACGCTTTGCGCAATCATCGCGGGGCCTGCCGAAAAATTAAATACGCGTTCCATATGGGTTTCCTCCTTTAATGTTGGCATCAGCAGGGCTTTTTTCCTCTGCGCTCGCTCTTGTGGGACGCTTTCTGCCCTGTGGGATGCTTTCTGCCACTGGGGTTATTATGCATCACCAGCGGAAAAATTGCAAGTCCTTTCTTTGTTTTTTTCTGCGGAAGCAGATCCGTCTGGTTTCCAAAAGGAGCGCTGCCCCCATTGCCAGGCTTGATCAGGCGCAGCGCATGCCTTTTGCCAGCGCGCGCAAAAAAAGCGAGGGCTAGCAATGCCTTCACTGCCCGCCCTCGCACCCTCGCCGCTCTGCTTATACCCGCTCCTTGGCGATATAGATCGGCCTTTTTTTTGTCTCCAGATATGTTTTGCTCAAATACTGCCCCAAAATCCCAACGCAGAAGAGCTGAATCCCGCCCAGCATCAGCACCACGCAGATCAGCGCGGGAAAGCCTGCCACCGGATCGCCCCAAATGAGCGTTTTGATAAAGAAATACAAAATCAGCAAAAAGGCCAGCAAGCAAAAGATCACGCCAACCACCGACGCGATGGCGAGCGGCGCTGTGGAAAACCCAATGATCCCATCCACGGAATACAGCAGCAGCTTCCAAAAGGACCATTTCGTTTCCCCCGCCACACGCTCCACATTCTCGTACTCCAGCCATTTCGTGCGATAGCCAACCCAGCTGAAAATACCCTTGGAAAAGCGGATGACCTCGTGAAGGCTCAAAATGCTCTGCGCCATCTGGCGGGTCATGAGGCGGTAATCCCGTGCGCCGTCTACAATCTCGGTTTTGCTGATCCGGTTGATGAGGCGGTAAAATGCGCGCGCAAAAAAACTGCGCAGCTTCGGCTCGCCCTTGCGGGTCACGCGGCGGGTAGCCACGCAATCATACCCATCCTGCTCAATGCCGCGCAGCATATCGGGCAGCAGCTCCGGCGGATCTTGCAAATCCACATCCATGATGGCGAGATAATCGCCCGTAGCCGCCTCCATGCCCGCAAACATGGCGCTCTCCTTGCCAAAGTTGCGCGAAAAGCTGATAAAATGCACGCGCTCGTCCCGCTCGCGCAGCGCGCGCAAAGCCGCAAGCGTGCCATCGCTGCTACCGTCATCCACAAACAGGAACTCAAATTGTACGGGCATACCTGCGGTGTGCTTGATGAATGCCTCATAGAACAGCGGCGTAGCGGCTTCCTCGTTATAACAGGGCACGATGATGCTGAGGGTCTTCATTGGCAGAGACTCCTTCTTCGGTCATTTGTATGTAGGGCGTAATCCAGTACCGTGCAGCGCATGGTACACGGCATTTGCTTCATCCGTTTGTGTTGGTGGATTCCGGGGGATCGATATGCAGGGAATCAAGCAGCGCCTTTGCGTCTGAAAGATCGTCCTCACGCTCCTCTAGCGCGTTTGCGTTAAACAAAAAGGTGGTTTCAGCGGGTGCTGCCACCCAAATTTCCATAAGAGCACGCCCAAGGTAGAACGTGTCGCAGGAAAGGCTCAGCACAAGGTTGCTCTTCGTAGCGGTCTTTAGCTCGGTATCGAAATGCAGCGCCTGCAAGCCATAGCGGTTTTGCACGCTGGCCTTGCCGGCCCTATCCGCCACTTTGGGATCCTGTAGCGCCAGCTTTTCAACGATCTGCGGCCACAGCGCAAGCAGCTCCTCCGGCGTGCCCTCCACGGGCAGCGCAGTCATGCTGATGCTGACGAGCGCGCGCCCATGCTTCATGCGTATCAGGCGCACATCACAGCTGGAATCGGCGGTACGCATCAGCGCATAGAGCGGCGCAAGGCCGCTGGGCGCAACCCACTCGCTCGCTTGCGCGAGCGCGGCTGATTCCGCACCCTCCGGCAGGGTATAGGATAACAGCGCTTGAGCGTCTTGAGCGCGGCAAACCATGGGCGCACAAAGAAGCAGGCAGCACAGCAGCAAGGAAAGCGCTCGTTTCACGGGGCTTCAGCCTTCTTTCGCACAATGATGATATGCCCATTGTACCATGATTGGCAGGGTTTCGCAATTGGCAGCTTTCGCCATCCCCTACAGCTTTGTCAGGTACTTTGTATATCCCTGCGCCGCCAGCCGTTTGAGCGCCGCCCACAGATCTTGGGGAATCTCCATCGGCGCTTGATAGCCAAGCCTCGCGTACGCATCCATACGCCACACATCGCCAACGATGTTGTTAACGATCTCCTCCCGCGCCACACCAGTGCGCTCCAAACGCTCCAGCTGTTCCTCCAGCGTGATTTTTCCGGGCGCGATCAAAAAGCGGACGCCATCGTTCGCCCACTGTTTTTGAAGCGAGGCCGCAATGCGCCGCCCCATGCCCGGATGATGCACAACAATCACCTTGCGCGGCGCAAGCGCCCGCTCAGCCAGAAGCTGCCGGGAAAAGCGAAGGTTTTCGCCCGTGTTGGTGGAGCGGGTTTCCAACAAAAGCTTATCCTTTGGCACGCCCAATGCCATCGCGCGTTCGGCGAAGGTCTCCGCCTCGCTTTTCCCCCAAAACCCTTCCGTACCCTTGCCCAGCCCGCCGGAGAACATCACCAGCGGCGCCCAGCCCTGCTGGTAGAGCTTCGCGGCGCGCTCCGCCACGCCAAGATCATTGCACCCAAAGCCAAGGATCAGGTCAGCCTTTTCCAGCTCGTCCTCATGGTACAAAAAATCCCACAACAGGCGCAGATCATCGTTCATGGTTCTTTCTCCTTTGCAATCCATCAAAATACAGCTCGTAATATATGTAAAAACATTTGCGGGGCTGCACAACGCTTTCCCTCTTTTTTTGGCCTAGAACGTGCAAAAAGTGCTGCTTTGCTTCGAAAAAAGCCATTGACTTGCCTATGCCACTCCCCTATGATTGAAGCGAAAAACAAAGGGGGCGATACAGTTGGGCAAACGGAAAAGCGACTATATTTTCGCCCCGGAACGGCAGCGCGGCGGTGGGCTTGGCTGCTTTGCCATCCTGTGTGCGGTGGTGCTGGCGGTTGGGCTGTTGGCCATTCTTGTCAACCACGCGACAAACGAGCGTGTGGATCTGCTTTCGCAAAAAGTATCCGTCATGTCGCTGGATAAAGCCTTTGAAGGCTTTACCGTGCTGCATATCAGCGATCTGCACGCCTCCCAGCTCGGCAACGACTTCACGCTTTGGCGCGACCTGCTCTATGGCAAAAAATTCAACGCCGTGGTGTTAAGCGGTGATCTGGTAGGCAAGAGCGGGAATTACGAGCCGATGCTTACGCTCATCCACACGCTTTCACAAATCAACGCCACCGCGCCGATTTACTTTATCGCCGGTGACGATGACCCCGCGCCCGTGTTGAGCACCGCGCGCGGCACGCCGGAGGTGCTGGCCGATTGGGTGCTCGCCGCGCAAAAGCAGGGCGCGCTCTATTTGGACGAGCCAATCGCCCAGCCGGTGGGCAAAAAAACGGTTTGGTTTGTGCCCGAATACCTCTATGACGTGGACGCGGCAGGCATGCTGAGCGCCTTGCAGGCGCAGCGCCAGCAGATGGAGGCGCAAGGCACGCAGTACGAGGCCGAGGGCGGCGCGAGCTACCGGGCTGTATGCTACCGCGTGGAGGTGCTGGAGCGCACGGTGGCAGCGCTCAAAACCATGCTGAGCAGCGATCTGCAAATTGCCGTCACGCACGCGCCCCTCACCGCGGCGTATGTGCGCACCAGCATTGAATGGTCCGACCCTAAAATTGTTTTCAACTTCCGCAACATCAGCCTCCTGCTGGCGGGGCATTACTGCGGCGGTCAATGGCGCTTACCGGGCAGCGGAGCCATCTATGTGCCCGATATCGGCTGGTTTCCACCAGATGACGGCATCATCGGCATGCAGCGTGTGAACAGCGTCAACCAGTATATTTCGCCCGGCATTGGGGCAAGCGATTATTACCCCATGAGCGGGCGGCTCTTCAACGCTCCCGCCGTTACGCTGCTCACCGTTACCGCGCGGCTGAATTAGCCCGCGCGGGGTGGAAGGGAAAGGATGCCGATTGCGCATGCTCAAGAAGCTCACGCCCATGCTCTGCCTCCTCTGCGCCGCCGTATTGGCGGCAGGGGGCATTCTTTGGTTTGGCTCTGCCGCCATGCGCCGCCCGGATATTGATCCCGTCTATCAAGGCGCGGGCGCGTTCCTTCGCCATCTGCGGGATGGCGCAAGCTTCCGCCTGCCCGAGGTTTTTCCCCAGCAGTGGGATGTGGCGCAGTTTGCCGCCTCGCCCGAGGCCTTGGCGCGCTGGGAACAGCGGCTGCTCTTTGGGTATGATCAGCGCTATACAAAAGAAGCGCACGAGCCGGTCGCGCTGCTGCTGCTATGGCAGCGCGCGGAGCTTGTGCGCGTTGTTGCGCTTCCAAAAAACAGGGATGGCTTCCCGCGCTTCTTCGATGACTTCGGCAGCGAGAACTTCGAGCTTTCCCGCGACCATGCCAGCTTCCTGTGCTCCTTTATAAGCGATGAGCTTCACCTAGGCGGTTACTATGTATGCGTCCCTGAAGGGATCAGCACATGAGCTTGCTACTTCTCCTTGGGCGCTTGCTCCTCCGTTTCCGCAACGCGCTTCTTTTTGGCGCGATGGGTCACCTTGCCCCAGAGCGCACCAATCAGCAACGCGGAAACGCCGCTTGCCCAGCCCGTTAGCTCCCGGTAAAAGCGCAGGCGCAGCAGCTCCGGCGTGCGCAGCTCAATGGCAGTCGCGGGGGTCTGCCACACGTTCCAGAAGGCGGTTTGGATATCCTTTGGCTCTACCAAGATGGCGGGCACCCACTCCGGGAAGGTATAAACGGGGTCTACCAGCCAAATGAAGAGCTGCGCGAGCACCAAGGCGCATGCCGCATAGCCTAGGGCAAGCAACAGCCCGCGCCCAAGCCCCCACCAAATCAGCTTTACGGCGTAGGTATCAACCAGCCGCCGCCGTATCTGCGCCATCAGGCGTGTAAAAACTTGGTTCAGCTGCCCAATCAGGAACAGCCCCAGCGCGATGCCGCAGGCAATGCCTAAAAGCCGCGCGGGCATGGTGGCGTTCATGCTCTCCTTGCTCAGGCTGATGGTGGTGCCGGTTTTGCCCAGCCGCGCCGCCGCGCTCTGAAAGGCGCTCCAGCCGCCCGCGCCCTTTACCGGGATTCCCTCATACACCATGGTGGTCAGCTCAAGATTGGATTTTTCCATTGCCTGATAGGGGATATACGCGGCATAATTCAGCTCATCGCCCATGCGCTTGCCGCGCTTGTCGATGCCCACAACGCGGTATTTCTCGCCCGCGATCAGCACCTCGCGTTCCAACGGCTCCGCGTAGCGGAACAGCGCCACGGCAAGCTGCTCGCTTAAAATAACCACGCGTGTGCCATTGCGGAATTCCTCCGGGTACAAAATCCGCCCCACGCTCAGCGAAAAGCTCCGCACGCCATAATAGCTTTCTTCCATGCCTACCAGCCTTGCGCTTAGGCTTTCGCCATCCTCCACGGAGATGCTCGCTGGCTGCGCCACCGCGTAGAGCGCGCAGCTCTCGCATGCGCCAGCCAGCGTATCGGTTATCTCCTTGGCGGACTTGCGCAGCTCGCGCAAGCCGCTGTTATCAACCGAAGCACCGTTCGTGCGCCCCGTATCGCCGCTTGTAGCGCCGCCTAATTCCGTAACGTCCGGCGAGGCGCCCTGCGCGCCGGTCTTGGTGACTTGCTCCGGTGGCAGAAACACGCGCTGAAAATGCGCGTCCACTTGCTCCGTCTGCACAAACGCGTAGGCAAGCACGCAAAACGCGCAGAGCAGCAAAAGTAGCAGACCCTTTTGGGTTTTCAGCATTGCCCATAGCTTGCTCATTCCACATACTCCATCACGGGCTTACCATCCTCCACGGTGCGGTCGGCCCGGTCAATAATGCTCTGATAGCTCAATTCTTCCTGAATGCTTACAGCGGTATCACTGCGGTCAATCACGGTAACGGGGGTCTTTTTTGCCGTGAGGTTGCCGGAGGAAAGAAACCCGCCGTATTTTTGTTCCGTTATGAAGATGTATTCGCCATCGCCCGTGCTTCGCAGGGCAGACGCTGGAATAATGGTGGCGTTTTTCTTGGCGCGGAACACAATGCTCGCCTGCACGCCGCCGCTTTGCAAAAGCTGGCTCATGCCGCCCGCCGAGCGCAAAATATCGTCGCTGAGCTCGATTTCCGCGTATTTGCGGCCGTCGGTTTCATCGATCACGCTGGTTACCTTGGTTTTATAGGTTTCATAATCGCCTGTGACCTCCACGCGCGCGCCCTCGCCCACGTCCTTTTTGAGGTCTGTCACATCCGCGCGCAAGGTTGGAGCGTCTTCCTTCTTGGCGATAACGTAGGCGGCCTTCTGCCCATCGTAGGGGTCGCCCTTTTTAAGCTCCAGCTCCACGATGTAGCCCGCGCTGGACGCCGTAACGGTGGAAAGCATCTGCTTTGCGTCCAAAAGCTGCACCATCTTGTTGCCCTGCTCCTCCATCTCGCTAACGAGCTTGTTGCGATCCTTGATGTATTTGAAAACCGCGTCCGTCACCTTGATCTTTTTGTTTTCATAGCTCGCAAAAAAATCAGCGCGTGCGGTATCAAACGCCGTCTTTGCCGTTGCGGCGGCGGTGATCAGGCTTAACGTTTCGGGGCTGGCCTTTTCTTTTTCGGCCTTTGCCACCCACAGCGCTTGGTTAAAGGTAAGGTCGATCCCATCCTTTGCGGCGGCAAGGCGCGCTTTGCTTTCGGCGCTGGAAAGCGCATCCTGCTTATCGATCATCAAGGTATACAAATCGTTTTGCTTGCTCTGCTTGCTGCTTTTGCGGTTGGCAATATCCAGATCAATCAGCGCTTGCGCCTTTTCGTTGTAAACCTTGAGCAGCTCGTCCTCCTTGGTTTGGTACTCGTTAATCGTGGCGGTGAAGAGCGTATCCCCTTCCTGCACAAAAAGCCCCACCTTCACGTAGACCTTATCCACCGTGATGGGGTAATCCTTCGCCTTGTTCAGCTTTACCTCCGTTTTTACGGGGAAGTAGGGCACGGCCTGCACCTGTAGCTTCTGCTCGATACGCCCCGTGGTGGACTGCACCAGCTTCACCTTTGGGGTGGTGATGGTTTGAATGGTGCGTGAAAAATACATGCAAAGCGCTACCGCTACCGCCATTACCAGCAGCGCTCGAAGTGCCTTTCCCTTCTTAGTCATCGTAACTACCGCCCTTTCCCTGTGTAAACGGGGTCCGTAAAGCTTTTGGCTTGCCCCGGTTTATTTTAGCTCGCTCAGCTGTACGCCAAGCAGGATATCATCCTGAAAATAGATGTACACCAGCAGCATGGGTAGCAGGTACAGCGCCGCGCCCGCAAAGGCAATACCCGTGGACTCGGTGCTCATTTGGTTAAACATCACCGAAAGCGGCTGCAAGCTCTGGTCGTTGATGTACACCAGGGGCTGCTCCACCATGTTCCAGCTGTCCGCGAAGCTCAGCGCCGCCGCCGCGCCGATGATGGGGCGGCATACGGGAATCATCACGTGGGCAAAGCAGCGGAACGTGCCCGCGCCATCCATCTGCCCCGCCTCGATGATCTCATTGGGAATGCCCAGCATGAATTGCCGGATCAAAAACAGGTAGAAGGGCGAAAAGATCATCGGCAAAACCACTGCCCACGGCGTGTTCAGCAGCCCCAACGCCCGCAAGGTCATCACGCTTGGCGCCATCGTCACCTGAAACGGCAGCAGCATCAGCATCAGCACCACAAAAAACAGCGCGTCCCGCCCGCGGAACGCAAACCGGCTCAGCGCGTAGGCGGTCATGGGGATCACAAACGCCTGCCCCAACAAAATCGCCGCGCCGTACAAGGCGCTGTTGCAAAAGAGCTTCAAATACTGCGGCTCCTCAATGAGGATGGTGTAGTACTGCCGCAAGCTCACCTGCGCGGGTGAAAACAGGATATCCATCCATTTGGTGGCGTCATAGTTGTTGCGCCCCGCAAGATAGGCCGTAATCTCGCTCTTGGGGAAAAACGAGTACAGGAACGTAAACACGATGGGGATCAGCATCACAATCGCGATCAAGCTCAGCAATACAAACGCGAAGGGTCTCACCCGGCGAAGAGCGGCGCGGAGGGCGCGAAGGCCGTGTTTTTTGTGCTTGGGCGGCATAACCGCCTGCGGCTTTTGCATAAAGCTCTCCCCCTCCTATGCCGTTTCGCCCTGACGGACGGATTTGGTTGTGTACATCAGCAAAAACAGCGCGATAACGATCACCGCAAACGAATATGCAGCGGTGGTCACATCCTGATAATCCAGCTTCGCGAACTTATTATTCATATAATGCTGCAAGGTATAGATGCTCTCATCCGGGTATGCGCCGCCGATGAAATAGACCTCCTTGAAGATCTTAAAGGCATTCACAATGGCGAGCACCAGCACCAAAAAAGCGGTGGGCAAAATTTGCGGAAGCGTGATGGAAAACTCCCTCCGCAAATAGCCGGCGCCCTCCAAGCTTGCGTATTCGTACAGGGCTTCGGGCACGGCCTGTAGAGCCGCGGTGAAGATCACCACGCTAAAGCCAAGGTTTTTCCATATATAGAGCAGCACAATCGGCACGCGAAGGGCGCTGCCCTCCAGCCAAAACACGCGCTCCAGCCCTACGCCCACCAGCAGCCGGTTGATGACCCCGCCGTAATCAAAAATGAGCAGCCAAATCACCAGCATCGCGCTGGAGGGCATCAGGTAGGGCATGAGCAGGGCGTTGCGGAAAAACGCATCGCCTGCCACATGCTTGCGCAGCATGGAGGCGAGCAAAAATGATAGCACAAAAATAACAGGCGCACAAAGCAGCGAAAGCTCCAGCGTATTTTTCAGCCCCAACTGGAATACCTCGTTTTGCCACACGCGAAGGTAATTATCAAAACCGACAAAGCTATTGTTGATCGTGCCATCGGTCAGGCTGAACCAAACGCCCCACACAAAGGGCACAAAATAAAACGCGAGAAGCCCCAGCATGCCGGGCAGCAGGTACAGCCAAACGGACTTTTTATGAAACATGCGTTCTCCTTTGCAAGCGGTATTGCCGCCAAAGATGGGGAACCGCGAATACCCCTTGACCCATTTTTGAGCCCGCGTATGCGCAGGCTCAAAAATGAAGTCAAATTTTAGCGGTGAAGCCGCAAATGGGTTGGGGCACAGCGTTACTGATCCTCAAGCTGCATCAGCTTTACGCGCTGGTCAAGGGTTTGTATCAGCTGATCGGTGGTCACGGCGCCCTCTAGATACTGCATCAGCATGGTGTTGATCTCGGTAGCTACGTTATCGCTAGCGCCATAGAGCACATTTTGCTGCTGCACATAGAGCAGGGGCGCCACGTTCTGGCGGAAATTTGCAATCGTCTCGGCAGTTACAGTGTACTGGTTTTTTTCCAGCTCGGCAAGGTTTTCCTTCTGGATTTTGAGGTTTTCGTTCAGCTCTGCCTTGTGCTCCTCATCGACGGTTTCAAGGCGCGCCGTGATCTCGTCGATGTCCTTGAGCAGGGCATCGTGTTTTTTGGGGTAGTTCCCGTCGGGTACGGGATCGTTGTGATCGGGGAAGAGGGTGATATTCGCGCCGCTCTTATCAAGGTTGGCAACGTAATTTTTCACGTAGAGCAGCGCGTCATCCATGCGCTGCGTCTTGGGGTTGATGATGAGCACATTCACAGCGGCGGCGATAAAGGGTTCATCATCGGCGCTCATGGACAGGTAGAGCGGCTTCATGTCCTTGCTTTGGTAGGCAAACTGCCCAACGGGCTGGTAGAGGGTGAACAGCGCCCCGGAGGCGTTATAATAGGCATCGCTATTCACATCGCTGGCGGCGCTGGCAATGTCGTCAAAGTTAATGCCCATGAAGGCATCCAGCAGGTTGCGGAACACCGGGGTATCGAAGCGCATTTCTCCATTTTTCCACTGGGTATAGGCAAAGTACTGCGTAACCATCAGCGAGTAGCTAAGCTGCCGCGCCTCCTTGTAATCGAAAAGCATGATATCCGGGTGATCCTCGCCGTAATCATAAACCCAATTGGCGGCAAAATCGTACAGCTCCAGCAGGTTTTTGGGCAGATCAGCCTCTGTAAGACCCAGCTCCTCCCAGAGCCTTGTGTTATACCCGTAGGTATAGGCCGTGCATTCCACAGGCACGGCATAGATCTTGCCATCCTTGGTTACCGCATCAGCAAGCCGCGGATACATGCTTTGAAGCAGCGCCACGATTTCCGCATCGCCGGAAAGATCGGCGCAGTAGCCCTTCTTGATCAAGCGTTCCACAGGCATCATGTTCAAGCTAAGCTGTAGCACATCGTAAGCATCGGTATCGCTCACCATGGCCTGCGTCAGCTTTTCGACGTTATTGGTGTACTCGCCGCTGGCATCCACGGGAATATCCGGATAGTTTTTCATGAAGCTCTTGTGCGCATTGGTGCCAAACTCACCAAAGATGCGAAGCGCGCCTTTTTTGAGGTTCTCGCTATCCAGCTTGTAAAGGGACAGGCCATCATAGGAAAAGGTAATGTAATAGCCCTCCACATACATAGTGCCTGCGTTGTTCAGGCCACTGCCGTACATGCCCGAGCCTGTATAAGCGCTCACGCGGCTTGCTCCGGTAGCGATATCCACGCCCTTGATCTGGCTTGCGTCGCTATAGAAGAGCGAGCCATTGCCATAGCAAAAGCCCGAAATGGAAAGCCCGCCCAGCACGCTATCGGTCGTGAGCTTCACAAGGCCGGTCAGCGTATCGGTTTCGGGGTCAAAAATGCCGTACTGGCCAGCGCTGCCAAGCTCCTCGGCGGTACTGGTCATCGCGCTATATTGCGCCGCCAAATCAAAAACATAGGCGATCAGCTTGCCATCCTCATAGGGCGTAAGGCCGATGATGTTCTTGGTTTGGAAGGCTTGCTTCGCGCCGGTTTCTATGTTCACACGGCCCGCAAAGCTGTTCGGCGATCCGGAGAAGCTTGTGCCGCAGTAGTAGAGCCACTGACCCTGCAAAAACAGGTTGGTCGGCGTGTAGACATTGGTATACTCTCCATCGGCGACCGCCCACGCGCTGGTATCAAGCTTCACCGGCAGCTTTTGAGGCGCGTACAGCCCCGCGTCATCCAGAAGCCTCCATACGCTGCCCGTCAGTGAGCACAGGCCGTGGGGCTGACCTTCCTTGGTAAAGAGCAGGTCAAGCGTTACCGCCTCGGCATCAACGCTCGCGGCATCGTTAAAGCGGTTGGCGGGGATCGCCTCTCCAAGCTCCGTTTCCTCAGCGTTCGTGAGCGTGCGGGAGGTAAGCTTTCCAGAACCATAGAGCAGATAGAGCGTGTCCTTCACGGCGGTAACGCTGACAATCCAATCGCTGTCACCGGAGCCGACGCTGGAGGACATTACCGCCGCTGCCAGCGCAGGCGCGGCCAGCGAGAATACCAGCATAAACGCCAGCACCAGGGCTGTGATTTTCTTATTCATCGGTTGTTTCTCCTTTTCTTTGATCGAGTGTGTGGATGGTTTTCCATTCCCCGGTTTTAGTATATGCCATGGGAGGCGGCCAGTCGATGGGGGATGTTATCAAAGCCGCGCCTTCGCGCCTCAAAGCCGCGCCAGGAGGTGCGAAAGCGCAAGCCTATTGTATCATCTTTGTCAACCGGATGGAACAAGAAAAGGGGAAGTTTTACAAATTGCTCACATGCGGCGCGTTTATTGGTCTTCCAGCATCATCAGCTTCACGCGCTTGTCGATTTCCTTCACAAACTGATCGGTGGTGATGGCCTTTTCCATGTACATTTGCAGCTGCGTGTTCAGCTCTCCCGCCGATGTGGAGGACCAATCCGTGAGCGGCGTCTGACCTACCACGTAAAGATAGGGGGCAATCTCGCTGCGGAAGCGTGCGATGGCCTCCACGGTCACGCTCATGCGGTGGTTCTCGTTATCCGCAAGGTTCTGCTGCTGGGATTCAAGCATGGCGCGCAGCTCGGCCTTGTTTTCCTCCGAAGCGGTTTCCAGCTGCTTGGTGGTTTCCGCAATGCCCCGCTCACAATCCTGCTTCGTGCGCTCGTACCACTCATTGGGCACGCCCTCGTTGCGATCCGTGTGCAGAATGATATCGTCAGATTCCGGGCGAAGATGCTTGGCATATTCCGAAAGGTAGATCACGGCCTGATCCATGTGCGTGCTTCGCGGGTTGATAATCAGCACTTCCTCGGTTACGGAGACAATCGGCTCCATCCCCTTATCCAGCGGCAGCAGCAGCGGCATAAAGCTGTTGTCCCCCCCGGAGCTGCTTAAGCTGCTTGGCGTAATGTTTGTGTAGCTGGAGAACAGCGCGGCTTTGCTCCAATACTCGGACATCTCATCGTTATTCTGATACAATTCCTCGCCTAGGCGCGCATAGGGGTCCATTTCGGAGAAATCGATGCCATCCAGCTTATCCAGCAGCTTGCGATAAAGCTCGGTATCAAAGGTCACGATGCCCGCAGTTTTCATCTGGTAGGCAATGTACTGATCCATCACGTAATTGAAGAGCGTCGCCCGGTAGTTCACATCCTGAAAGAGGTTCAGCTCCGGGTGCTCCTCGCCGTAATCATATTGATAGTTCTCCACAAAATCAAGCAGTTCCCAAATCGTGGTGGGCATATCTGCCTGTGCAAGACCTAGCGTCTTCATGGTTTCTGCGTTGTAGCCCATGACGCTGCCTGATACGGAGATGGGCAGGCCATAGAGCTTGCCATCCCGCGTTAGGGGCGCTAGGAAACGTTCGTCCATCTGCGCGGCAATGCTGGCGATTTCCGGGTAGCCGCTCAGCTCGGCAGCGTAGCCCTTGTTGATCAGCCGTTCCAGCGGCGCATAGCTGGAGTTGAGCAAAACGATGTCCAAGCTGTTTTCACCGCTCACCATGGCGGCGGTGTATTCCTCCAAAGAGGAATGGTAGTCGCTGGATAGGGTGATGTTAAGCTCCGGATGCGCGGCGATCACGGCGTTGTGCTGGTTGCTGCCATATTCGCCTTCAATGGTAAGCGCACCGTTTTCAATGCCGGGCATATCCAGCGCGCGGATGTTGACGCCGTTATAGCTGCATGCCGCAATCGCTCCGCTTTCCAGCACCGAAAGAACCGAACCTCTGCTGCTGCCGCTGTATAACGTGTTGGGCATGTAAGCGCTCAGCTTAAGCTCGCCCTGCATGTTGGGCAGGCTGTAGATGCTGGCTGCGGAGGCAAAATAGGCGGTGTTGTTGCTCTGCCGATAGCAAAGCCCCGTGTCCGATTCCGATTTTGCAAGCGCGATATCGGTGGTTTTGCCCGTTTCCGGATCGTATTCGGCAATCACGTAGGGGGTACGCTCACGGTCGCTGGTGGCAATCTGCTGATCATCCCAAGTAAAGGCAAGAAGCTTGCCGTCCTTGTAGCGGGAAAGCTCCCGGATGGTGGCTGCGGGCTCTTTCTTGATGAGCGCTCCCGTTTGCAGGTTGAAGCGCGCAAGCTGGCGGATTTCGTCGTTGCCGCTGTCATCATAATTGCGCGTCAGCATATACAGAATACTGTCCTGCGCAAACAGCGAGAGCATCTCGCCGAGGTCTAGGTACTTTGCATCCCCATCGGTTTTCATAAAGCTGCTTAGATCCAGCGTGCACAGCTCCGCATCGGCGTGATCCCCCTGAAGAAGGAGCACCTTTCCGCTCTCGCCACCCATGCCATAAAGCGCTTTGCCATCGGTGAATAGGTACGTGATGCTTTTCCCGCTTTCCGTGGAATCTTCCGGGCTGTTCTTCACATCGGCAAGCATCACCTCGGGCTTGTCCATGCCGGGCGTCCAGCGTTCCAAGTTGACAACGCTGGTCAGGCTATCCTGCACAAGCAGGTAGAGCGTGTCTCCAACTGTGACACCGGCGCTTACATATTGATTTTGGGGACCGTCCTGGCTCATATAGAGGTTTGCGTTTACAGGCTGCGCAGCCAGCGCTGCCGAATTCAAAAATAGGAAGAGTGCCACTAGGGAACACAGCGCGGCTTTGAGAGAATGCTTCATATAATAAGTGCCTCCTTCCGCGCGCCTTACATGCGCGCAAACTATACAACGATCCATCAAAGGGATTTGTTTCATGCCCTCCTGCCCAATACGGAAAGAATTTCAAAAAAAAGACCCGCAAGCACGGCGGGAGGCTGAACGGCAGTTGGGCTTCCCCCTGCCCCCACCGCGCCAGCGCTAACCCGCTCCCTGCGGGCAAGCTGACGTTGCTAAGCGCAAAGCCCCTAGCCGGTGGGTTTGGGAAGTATCGCCTCCCAACGTTCATCTCTCGTTTGCCGTTTGCGGCCTTTATTGAATATCTACAGGAAGATCCGTATCGGCAAAGGGATCATCACCGCCGGAGGGATCAGCCGGTGTGGGGCGGCGGAGCGGCGCCATGGGCAGCTCCCCAAAATCCTTAGGCGGCTCGATGATGTGAATATCCAGCAGCGCATCCGTAAAGTGAAGGTTCGCCACAACGCCGGGCTTGGTAAGGGCGAGCACCTCGGTTTGCGGCGTTTTGGCGCGGCGGGAGAAATCAATGGCAACCTCCGGCCGATCCTGCCAGTGCATGGGAATAAACACGCGCGGCTTCATGGTGAGGATGAAGTGGTTCGCCCCCGAATCGTAATACAGCCCCTGCCGGGGATCTACGGGGAACATCGCCACATCCAGCTTTTCGCCCTTGATGGGCTCAATGGCTTCGTAGTAGGCGGTTTCTGCCGCCTCAATCTCGCGAAGGGTGCTTTCCTGCCGCCAGTGCCATAGGTTCAGGTCGCCCGCGTGCAAAATGCTCATGCCATAGGCACGCACCAGAAACGCAACGCCAAGATCCGTGCTTTGGAAGGCCTTTACCGCAATATCCTTGGTGAGCTGTCGCTCTTGCAGGGGCGCGACGCGCTTGCCGCGCGTGCCCACCGGCATATCGCTGGAAACGACGTAGGTAATCGGCACGCCGCAGCTTTCCCAAGTGAAAACCACGGGGTCGAAGTGATCGGGGTGCACATGGCTAATGAACACGATGATCTGTTCAAACGCGGCAAGAAATTGCAGCGTAATGCGCCCGACCTGCGCAAGCGTGCGCCCTTCCCCTTCCCAGTAATCGAACACCAGCAATGTTCCCCCTACCTGCACCGAGAACCCGCTGTTGTAGTGGTAGATGATTTTTAGTTGTTTGTCCATACAAAAAGACGCCTCCATAAATAAGAAATCTGGTGCGCAACATACGCTTCCACGGCAGTTGGTTCGGAAGGATATATTACAAAATGATTGCTCATTCAATCGTGCGTCATCGCGCTGTTTATAAGAGAAAAGAGGCAACCAAGCCCAAAACAGCATTGCCAGTATAGCATAGTGCCGCTTGCTTGTCAACAGCCGCAAACCATTGCGGTTGCGCTTGATTCCATCCGCCATTTTTCGCGCAATTGCCCCATCACTTTCCCACAAAAAGCGCGCTTTTCTTTACATAAGAAAAGCGCGCAATACTTCATTTTGCAAGCAAAAACCCATGGAAAAAGCAATCAAATAATGGAGCGCATATGCCAGATGCGGCTGTTGTATTCGCGAATGGTGCGATCGGAGCTGAAATAGCCGCTCGTTGCCGTGTTCATGACCGCCATACGCCACCATTTTTCCGGGCTTTGGTAATCCTCCATGATGCGGCGGTTGGCCATGGAATAGCTTCCAAAATCCTTCAAAACAAAGTAGGGATCAGGCATGCCGCCATATTCGCCCACAAGCAGCGCGTGGTACAGCTCCTGAAGCGCCAGCGGCTCGTGCGGGAAAAGCGTGCCATCCAGCCATTGATTCATCGCGTGGCGAATTTCTTGATTGTTTTCATAAATGGTCATGGGGTTATAGGTGCGCTCGCGATACATGGATTCCACCGTATCGGCGCGCATGCCGAAAATGTAGATATTATCAATGCCTACCTGCTCGTAAATTTCGACGTTCGCGCCATCCATGGTGCCAAGGGTCACAGCGCCGTTCATCATGAACTTCATGTTACCCGTGCCGCTGGCCTCTTTGCCAGCGGTGGAAAGCTGCTGGCTGATATCGGTAGCGGGCATGAGCACCTCGGCGGTAGAAACGTCATAATTTTCGATATATACAATTTTGAGCATCTGCTTTGCGCGCGGGTGGCGGTCAATCAGCTCCGCAAGGGCGTTGATATAGCGGATGATGAGCTTCGCGCGCCGATACCCCGGCGCCGCCTTTGCGCCAAACAGGAAAAGGCGCGGCGGCATGGTAAAGCTCGAATCCTCCACAATGCGGTTGTACAGCACCTGAATGTGCAGCGCATTGAGCATTTGGCGCTTATATTCGTGCAGGCGCTTTGCCTGTGCGTCAAAAATAAACGAGGTATCAATGTCCACATCCTGCCGATCCTTCACCAGCTTTTGCAAGCGCGTCTTGTTTTGCAGCTTTACGGCGGCAAATTTTTCGCGGAATGCCGCGTCATCGGCAAAGGGCGCAAGGTCGCGCAGCTTTTCCGCATCGCTCATAAAGCCCGTGCCAATGGCGCTGGAAAGCAGGCTGGTCAGTGCCGGGTTTGCCTCCAGCAGCCAGCGGCGGTGCGTAATGCCGTTGGTGATGGCGCTAAACTTGCCCTTATCAAGCGCCCAATAATCGTGAAAGAGCGAATCGCGCAGGATCTGCCCATGGAGCTGGCTTACGCCGTTTACGCTGTAGCACAGCGCCACGCAGAGGTTCGCCATATGCACCTGCCCGTAGCCGATAATCGCCATATGACCGATGCGCTCCCACTGATCGGGGTAACTCACAAAGAGGTTCTCGCAAACCCGGCGGTTAAGCTCCTCCAGAATCATATAGATGCGCGGCAGCGTCTGCTGCATCATATCAATGGGCCAACGCTCCAGCGCCTCAGCCATCACGGTATGGTTGGTGTAGGCCATGCAGCGGTAGGTAATCCGCTGCGCCATCTCCCAGGTGAGCCCTTCCTGATCAATCAACAGCCGCATCATTTCCGGAATCGCAAGCCCCGGATGCGTATCGTTGATGTGGAAAACAGCCTTATCCGGCAGCAGGTCAAAATTATTGCCGAAATGCTTTTTAAAGTACTTAATCGCGTATTGAAGCGTAGCGCTGGTAAAGAAATAGTGCTGCTTCAGCCGAAGCATTTTGCCCTCGTAATGCTTATCCTCCGGGTAGAGAACCTTGGAAATCACCTCGGCCATCTGCATTTCTTCCATGGCCTTCATGTATTCGCCTTCGCCAAAGCTTTGCAGGTCGATGCGCTCGCGGCTGCGGGCGCTCCATGTGCGCAAGGTGTTTACGCACTCGTTATTGTAGCCAACAATGGGCATGTCATAAGGAACGGCATCGATGGTGTACGCATCCGCAAGCTTAAACACCATGCGCCCGTTCTCTTCAATTTCCTCTACATGGCCGCCAAACTGCACTTGACAGGTATCGTCCACGGCCACCATCTCCCAGACGTTGCCGTTTTGAAGCCAGTTATCCGGCAGCTCCACCTGTTGCCCATCCACCATCTTTTGGCGAAACAGGCCATATTCATAGCGAATGGTGCAGCCAATGGCCGGCAGGCTCATGCTGGCAAGGCTATCCATAAAGCAGGCAGCCAAGCGGCCAAGCCCGCCATTGCCAAGCGCGGGATCGGGCTCTTCCGTAAGGATATCGCTGAGGTTAATGCCCAGCTCCTTCAATGCCTGCGCATATTCCCCTTGACTGCACAGGTTGATCAGGTTGCAGTTGAGCGAGCGGCCTACCAAAAACTCCACCGACATATAGTACAGCCGTTTGGATTTTGCCTTGCGGCGCCGTTCGCGAGAGATCATCCATTTTTCCATAATCTGATCGCGCACAGTGGATGCCACCGCTTTATAGAGCTGCTGAGGTGATGCTTCGCTCACCGTAACGCCGTTATAGCGTTGCAGCTTGCCGACAATTGTTTGCTTAATGCTTTCCGCTTCGAAGGTTGTATTGGCCATGCGGATCCTCCTCTTGGGCAGTTGGGTAACATGGGACAAAAGGCATTATAGCATGAAATGCGCGCTTTGCGCAAATGGTGCCGAATTTTTGCCTTTTTTGCAATGTTTCACGTGAAACACTCCCTAGCCTGCCCAAAAATGTTTCACGTGAAACATGGGGTTTGCCAAGCAACAAAATTTGCGATACAATACACGCAAGAACTACGGGAGGTGTGCGCATGCGCTTTACCGATGCACAGCAGGCCGCCATTGAGGCAGACAACCGGGAGCTGCTGGTTTCAGCGGCGGCGGGCAGCGGCAAAACCGCCGTGCTCGTGGAGCGAATTCTGTACATGATCCAAAACCGAGGCATGAGCGTGGATCGCATGCTCGTTGTCACGTTTACGCGCGCGGCGGCATCGGAGCTGCGGGAACGGCTGGAATTGCGGCTCGCGGAAGCCGCGCAGCAAAACCCGAAGCTCCATCAGCAGGCGGAGCTGGTTTCCAACGCGCAGATCAGCACCATTCACGCCTTCTGCCAAAAGGTAGTGCGCCAAAATTTTCAGCATTGCGAAATTGATCCGCAGTTTACGCTCACTGACGAGGCCACACGGGCAAGGCTCTACGGCGAAAGCCTCAATGAGGTGCTCGACCGCTTGTATGAAAACGCAAAGACGGACGCGGAGCTTGCATCGCTGGTGCGCAAGTTCACGGAACGCGAGCTTTGCGCCATTGTGGATAGCCTCTACGCCTTTTTGCTCTCGCGCCCAAACCCCATGGCGTGGCTTCAAGCCCATACGTCCATGCTTTGGGATGAACAAACGCTGGATGCGCATCCCTTGGGGCTTGCCTTTTGCGCGGAGGCGAAGCTGATGCTTGCTGGGATTTTTGCGGCATGGACAAGTGCGCAGGAGCTTACAACGGATGCCGCTTTTCCCCAGCCGTACCTTGCAACCCTTCGCAGCGATGGTGAAACGATTAACGAGCTTTCAAAAGCGTGCGAAGCGGGTCTTACGCAGCTTGGCAATACGCTTGGAGCCATTAAGTTTGTGACCCTCGCGCGTTTTAAGCCCGATGTGGAGCAGGAGGCGAAGCTTGCGCAGGCCTTTAAGGACGAGCGCGAACGCTACAAGGGCATGGTCAAGGAGCTAAAGGCGCTACTGCCCGCCGATTGCGCGCAGGGCGTGCGGGATATGAAGGAAATGCAAGCGGCCACGCGCGGGCTAGAGAAGCTCCTGTGCGACTTCCACAAGGATTTCAGCGCCCGCAAGCTGGAAAACACCGTGCTTGACTTTAACGATCTGGAGCATATGACGCTTTCCGTGCTGCAAAACGAGCCGCTTCGTCAGCAGCAATCCCAGCTCTTTGACGCGCTGTTTGTGGATGAGTATCAGGATGTAAGCGCCTTGCAGGAGGCCATTTTGAACGGTCTCAAGCGCGCGCCGCAGCACGGGTCAAAGCAGTACGTCTTTTACGTGGGGGATGTGAAGCAAAGCATTTACCGCTTTAGAAGCGCCGAGCCGACGCTTTTTTTGCGCAAGCAGCAAGCCTTTTCCGCGCTTGCGGATGCGCCCTGCCGCCGCATTGTGCTCAACCGCAACTTTCGCAGCCGCACGGGCGTGCTGGACGCGGTGAACCGCGTGTTCAGCCACGTAATGGACAGCCGCATTACCGAGATCGATTATGACGATGACGCGCGCCTGTACCCCGGCACACCCTCTGAACGTGACCCGCAAACCGAGCTTCACGTGCTTAACAGCTCCGGCCATAAGCCAGTGGACATGGTGCGTGCCGAGGCAGGCATCATTGCGCGGGACATTCAAGCCACCAAGGATTGCCCTGTGTACGATGCCGCTGGGAAGGAAAGCGGCACGCTCCATTACCGCGATATCGCCATTTTGCTGCCGGTCAGCAAGGGGGTTTCGCAAAAGGTGGAGGAGGAGCTTGCGCGTGCGGGCATCCCCGTTTACTGTGAAAACGGCGCAGACAGCCTAAAAAGTGATGAAATTGTGCAGCTTGTGCAGCACCTGATGCTCATGGATAACCTGATGAATGATCTGGCGCTTTTGAGCGAGCTTCGCGGGCCAATTTTTGAAATGACAGAGGCGGAGCTTTCGCGCATCCGCCTGAGCAAGCCGGAGCGAGAAGCGTCCTTCTTTGCGGCGCTGCTGACCTGTGCGCGGGAGGGGCGGGACATGGCGCTTCGCACGCGCTGCTCCGACGTGCTGAGCATGCTGGAGCAAGAACGTTTCCTTTATAGTAGCATGCCGCTAGCGGAGTACCTGTGGGATTTCCTCACCAGAAGCGGCTTGTATGTGCATTACGGCGCACAGCCGGGCGGCAAGCTTCGTCAAGCGAACCTGCGCATGCTCTGCCATCAGGCGGGAGAATATGAAAAAAGTCACGCGGATGGCTTGCGCGGTTTTTTGGAAACAGTCACCGCCACCCAAGGCACTGGCGGGGCAAGCCCAACCGTCATAAACCCATGGGAGGATGTGGTGCGGATTATGACCATCCACAAATCCAAGGGGCTGGAGTTTCCCGTGGTGTATGTGATGGGCATGGGCGGCGCGCTTCGCAGGCGAAGCGCCACAAAGCTCGTGAGCGCGCACGGGGAAATTGGCTACGGCCTAAGCTACGTAAACGAGCGCGCCCGTACCAAGCGCGGCACGCTTTTGCAAAGCGCAATAGAGCTTCGCACGCAAAAAGAGGAGCGTGCCGAGCGTGCGCGCGTGCTGTACGTTGCCATGACGCGCGCCAAAAACCGGCTTGTGCTGCTGGGCAGCACGCCGGAGAGCAATTTCTGCTACGAAAATGCCGAAACCATGCTTTCAAACGGCTATAATCATAGCGCAGACGCGCTCAGCGTGCGCGCCGCGCATTCCATGCTTGACTGGCTCATCCAAAGCATTGGCGAAAACGACATTGTGGAGGATTGGGGCTGCGATGGTTTTCCCACAGAGCGGTTGAGGAAAATAGCCCTCCGTACACAGTTTGCCACAGTTCCCACATGTTTTCCACATAAAGAGGCGGTTTGGAGGGTCGTTTTCCACAGTGATCCAATGCTTGCAAGCAATTCCGATGTCTGCAAGCCCGATGCGTTCGCCATCCCGCTGCTGGATCGGCTCTTTGAAGAAGCACCCGCCGTGGGTGAGGAAAAGGGAAAACCAACGCCTGTTGAGCGCGAGGATCCCATCGCTCCCATGCTCGCCTTGACGCATAGACCCCTCAAGCTAGGCGTTACCGCGCTATGCCGGGCGCTGGAGGAGGCCGCCCCCGCCCAAGAGGAGGAGGAAACCACCGAGGTGAAGCGCCAGCCGCTGGGGCTTGCCCGCCCAAGGCTGTTAAGCTCCCTGCCAGAGCTGCCCGCCTTTATGCAGCCCGCCGTGGAGGAACGCGCCGCCCTCACCGGCACGGAAACGCACCGCCTGCTGGAGCATGTCGCGCTGGAGCGCGTGCGCATGGCCGCGCCGGACGAGCAAGCGCTTCAAGCCACTTTGCGCGAGGAGGTCGCGCGGCTAACGCAGACCGGCATATTCACCCCAACGGACGCGGCGCTCTGCGACCAGCGCATGGTTGCACAATTTTTCCAAAGCGAGCTGGGCAGGCGAACGCTGCACGCGGAGCGCGTGATGCGCGAATGGAGCTTTATCCTGCGCGTGAGCGAGCCGATGGATACGGTTTTGCAAGGCGTAATCGACCTGTGCTTTTTGGAGCAAAACGCGTGGGTGCTTGTGGATTTCAAAACAGATCGCGTGCAAAGCGCGCAAGAGCTTCTGGTGCGCTACCGCCGCCAGCTGAGCTTCTATCGGCAGGCGCTTACGCGCGCAACGCCACACCCGGTGCGGGAATGCGCTCTTTTTTCGCTCCGTTTAGGCAAGGCTGCCACCCTTTGCGGGGATTTCGATGAAATGTGACAAAAACATTTCATATTGGCGGAACAAAAGGCGTATCAAATTCGTTTCTATGGATGAACAGGCGAATATTACTACTTGATTTTCACGCAATTTGCCTGTACAATAGCCTTGTTGTGGCAGACAATTCCAACCGTTAAAGTGTAAGACGATTGTAACATTTGCCAGATGAGGAACCAAGCAAGAATGGAGTGTTGATTGTGAAGCACAGCGAACACGCTACGAAGCATTTTGGTGGCTTTCCCTCGATGAGCAAGCGCGTAGCGTTGCTATTGCTGCTCGTGCTTGCCTGCTGGGCATTGAGCGGCTGCTATATGGAGCCAGACCGTGTGGTGGATAACAACAACGGCCTCACCGTCGCCGACGGTGGGCAGAATTTTGAGTCCGTCATTACCAATACACCCGCCGCCACCCAAACCCCCACCCCTAAGCCAACCGATAACCAACAGGTGGATTGGGCGAACTGGAACTTTGGCGACGATACCGCCACCAACCCGCCCAGCAATGCCAATAACCCCGGCAACATCACCCCCATCACCACCCAAGCGCCCGGCACGGCTGCAACCATTGGCGTTACCACCGCAAGCCCCGCGCCCAACGCAACCGCCACCAAGAAGCCCGCCGCCGTCTCCACCTCCCTCAAAAGCGGCTCCAAGGGCGGCGAGGTTAAAAAGCTACAGCAGCGCCTGAAGGATCTGGGGTATTATACAGGCAGCGTGGATGGCAGCTATGGCTCTGGCACAGTGAAGGCCGTAAAGGACTTTCAAAACGCCAACAACCTAACTGCGGATGGCGTAGCGGGCAAATCCACGCTTGCCGCCGTCAACAACAGCAACGCCATTAAAAAGAACAATACCAACACCCCCGCCACCAAGAAGCCCAGCGGCTCCAACAATGGCAACAACAACAACAGCAATTCCAACAGCTATACCAACGGGCGCACGGATGTGTACCTAAAGCTCGGCTCCAGCGGCGCACAGGTAAAAATCCTGCAAAACCGCCTGATCGTGCTAGGGTATATGAGCGGCACGGCAGACGGCGACTTTGCCGCAACCACCGAGGCGGCTGTTACGGCTTTCCAAAAGCGCAACAGCATCTATGCCGATGGCATTGCCGGCCCCACCACCCTCACCAAGCTCTATTCCTCCTCCGCAAAAAAGGCTTCCTCCGTGGTGAGCAACCTTGGCTCTCTGCGTGCGGGTATGAATGGCAGCGCGGTACGCGCGCTTCAAACCCAGCTCAAAAACCTAGGCTACTATACCGGCAGCGTGGACGGTGATTACGGCGATGGCACCACGGCGGCAGTGATCGCCTTCCAAAACGCCAACGGCCTTACGGCAGACGGCGTAGCGGGCAAGGAAACGCTGAACGCGATCTACGCGGGCGGCAACGACGGCGGCAACAACGGTGGCAACAACGGCGGTAACAACGGCGGCGGCACCAAGCCGGAGAGCTATGGCGTAACAGCCTCCAGCAACGGCTACTCCACCCTTTCCGCCTCCTCCAAAAACAACAACAACAATGTCACCGTGCTGCAATCCACCCTTTCCGACATGGGCTTCTATAGCGGCTCGAAGGATGGCTCCTTTGGCACCGGCACCGCAGAGGCGGTCAGCGCCTACCAGCGCACGGTCGGCCTTCGCGTAACAGGCATGGCGGGTCCCTGCACCCAGCGGCTGCTCTATGGCGGCGCCACCGCGGATGGCAACTACAGCAAGCTCAAGGTTGGCAGCACCGGCTCAACGGTCAAAAGCCTGCAATATGCGCTGTACGAGTTGAAGTATTACGATGGCAACATCACCGGCAAGTTTGACAGCCTCACGGAAAGCGCCGTAATGGCCTTCCAGCAGGTAAACGGGCTGGATATGGACGGCGTCGCGGGTTCGCAGACGCAGCAGGTGCTCTTTAGCAGCAGCGCCAAACCAAGCGATATTTAAGCTACCCAATCCCCAAACGACGCCTTCCCATATGGGAGGGCGTCGTTTTCGCTATTGCAATTATGCAACTTGGTGGTAAAATGTGCAAAGCGGCAGCGTTGCGGCAAAGACTCTTGCGCTCTGCCATGCGTACATAGGAGGCTTGATCCCGTTGATGATCCGTTTGCGCAGAGCATGTGCGCTACTGCTCTCTTTGCTTCTGTTAAGCGCAATGCCCGCAGGCGCGGAGCAGCCCCAAACCCTTTCGTTGCCTGCCAAGCTCGCCAAAACGCCAGACCGGCTCTATGCGGCCATTGATGAGCACCCGGGCGTTACCGCCATCGACCTTGTCTCCGCAACCGTAGACCCCGAGGTGCTCAACGTTCTAAGCGTGCGCTATCCAGCGATTACCTTTACCTACCAGCTTTCCGTTTTTGGCAAAAAAGCAAGCTGGGACGCGCAGCGCGTGAACCTCTACCCCACCAAGATTACCACCGAAAAGCAGTTTCGGCAGCTCTGCGCCAACCTGCGCTATCTGCCCAACGTAACGGAGCTAACCGCCCTGCAAACTACCTTCACCTTTGATCAGCTGGAAACGCTCACCAGCATCCGTCCCGGCATGCATATCTCCTGCAATTTAAAAATTGGGAAGCACAGCCCGCGCAACACCTTGACCGCCTTTGGCACGCGCCACAGCTACCATTCCACACGCTATACCTCCGATGATATGCGCGCGCTAAAGTACATGGATCACCTGCTCGCTTTGGATGTCGGGCACAACGGCATTACGGACTTGAGCTTTCTAACCGACCTGCCGCAGCTTCGCGTGCTCATTTTGGCCGATAACCAGATCACTGACCTCTCCCCCATTGCGCAGCTCCACTCGCTAGAATATTTAGAAATATTCAAAAACCCAGTTACCGATCTTACGCCCCTTGCCGAACTGCGTTCCTTAATCGACCTGAACATGACCTTTTGCAGCGTGAGCGATTTTTCGCCTCTTTTGGCGCTTTCCAAGCTGGATCGGCTGTGGGTTTCCAAAAACCCCATATCAAGCGAGCAGCTTGCCGCGCTTCAACAGGCGCTGCCCAACTGCACCATCAACACCACCGCAGGTGAAATTGCCCCCACCGCCGAGGGCTGGCGGCAGAAGCACCCGCGTTACCTGCAAATTGTGCATATGTTCACCACCGGCAGTTACGAAGCCTTTCGCGGAATCTAAGCGGTCACGTCCGCACCAGCAGCAAAAACAAAAGGATGGTTGCGCCGATGAAGCGATCACTGAGGAATCTACTATGCTTCGCGCTATGCGCAGCACTTTGCTATGCGCCGGCTTTTTTGGATGGCACGCCGGGCGCGGCCTTCGCCGCCAAAGCCCCCGCGCCCACCTCCACGCCCTACCCCGCGCCCCGGCAGCGCCTGATTGCGCCCGCCGATCTGCCCGCGCGGGATGAGGCGGGTTTCTTGGCGACTCCGGGCGAATACGCCTATGAGAACGACGAGGCCGGGCAGTGGATGTACCTCAGCCCAAGCCTGCAAGTGATCATCAATCAATATGCGGATGCAAGCATTCCCCTCAAATGGTTCGAAACAGAAATTATAATGCGCGGCGATGAGCGCCTCTTAACTGCGGAGGCCAATCCAAAGCACCCCGGGAAATCGCTTGCCTATCCCTTTGATCTGGCCGCCCGCAACCATTTTGTGCTTGGCTTTACCGATGATTTCTACGCCCACCGCGTGCTTCGCAACCAGCGCGTCGGCATCGTCATCCGCAACGGGGTGGCGTTGAGCACCAAAACCAACCGCAAGCGCCTTCACAGCCTGCCCAACCTAGACATGCTCGCGCAGTTTGCCGATGGCAGTCTCAAAACCTATCCCTGCGCCACCATCACCGCCGACGAGCTATTGGCTTTGGGCGCGCTCAACGTATTCTGCTTTGGCCCCGTGCTGCTGCAAAACGGGGAAATTGATCCGCTTGTGCTGGGCAGGTATTACGAATCCAAGGAACCACGGCAAGCCCTTGGCATGCTCGCGCCCAACCACTACCTACTGCTCACCGTGCAGGGGCGCATGAAGGGCAGCGCAGGCTGCGGCCTTACCTTTGTAGCCAACCTCATGCGCCAGCGGGGTGTTGTGGAGGCCATGAACCTCGATGGTGGAAATACCATGGCGCTCATTTTTCGTGGCCGCATGCTCAACAAGCTCGCCACTTGGAAAAATAAAAAATTCGTCCGCACCGTGTCCTCCATGATCGGCGCAGGCCAAAGCGAGAGCGTCACCGAAGGGTCACGGTAGCGGATGAATAGGCGTTATGATCCGCAAAGCCTTGCGGAGCGCTTGATCAACGCGCGGGAGCATGGAACGCCCTACGCGCCTCAATCCGCGCGAAAAATCTGAATACAGAGGGTGCCCTCACCCGTGCTCTCCGCCAAAAAGCGGAGGGGATAATCATAATCGTTGCGGAAGATCAGGTTAAGCTGGGCGTTGCCCACCGCCGCATCCTGATGCATGGGCAGGTAGCGTGCGCAGCCGGGGCCATGCGGGCGGCGCATGAGGATTGTAATGCCCGGCAGCTGGCGAATGGTGTTATACATCGTGCTACTGCTTTGGCAGGTGCCGCCGCCCGAGCCGATTTGACTGCCGCCGTTCACAAGCACCGGCGCGGGGAAATAGCCGTTGGATTTCTTATACGGGCCAATCTGTCCGTTAAAATCCAGCGATTCGCCCGGTTGCAGCACGCGCGACATCAGCTCGCAGGTACGCACGATGTTCTTACAGCGGCCGTCGTTGCCCTCCGCGCCCGTGTTGTACGCAAAAAAGCTACAAAACGCGGCGATGGGCGTATCCTCGCTCAACGGTGCGTTGGCGGGTGACACCGTAATCAGATCCGTCAGCAGCCGCGCATCGATATAGCCATAGCTACGCCAATAGATGACCTTTGCGAAGCCATCCACAAACTCCAAAATCGAAACCTTACTGCCCGCGCCCACCACAATCGGCATCGTTTGGGAAGCGACGGTCGGCAGCGCGTACACCTTTGCTGGCACAATCGCCGTAGCCACAAACTGCATCGTCTGCACGCCATAGGGCGGGGTGTTCACCGGGTCAATGGGCGTCATGTCCTCATCTACCCATGTGCGGATCACATAGCCTACGCTCCCATTGCATTCCGCCAGCACATACGAGGGGTACACCGCATACACCGTGATCACGTCGTTCTTATTCAGCACGCCGGTCACTTCGCTCTTGGTGCTTTGCTGCGCACGCATGCGAAGCGTTGCGCCATTCGCCGTAAAGGGTTTGATTCTGGTGGTATAAAGCGGCTCAAGCCCTTGGATGGAGGCTACCGTTCCGGCCGCGTCCGCTTCATCAGCCGTGTCGTCCGTTTCATCCGCAAGGCCCTCCACCTCCACGCCATCGGCGACGGCGGCGGAAACCTGCTCCTGCGTGAGCGTTGTATCGGCTTGCTCCTGTGCTTGGGTTGCAACGGGTTGCTCCTCAGCCACAGCGGCAAAGGGGGCGGACAAAGCAAGGGCGAAGCAGCAAACAAGCGCGAGCGCGTGTTGCAAAAAACGCATAAAATACTCCTTTCGGGGGGATAAAGTGGGTGGGTTGGGCTTCATTATAGCACAGCTTTAGCAAAAAAGGCAGAGTGCGCTTTGAAATTTACCGATTGGCCACAGCTGTAAGCTTTTTACATATTTGAAACAACGCGCTCCTTGCCAGCGCTCCCGCACCATGGTATAATATAAGGTGAGTTATGCCACCATGCGGCGGCATCGCCAGATGTAAGGAGACCTACGATCTTGGGAATGATGGATTTTTTTAAAAAGCTGTTTGGTCAGAGCAATGAAACCGAGGTCAAACGCCTACAGAAGATTGCCGATTCCGTACTGGCCAAGGAAGCCGAATACAAAGCCCTCACCGATGCCCAGCTGCAAGCCAAAACCCCGGAATTAAAGCAGCGCCTACAAAACGGCGAAACCGTCGAAAACATCCTACCGGATGCTTTTGCCGCCTGCCGCGAGGCGGTTTGGCGCGTGGACGGCAAGCGTCTCTTTCCCGTGCAGGTGCTTGGCGGCGTATGTCTGCACCAAGGGCGCATTGCTGAAATGAAGACCGGCGAGGGCAAGACCCACACCGCCACCTTGCCCGCCTACCTCAACGCCCTCACCGGCGAGGGTGTGCACATCGTAACCGTCAACGATTACCTTGCCCGTTTCCAAGGCGAGTGGATGAGCAACATCTTCCGCTTTATGGGGTTAAGCGTTGGCATCATCATCCACGATATGGACAACCTCCAGCGCCGCGCCGCTTATGCCTGCGATATCACCTACGGCACCAACAACGAAATGGGCTTTGATTACCTACGCGACAACATGGTCATTCACGAGCGTGATATGGTTCAGCGCGGGCATGCCTATGCCATTGTTGACGAGGTGGACTCCATCCTCATCGATGAGGCGCGCACGCCGCTCATCATTTCCGGTCAGGGCGACAAATCCACCGATTTATATGAGAAGGCCGACCGCTTTGTTGCCCGTCTCCAAAACGAGGTGGACTACACCATTGCCGAAAAAGAGAAGGCCGTTTCCCTAACCGACAGCGGCGTTAGCAAGGCGCAGCAGGCCTTTCAGGTGGAAAACATTGCCGACCTAGACAACGGCGAGCTATATCACCACATCCTTGCCGCCCTTAAGGCGCACGCTTTAATGAAGCTGGATGTGGATTACGTAGTGCAGGACGGCGAGGTCGTCATTGTGGACGAGTTCACCGGTCGCCTCATGGTGGGGCGTCGCTACAGCGACGGCCTTCATCAGGCCATCGAGGCAAAGGAGCACGTCAAGGTGCTCCGCGAATCCAAGACCCTTGCCACCATCACCTTCCAGAACTATTTCCGCATGTACAAAAAGATCAGCGGCATGACCGGCACCGCCAAAACCGAGGAAGAGGAGTTTGAGGGCATCTACAACCTAGATGTTGTGCAGGTTCCCACAAACAGACCCATGATCCGCAAGGATTCCAACGATATGGTCTACAAGACCCGCCGCGGCAAATTCAACGCCGTTGTTGAGGAGATCGTCACCCGCCACAAGACTGGCCAGCCCTTGCTGGTTGGCACCGTGAACGTGGAAACCAGCGAAATGCTCAGCCATCTCATCAAGCTTCGCGGCGTGCCTCACGAGGTGCTCAACGCAAAGAACCACCAAAAGGAAGCTGAAATTGTCGCTCAGGCGGGCAAGGAAAACGCCGTCACCATTGCCACCAACATGGCTGGTCGCGGCACCGACATTCTCCTTGGCGGCAACCCGGATTTCCTAGCCCGCAAGAAGATGCGTCAGGACAACATCGCCGAAGAAATCATCATGGAGGCCGTTGGCCACAACGAGGACGCGCCCGCCGAGGTGCTTGAAGCGCGCAAGCTCTACCACGACCTTTACGACTCCTTCAAAGTAGAAACCGATGCCGAGCACGAGCGCGTCATGGCGCTTGGCGGCCTACACATCATTGGCACCGAGCGTCACGAGAGCCGCCGTATCGACAACCAGCTCCGCGGGCGCGCCGGCCGTCAAGGCGACCCCGGCAGCACGCAGTTTTTCATCAGCCTTGAGGATGACGTCATGCGTCTCTTTGGCAGCGAACGCATCGCCCCCATGATTGAGAAGCTTGGCATGACCGAGGATCAGCCCCTTGAGGCTGGCATGCTCACCAAGCAGATCGAGGCCGCTCAGCGCCGCATTGAAGGCCGCAACTACAGCATCCGCAAAAGCGTTCTTCAATATGACGACATCATGAACAAGCAGCGCGAGCTAATCTACGGTCAGCGCCGCGACATCCTCATGGGGCACGATGTGCGCGACAACATCCTCTCCATGCTCCACAACCTCATCGATACCACCGCCGAACGCAACTTCACCGGCGAGGGCAGCTTTGACTGGAGTGTGGATGACGCGCGCGAGTACCTTGAAAAGCTCTGCCTAAAGCCCGGCACCTTTGCCGCCTACGCCGCGCGCATCAAGGACATGGACGAGCCCAACCAGCTCACCGAGCTCCTCTACAACGATGCCGATGCCTTCTACGCCGAGCGCGAGCAGTTCTTATCCGGCATGGGCATTGACATGCGCGAGTTTGAACGCGTCGTTTTGCTTTCCGCCATCGATCACCACTGGATGGATCACATCGATGACATGGACAGCCTACGCGACGGCATCAACCTCCGCGCCTATGGTCAGCGCGATCCCGTGCAGGAATACCGCATGGAAAGCTACGACATGTTCAACGACATGGTGCATTCCATCCGCGAAGAAACCGTTCGCCGCCTTTGCCAGAGCCGCCTTGAGCGTTTGCCCGAGCGCCGCCGCACCATCGACCTCAGCACCGTAAAAGAAGGTCTCCAAGGCGTTGACAACGGTCAAGCCAAGACCGGCGGCGCGCCTACCAACAAATCCGTTCCCGGTGCGCCGGGACGCAACCAGCCCTGCCCCTGCGGCAGCGGCAAAAAATACAAGCACTGCTGCGGCAGGCAGGGCTAAAGCCCTGCACCCGTAACCGCGCGCGCGGCGCGCGGCTTGTGCGCTTGGTGGCGCGGGGAAGTGGGGGGACGCCGTGCGGCGACAGGCCGCACGGCTATGTGCCGCCGGGAGGCGGAAGGCCTCCCGGCTTTATGA
>JAVVVJ010000001.1:50997-60128 GCA_036652695.1 Clostridia bacterium | reverse complement strand
GATACAGATCGTAAGGACGTGAAATTGGATGATTGATCAGGAACAATACCACTTGGATTTAAACCGCCTTCGTGACAAGATCACCAAGGCTGCCGATGCGCTTGACCTGCCGCGCATGCAGGAGGAGCTTGGCGAACTCAAAGAAGAAATGAACGCGCCCGAGTTTTGGAACGATCTTGAGCGCTCCACCTCCGTCAACCGCAAGGTAAGCCAAAACGAGAGCAAGATCAACCATGTGAACCGCTTAATCACGCGTTCAGACGATGTGGAAGCCATGCTCTTGCTATTATCCGAGGATGAGGACGTGGAAATCGCCGCCGAATGCGAGCAGGAGCTTGCCTCCCTCTCCGCCGACGCCGACGCGCTGGAGCTTGAAACCCTCATGCGCGGCGAGTACGACAGCTGCGATGCGATTCTCTCCCTACACGCTGGCGCTGGCGGCACCGAGGCGCAGGATTGGACGCAGATGCTTTACCGCATGTACACCCGTTATTGCGAGCGTCACGGCTACAAGGTCATCCTAAACGACCTGCTGGATGGCGACGAGGCGGGCATCAAAAGCGTCACCTTCCAAGTGGAGGGCGAAAACGCTTACGGTTTTTTGCGCAGCGAGCGCGGCGTACACCGTCTTGTGCGCATTTCCCCCTTTGATTCCAACGCCCGCCGCCACACCTCCTTTAGCTCCTTGGATGTCGCCCCCGTTTTGGTAGGCGAGCAGGATTTTGAGGTCAACATGGAGGAGGTTCGCATTGATACCTACCGCGCTGGCGGCGCAGGAGGCCAGCACGTCAACCGCACCGACAGCGCCGTTCGCATGACGCACCTTCCCACCGGCACTGTTGCCCAATGCCAAAACGAGCGAAGCCAGATTCAAAACCGCGAGGTCTGCCTTCGCATTTTGAAAGGCCGTTTGCTGGAGCTTCATCAGCGTGAAAAAGAAGAGCAGATGTCCGATATCAAAGGCGAGCTGAAGAAGATCGAGTGGGGCAGCCAAATCCGAAGCTATGTTTTTCAGCCCTACACCATGGTCAAAGATCACCGCACCGGCTTTGAAAGCGGCAACGTTGGCGATGTGATGGATGGAAACCTAGACGGCTTCATCACCGCTTTCTTAAAGATGCAGTAGGGCGCAAGGCGAATACGCCTCGACGTTTTCTCCCGCTATTTTAGGAGGGGGTTCTATGGCGCATTGGAGCGCTTCACGCTTCGCGCATCTTTCGAAGGTCGCCGGGTTTCTGGCGGCCTTCTTGCTCATGCTGCTTGCCATTGGCGCCGCCATTTACCTACCCGCCCTACAAGAGAAATTTTTTGAGAAGGCGCTTCTCTCCACCGTAGACCTTGCCGCCCTTGACACCGATGAGGCGAGTATTCGCGCCTTTGCTTCCGACACCATCCGTTACCTTGCCGGGCGGCGTGCGCATTGGTCGCCAACCATCACCCTCTGCGGGCAGAGCGCTACAGAATTCATCTCGCAGGCGTTTCGTGTCCACATGGCTGATGTTCGCGGGTGGGCGGCCTCCGGGCAGGCGCTGCTCTGCTGGGGGCTTTGCGCGGCTATTCTTTGCTTGATTGCCGCCTGCCTTGGGGAGCGTTTTCCCACGCGCGCCTACTGCTGGGGCGCGGCGCTGCCCCTTCTGCTGATGGGCGGCGTGGCTCTTTGGGGTGCATTGGACTTTGACAGCCTTTGGATGGCGCTACACCGCACGCTCATTCCGGACGGAATTTTTTCAGCCAGCGAGCCAATCATGCGGTTATTTCCGCTGGAGGCATTCGCCGCGTACCTACCGCCTGTGGCGGCGCTGTTTGCGGGGCTTGCGCTAGGCGTTTTGCTATTGCCCGCGCTGCTCGTTCCCCTTCGCCGCGCAATGAACCGATAAGAAGAAGGAGTACCATGAACACCCAAGCAGAAATGAAAGCCAAGCTGGACGCGCTACAGCACAAAACCAACCTGCGCATTCTCGCCATGGAATCCAGCTGTGATGAAACCGCCGCCGCCATTGTGGAAAACGGGCGCAAGATCCTCTCCAGCGTCATTTTTTCGCAGGTGGACACGCATGCGCTATACGGCGGCGTGGTGCCCGAAATTGCAAGTCGTGCGCACGTGGATGCTTGCGACCGTGTGATTGATCAGGCGCTCAAGGAGGCAGGCATGGCGCTTGCCGATATCGACGCGCTTGCCGTAACCTACGGGCCAGGCCTTGTGGGCGCGCTGCTCACCGGCGTCAACTGCATGAAGGGGTTAAGCTACGCCTCGCGCCTCCCTCTGATCCCCGTCAACCACATCGAGGGGCATGTGAGCGCCAACTACCTCACCACGCCCACGCTGATGCCGCCGTTTCTGTGCCTTGTGGTCAGCGGCGGGCACAGCCACCTTGTGCGCGTCAACGATTTTGGAAACTACACCTTGCTTGGCCAAACCGTGGACGATGCGGCGGGCGAGGCCTTTGACAAGGCTGCCCGTGTGCTGGGGCTGAACTATCCCGGCGGCCCCTTGTTAAGCAAGTTAGCCGAGGGCGGCGACGACCGCTACCTTGCGCTCCCCCATCCGCACCCGGACGGGCGGTACGATTTCAGCTTTTCCGGCCTGAAAACGTCCTTTTTAAACGCCTGCCACAAGCTGGAGCAGCGCGGCGAGGCATTGCCCCGCGCCGATCTCGCCGCGTCCTTTGAGCGCGCAGTGGTCGACAGCCTTTGTGAGAAGGCCATTCCAGCGCTGGAGGAAAGCGGGCTGCACACCCTCTGCTTAGCCGGAGGCGTCAGCGCCAACAAGCGTTTACGCGCGCGCATGACGCAGCTTGCGCAGCAGCGGCATTTTACGCTCTGCCTGCCGGAGCTTTGGCTCTGCACCGATAACGCCGCCATGATTGGCTCTGCGGCCTATTACCGTTTGCTTCGCGGCGAGCTGGGAACGCTCTCGCTCAACGCCGTGCCTTCGCTTGCCCTGGTATAAAGCCCTTGGAGAAAAAAACGCATCATCGCGCGGCCTCATGGGCATACTGTTGCCATCACAGCGTAAAGGAGCACGCGCATGAGCAACAAAAACCCCGAGCGCAACCCGCTCAAAAGGCCAACCGTACTGCTCTTGATGAGCGCGGCGGTGCTATTGGTTATCGCCTCCGTCACCTTGCTTTTCCCGGGAAACGGCGAAGCGCCCGCCCAAAGCGACGCCCCCGCGCAAGCCGTGGATGCCGCCAGCGTGCGCGTTGCCGAGAACTGCGAGCTTTTGCAAACCCTCACCTACACGCGCTGCGAGCATGTGGTAACGCGCCGCGTGACCGCGCCCGTGGAGCTATCTGGCAAAACCCTACAGGATATCGAGCCGCTGTATGAGGCGTGGCAGATCACCGAGTTTTCCCCCACCCTCATCAAAATGGAGCAGCGACCCGATATTTTCTGCCCGGATCACATGGTGCTCATGCCCAACGGCGCGGGCATTCTTTGCGTATTTCAAAACAAGTATGGCGACGCGCTTGCGCTTGTCAACGAGCTGGAGCTGGAGCTTTCCAGCCTGCCAGCGGCCGTGCAGGAGGAGCTTCGGCAGGGCGTCGGCTTTGCCACGGCAGGGGAGCTGGAGCAGTGGTTGGAAAGCGTGGAATCATAAACGATGCTGACAATCATCGTGCGCAGCTTGCTGCTTGTAAGCTTTGCGGTACTCGCGATGCGCCTGATGGGCAAGCGTCAGGTGGGGCAGCTCCAGCCGTTTGAGCTGGTCATCGCCTTCATGATCGCGGATTTGGCGGCGACGCCCATGTCAAGCTTGGATACGCCGCTGCTGTGCGGCATCTTTCCCATGCTGGGGCTGATTGTGCTGCACCAGCTGCTCACGCTGTTATCGCTCAAAAGCCAGCGCATGCGGGCGTTTTTCAGCGGCACGCCCACCGTGATCATCCGCCGTGGGCAGATCGATTACAAGGCGCTTTCCAAGCTCTGCTTTAACCTGAACGACCTGCTGGAGGAGCTGCGCACCAGCGGCGTGCTCAGCCCAACGGATGTCGGCACCGCGATTATGGAAACCAGCGGCAAGCTCAGCGTCTTTCCCGTATCCCAGCAGCGGCCTGTTAACCCGCGCGAGTTGGGCATCAAAACGGGGTACGAGGGCATCCCCCTGACCCTTGTGATGGATGGCAAGCTAGAGCGGGCGAACCTGCCCATTTGCGGCAGGGATGAAGCGTGGCTTGGGGAGCAGCTGCGCAAGCTTGGCTACGAGCGCCTTGCGGACGTGCTGCTGTGCTATGTAGATACCGATGGCATGCTGACCGCGCACGGCTTTGGCGAAAATCCGCCCGGGCGCATACAGGCCATCGTGCCGGATGAGGTGAGCTGGTAATGCGCAGGGCCATCCTTTTGATTGTGACCTTGAGCCTCCTCGGCGTAAGCACCGGCCTATGGGTGGATCTCAAGCAGCGCGATACCGCGCGCGAGTACGCGAACGCGCTGTTTTTTGTGCGTGAGCACCTTACCCGCGGAGAGCTGGAAAACGCGCTGAACGCGGAGGCCTACCTGCACGCAAGCTGGCAGCACGATGTGCAGTGGATCAACTGCCTTACCGGTCACCACCACACGCGCGCCGTAAGCATGGCGCTGCGCAAGCTGGCCACGGCGCTTGCCAACGGCTGGCAGGACGAGGCTCTGCGCGCATTGGACGAGGCCGAGGAAGCGCTTTATGAAATTGAGGCGAGTGATTTTCCAACCTTGCAAAACGTGCTCTAGGTTGGGCTTGTGCGGGCGATGGTTCGCACTTGACAAGCACAATTCTTTCCGTTACAATGGGTTGCGCTGGACGCGTGCCCGTAGCTCAGCTGGATAGAGCGTCAGACTCCGACTCTGAAGGCCACAGGTTCGAACCCTGCCGGGCATACCAACCAAAACCCCGCAAGCTTTTTCTTGCGGGGTTTTTTGCTACCCAAATTTCCATACGCTTGAAGCGCTTGAAGCATTCCCATTGGAGCGGATAGGGCGCTGTTTTTTTCGCCCTTTTTTTCTGCTCAAAAAATTTCTAAAAAGTGCTTGACAAGCGCAATTGATCATGCTATTCTACTGTTGTCATAACAACATGTCAACATAACAGGTTCACCTCCGCCTACTTGCAACGCACAAGGGAGATCAAAGATGGCAGTGTTTTCAGGGACGCTATATTCGGAAATGCTTGGAAAACGAACCCATGTAGAGGTGATTTTCCCAAGTGATGAGCTGGGCGCGGCGCCAGAGGAGCCGGTTGCGGTTTTCTATTTTCTGCATGGGCTTACCGATAACAGCGGCGCTTATAACCGCTGGACGAACCTCGCGTGGCTGACGCGGCGCTATCACATCGCCGCCATCATGCCCGATGTGGATCGCAGCTGGTACATGGATATGGAACACGGCGGGCGCTATTTCAGCTACCTAACGCAGGAGCTGCCTTCGCGCGTACAGCAGCTCTTTCGCCTTCCGGCGCGTTCGTTTATCGTTGGCAACTCCATGGGCGGCTATGGCGCGCTCAAGGCGTTGCTGCGCTGCTCCGGGCAGTACGAGGGGGCGGCGGGGCTATCAGGCGCTTACGATCTCCCGCGGGTACTGGCAAAGAACCCGGCGCTCACCGGGGAATTTCAAGCAATTCTGGGGCAGGCGCTTGCGCTAAAGCCAGAGGATGACATCTACGCGCTCGCCGAGCAAGCAACGCTTTGCGGCAAGCGCATCTACCTTGCCTGCGGAACGGAGGACGATTTTCTGCCCGATACCGAGCGTCTGCATGAAAGCCTGCTTCGCCGAAGCATTGCGCATTGCACTCGTTACGCGCCCGGGGGGCATGACTGGGATTGCTGGAACGCGCAGCTTGCCCCAGCGATCGAATATTTGCTCAACCTTGCACCATCACGATAAAGAAGGGGTATTCGTTATGCAACACGCGCAACTCGCAAAGAAAAAGCGTCCCTTGATGACCTTGAGCCGCAAGGAAGCGATGACGGGCTGGCTCTTTGTAACGCCCGCAATGGTCGGTTTTCTGGTTTTCACCGCCTTTTCCATGATCTATTCGCTCTACATCTCCATGACCGATTGGAATATCCTTTCCGATCCCAAGATCGTGGGCTTCCAGAACTATATCAACCTCTTTACGCGCGATATCTTCTTTGGCGAATACCTGTACAACACCTTCTATTACGTGGTCTTTCTGGTGCCTATTGTGCTGGCGGTGTCGCTGTTTTTCGCGCTTCTGCTCAATAAGCATGTGCGCGGCCTAACGCCCTTTTACCGCGCGGCGCTGTTCTTGCCCTGCGTGGTTTCCACCGTTGCGGTGGCGCTGGTGTGGAAATGGCTGCTCAACAGCCAATCCGGCACCATCAACGGAATCCTTACGATGCTTGGCGTTGCCGATCCGCCCCAGTGGCTGTTGGATACCAAATACGCAAAGGGCGCAATCATCCTGATGCGCATCTGGCAGATGAGCGGCTATTACATGGTTATGTTCCTAGCGGGGCTGCAAACCATACCGCAATCGCTGTATGAGGCGGCGCGCGTGGATGGCGCCAGCAAGTGGAAGCAGCTTTGGTACATCACCGTACCGATGCTCTCGCCCACCACCTTTGCCATCGTCATATTGCTGGTGCTGGAGGCCTTCAATATCTTTGAGGCGGTCATGATCATGACGCAGGGCAGCTTGGGAACCAGCTCGCTGATGTACTACGTCTATACGCTCGCCTTTGAGAATTACCGCATGGGATATGCCTCCGCCCTTGCATGGGTGCTGTTCTTGATGATCTTGGTCTTTACAATTCTGCGCTTCGTCCTTAAAAAAGACGAGACCATGTAAGGAGATAACGCCATGACAACGATTCGCCGTCCAAAGCTAACGATGCGTGCGCGCCGCATTGCGGGCGATAGCTTCTATAATCTACTGATGACCGCGCTCTGCCTGCTGATGCTCTACCCGCTGATTTGGACGTTCTTTTCCTCCTTTAAGAACAATCAGCAGCTTTTCAGCGAAATGCCGCTCAACCTGATCCCCGATCCCGTTACGATAGCCAACTACACAAAGCTGACGGGCATCTACGATGTGGGTCTCATGGTTTTCAACGGCCTGTATCTATCCATTCTCATTCCGTTTTTGAGCATGCTCACCTCCTCCATGGCGGCCTACTCGCTGGCAAGGCTGCACTTTCGCGGGCGAAACGTGGTGTTTATTCTGCTGATCTCCACCATGATGATCCCGGGCTATGTAACCCTGATCCCCAACTTTGCCATCATGGTCAAGCTTCAACTCCTCAACAGCCACTTTGCCCTCATTTTGCGTGATGCGCTTTCGGGCAGTGCAACGGCAATCTTCCTGTTTCGGCAGTACTTCCTATCCATCCCGCGCGATTTGGAAAACGCCGCCATCATCGATGGCTGCTCGTGGCCGGGCGTGTTCTTCAAGATCATCCTGCCCAACAGCAAGCCCGCCATCGCAACCGTCATGATTCTCACCTTCCGCGCCACGTGGAACGCCTTCCTGTGGCCGCAGATCATACTGCAAGAGGATCGGCTTTGGACTTGGACGCTGGCGCTCAAGGTGCTCTCCGAGTTTGAAACAGATCAGGCGGTGCTGCTGGCTGGCTCTGTGATTTCCATTTTGCCCATTCTCATCATCTACGTGATCTTCCAGAAATACTTTGTCAATTCCCAAGTAAGCGCTGGGTTCGGAGGAACCTGATCGCGATATTTACTCCCGAGGAAAGGGAGTCAATATAAAAACAAATAGGAGGATGTACCATGAAAAAATCGATTTCCCTGTTGCTCAGCATCATGATGGTATTGATGTGCGTAGCAACCGCCGTTCCCGCCATGGCAGAAGAAGAGCTGGCCAAGGACGTGACCGTGCGCGTGTATTCCTGGTGGGACCCCGCCAAACCCGGCATGATTAACCTGAAGGCAGGTTTTGAGGCCAAGTATGCCGATTACGGCACAAAGCTTGAGTTTGTCAAAATCAGCGATTACTACAAGACCATGCTCACCAAGCTTGCCGGCCTGCGCCTTGCTGGCGGCAAGGGCGAAGACATCGATGTCATGATGATCGCTTTTGACAAGATTCCTCAGTTCGCCAGCAACAACGCGCTGACGAACCTGGACGAGTACGCGTCCCAGGAATATCTGGATTCCCTGTATCCCTCCGTGCGCGACGGCCTGTTTTTTGACGGCCATCTCTACGCCACCGCGCGTGATGTAACCACCACCTGCATGGTGCTCAACACCGCGATGTTCAAGCAGTATGGCATCGAGCTGCCCACCGAGGATTGGACGATGGAACAGTTCATCGACATCTGCAAGCAGTTTGGCAAGAACGAGGGCGTATGGGGCTATGCCATTGATGGCAACAGCGATACGCTGTACCCGTGGATGTACCTCTATGGCGCGCAGTTCTTTGATCCCCAGACTGATATGTCCCTCTTGGATCAGCCCGCGCAAATGGAAGGCATTACCGCTCTTTACAACCTGATTGAAGAAGGCGGCTGCATGTCCGTGGCACAGGTCAACGAGTTCGGCGACGGCTCCAGCGCCATGGCTTCCGGTCATGTGGCGATGCTCAGCGGCGGCCTGTGGCTTGCCAACGAAGTAAGCACCAAGATGGAGGACTTCATGGTTCTGCCCTTGCCCACCGGCGTAAGCGGCGAGAAGCAATCCCACACCTTCCCCAACTGCTGGGCGGTTCCCACTGTTTCCACACAGCCCGCTTGGGGCTGGAAGGTCATTGAATACTTCTCCTCTGTAGAAGGCCAAACCATTGCCTGCAACGCCGAAATGGGCCTGCCCGCGACCCCCGCGGCCGATATCAGCGCATGGCTGGAAGCAAAGCCGTGGCGCAAGTATTACGCTGACGCGCTGGGCTATCCAAAAACGCAGCCCTATCAGGTGGACACCTTCGCACCCGCTTGGGGCAACTATTTCAAGAGCCTTTTCACCGAGAAGATCTGGGATGTCCGTGGTTTGGACGCAGAAACCCTCAAAACCACTGTACAAACGCTCAATGGTCAGTTAAGCTACTATCTGTTGGGTGGATCCTAACAAGGAACGGAACCCTAAGGGATAACCTTTAGGCGGAGGGGTTGGGAGGCGCTGCCGCCCCAACCCCCCATCCCCGACCATAGGTCCCCACCAAAAGCCGAAGGCCCCTGACCGGA
>JAVVVJ010000001.1:9147-50987 GCA_036652695.1 Clostridia bacterium | reverse complement strand
CTGCCTCCCAACCCACCCTTCCCCGTCCTTCGTTGCCAAGAAAAGGAGAATGGCCGATGTCGGGAAAAGATACGCGCTATCATCAGATTGCGGAATACTATCGCCGCCTGATCGAGACAAAGGAGCTTCCCGAGGGTACGAAAATGCCCACGGAGGAGCAGCTCTGCACCATGTTTCAGGTCAGCCGCATCACCGCGCGGCAGGCAATGAGCGAGCTGGCACAATCGGGTTTTATTGAGCGTGTGCAGGGCAAGGGTTCTTTTGTGAAGGTCAAAAAAATGGATATGCAGCTCAACCATCTGCAAGGCTTTACCGAGGAAATGCGCGCAAAGGGCATGGTGGCATCCAGCCGCGTGCTGGCAAGCGCCGTTGTACCCTGCGACCTGCAAGTAGCCGAACACCTGAAGCTTGAGGAAGCCGTGCCCGTGTTTTCCGTGGAGCGCCTGCGTTTGGCGGATGACGAGCCGGTGGCCGTAGAGCATGTTTACATTCCCTTCTACCTGTGCCCGGAGCTGGAGCAAAGCGAGCTGGGCGGTTCTTTGTATCAGATGCTTTCCAAATCCGGCCTAAAGGTTGCGCGCGCCACGCAGGATATCGCGGCGGGCTTCTCCCCAAGGGCGATTTGCGAGCTGTTGAAAATTAAGCAGACCATGCCAACCCTCAACATCGAACGCGTCACGTTCCTTGAAAACGGAACGCCGCTTGAATATGTGCTTTCCGCATACCGCAGCGATCGATATACCTTCCACGTGGAAATGGCGCGGTAACGCGTGCAAATTGAACAAACGGGCAAATGGCTTACCCCTTGCCCGTTTGTGCTGTATATGGAGCAAAGGATGATCAACACGACGCTTTTTTTAACGGTAGACGGCGGTGGAACCAAGACCGAGGCAATTTTAGCCGATGTGAACGGGCATATCGCAGGGCTTGGGTGCGCGGCAGGCTCCAACGCGCTTTCGGTGGGCAAGGAACAGGCGATACAGGCCGTTCTACAGGCCATCCATCAAGCGTTGGGCGATACCGCGCCTCAGCAGGTCGCTATGGCAAAGCTATTTATCCCGGGCTTCGCGCATTGCCTGCCTCTCCCCTTTCCGTTTGAGACGCCCGTTTATGGGGACGCGATCAATGCGTATTTTGGCGCGCTTGGCGCTCCGGGCGGCATCGCCGTGCTGTGCGGCACAGGCTCGTTTGCCGTAAGCTACCGGGAGGATGGCAGCGAGGTAAGCATCGGAGGCTGGGGGCCAATGCTGGGGGACGAAGGCTCAGGCTACGATATTGGACGGCGCGCCGTGCGGATGACGCTGGAACGGTTTGATCGCGGGCTTGCCCCCACCGCGCTTGGGCAGGCGGTGCTCGCGCATTACGCGGTGGAAGGTGTCAACCGGCTGGTACACAGCGTGTACCACGGCGGCTGTGACCGCGAGCATATGGCGCGCCTCAGCCCCATCGTGGGCGAGCACGCGCGGCAGCGCGAGCCAGACGCGCTGCAAATCATAGCGGAAGTAGCCCATGAAATTGCTGCCATGGCGCTGACGCTCAAGGAGCGCCTTCACCTGCAAGCCGCGCCGATGGCGCTGACGGGCGGCGTTTCAAACCTTGGGGAAACAGTTCTCGCCCCGCTTCGCGCAGAGCTGCGCGGCACGGGGTTGACGCTCATTTCCCCCAAATATCCCCCCGTTCTAGGCGGCGTTCTTTATACCCACTGGCAGCTGACGGGCGAAATGCCCGAGCAGGAGGTAGCGGAGCGCTACTTCAAAGCATACCAAAATTTGAAAGGGAGTCGTTGATGCATATGTTGATGGACGTATATTTTGAGGAAATGAAAAAGAGCCTTGTCGTGATTGAGGAAACGCAGCGCGCGAACATACTAAAAGCCGCGAGCGCCGTAGCGGACACCCTTGAAAACAACGGCTTGTGGCATGTGCTGGATACGGGGCATATGCTGATGCACGAGGCGGTAGGCCGCACGGGCGGCATGATGGCGCTCAAGCCCATCATGGTGACCTGCGAGGTGAGCAACCCCACGCGCGTGCGCCCCATCGAAGGCAAAAATACGATGTATTATACGCAGGTGCCCGGCTTTGCGAAGTTCGTGCTGAACCGCGCAAACCTCAAAAAGGGCGATACGCTCATCGTTGGCTCGGTTTCCGGGTATGAGGTTTTCCCTGTGGACGTGGCGCTCACAGCAAAGGAAATGGGCATTACCACCATCGCCTTTACCTCCGTTGCGTATTCCAAAACGCTGACGTCCCGCCACGAAAGCGGCAAGCACCTGTATGAGGTTTGCGATATCGTGCTAGACAACTGCGCAAAGGCGGGCGACACGCTCGTTCCCGTGAAGGAGCTTGGCATAGAGGTCTGCCCCTCCTCCGGTATTGGCGCGTCCTACCTGATGTGGGCGTTGCAGGCATCCGTGATGGAGGAGCTGCTTCGCCGCGGCAAAACGCCTAGCGTGTACCTATCCAACCACGCGCCGGGCGCAACCGAGCACAACCGCGAAGCCATGAACACCTACAATACCTTAGGCTATTGATTTTTTTGAAGGAGCAACAAAACAATGCGGTATGTACAGGGCGCTTTTGCGCTCGAGCTTGATAACCAAACGGCGCGTCTCACCGCGCTTTCCTTTCAGGGCAAGGAGCTGCTGACGCAAGCAAAGGACACCCCCATTTTTTCCCTCACTGGGCTAAAGGGCGACGAGCGCGTAGCGCTCCTGCCCACGGGCGGCAAAGCGATAAACGAACAAACCCTCGTGTTTGAAACGATGCGCGCGGGCAGCGAGGAGCTACCCATCCGCTGCGAGCTGACGCTATGCGAAAACCTGGGCGCTATTGCCCTGCGCGTACACGTCACCAACAACGCCGAGGGGTATGACGTGGTGGAAACGCTGTTTGAGCTAGCGGGGCTGTGCTTTGGCGAAACAGAGGACACCGCGCTGCTCTACCCGCACCACGCGGGCGAAAAAATCATCAACCCTGCCAACGACCTGCGCACGCAAAAGTACATGAGCTTCTGGCGCGCGGGCACCACGCAGGTCAATGGCGAATGGGTGCGGGAATGCAACTACTGCGGCTTGTGCAGCATGAGCTATATGTACCTGCAAAACAGCAGCGCCGGGCTATACATAGGTTCGCATGACGAGCGCTTCCCCGTAACGGGGCTGACGGTCAAAACGGGCGGCGAAGACCCCAAATACCTGTCCTTGGGCTTTCGCGTGCATAAGCGCATCCGCCCGTGCGAGCAGTGGGAGAGCGGCGCGTTCACGGTTGCGCTTAGCGCGGAGGATTGGCACGCGGGCGCGAAGCGTTACCGCGCGTACATCAATCCCTATTTGGCTGAACATAAGGATCCCGAGTTTTTAAAGACGCAAGCGGCGCTCAACCAGTGCTACAACTTCAAGCGTGTGGAGGACATCGCCAACCGCTTCACCGACATCCCACGCATGTGGGAGGAGGGCGACAAGCGCGGCATCAACCATATGTTCATCGCCTCTTGGAACCGCACGGGCTTTGATAGCTATTATCCCGAATATTACCCCGATATGGAGCTGGGCACTGCGCTGGATTTTAGGCGCGGCATTTCCTACCTCAACGAGCGCGGCGGGTTTGCGACGCTGTATGTCAACGCGCGCCTTTCCGACCTGTTTTCCGATTTTCACAAGCGCTATTTGAGCAAGATGCAAATTGAGAACGAGAAGGGCGAGGCGCTCACCGAAACCTATGGCCCGCACACCTTTACGCTCAACTGCCCATCGGACGAGCAATGGCAGCACGAGCTGGTTGATACCTGCGATTTTGCCGCGATGTCCTACGGCTTTAAGGGCATTTATCTGGATCAGCTTGCTTCCGCAGAGCCGTTTGCCTGCTATCACGAGGGGCATACGCATGAAGACATCGGCGAGTTCAATCAGGGTTATTTGAAAATTCTGGACGAGCTTCGCACCCGCCTGCGCGCCCGCGACAAGGACGCCTACCTGATGACGGAAAACTGCGGCGATATCTACAGCGCCTACACATGGGGCAACCTCACTTGGAACGGCGCGAACTACGATGAGTTTTACAACATGTTCCGCTATACCTTCCCGGAGTTTGTGCAGGTCAATATGTGCAACGACCGCTCCTGGGTGGAGGATGAGCAGGAGCATGAGCTGTACTTCTATTCCGACGTGGAGCGCTGCATTCTGATGGGCAACATCCTATGGCTGGGCATTACCTCCCGCTATCTTGGCAAAGAGGAGCTAAAGCCGCATTTTGACTACCTGCTCGCCGCTACGAAGTTCCGGCAGGCCATTGCGGTGCAGGTTGTGGACGGAACCTATGTGGACGACCGGTACGTTGTTCAAAGGGATGAGGCCATCCAAGCCTCGAGCTTCCAGCTTCCCGGTAACGAGGCGCTGCTGCTGGTAGGCGACTGCCACCAACAGCATGGCAAGGTCACCTTCGAGCTGCCCTTTGCCATCAAGCACATTGAAGCTTATGACGAAAACGAATGCCGCGCCGCCGCCACCATTTGCCATAACCGCGTAACGGTCACGATGAACGGCAACCGCCTTGCTCGCATAAACGTGCAGGGCTGAAGGAGCAGTATGAAAACAATCAACAGATATCTGGACGCTATCGATCAAACGCTCCAAAAGGTGCGCGCAACGCAGCTTTCCAACATGGAAAAGGCGGCTCAGCTGCTGGCGCAGGCAACGGTTGCCGGTCAAAACCTGTTTGTCTTTGGCTGCAATCACGCAGGGCTGCTAGCGCTGGAGCTATACTACCGCACCGGGGGCATGGTCAACATGAACCCCGTGCGCGGCTCGGGGCTTCATCTGGAGGTGACCCCCGCCACCTTGAGCAGCGAAATGGAGCGCCTCAACGATTATGGCCGCCTCCTGATTCAGCACACGCCCATCAAGAAGGGCGATGTGATCATCATCCACTCCGTATCCGGGCGCAACACAGTAACGGTGGATGCGGCGCTCGCAGCGCGGGAGCTTGGCGCAACGGTCATCGCCTTGACCAATATGGAAACCACCAAGGCGGTTGCCTCCCGCCATCCCAGCGGCCTGCACCTGTATGAGGCGGCTGATTTGACTATTGACAACTGCGGCTGCGTGGGGGACGCGGCGCTCACAATCGACGGGCTAGCCGCGCACGTAGGCCCAACCTCCACCGCCGTGGGCGCGGCCATCCTCAATGCCGTCATCTCCGAGGCGATTGAGCAAATTACTTTGCTCGGGCATGAAGCGCCCGTGTTCATCTCTGCCAACATCGATGGCGGGGACGAGCACAACCGCATTGTGCTGGACGCCTACAAGGAGCATATCTTCTACATGTAACCCCCACGCCATGGAAAGGAGCGAAGTGAATGCGTCATCCCACTGCCGTTATTAACAAAGGAAGCCAAAAAAACGGATTGCTACGAAACTACTGGAAGTATCGGGCGCTTGTGATGCTGTTTATCCCCGCGATTATCTTCTATATACTGTTTAAATATCTGCCGATTCTGGGTGTTCAGATCGCGTTTAAAAAGTATATGTTTCGCTTGGGAATCTGGGGAAGCCCTTGGGTGGGATTTGACAACTTCACCAAGCTGTTCCAAATGGCTTCCTTTTGGGAGGTGCTGCGCAACACCTTCATCATCAGTGGCCTAAAGCTGCTGATTGGTTTCCCCGCGCCCATCATTCTGGCGCTGCTCCTTAACGAGATTCGCGGCGTCCGCTTTAAACGCACGGTGCAAACAATCAGCTACCTGCCGCATTTCCTATCGTGGGTGATTCTATCGGGCATTTTCATTCAGTTTTTATCGCCTTCCATTGGACCCATTAACATCCTCATCAAATCCATGGGCGGGCAGCCCATCTACTTCCTTGGCGATGAAAAATGGTTCCGAACCGTGCTGATCACAACGCATGTGTGGAAATCCGTCGGCTGGGGGACGATTGTGTATTTGGCGGCGCTGACGAGCGTCAATCCGGAATATTACGAGGCCGCCTACCTCGATGGCGCAACGCGCTGGCATTGCACGCGCTACATCACCATCCCAACCCTCGCGCCCGTCATCACCATCATGCTGATCTTCGCCGTGGGCAGCGTTATCGAGGATGATTTTAGCCAGATCTACAACCTCTATAACGAGGCGGTCTACTCGGTTGGCGATGTCATCAGCACCTACACCTACCGGCGCGGCCTTGTCAAAATGGATTACAGCTTCGCGGCGGCGGTCGATCTATTCAAAAACCTGTTCGCCTTTATCCTCATTGTAACCACAAATCAAATCGCCAACCGTGTCAACGAATACGGTCTTTGGTAAGGAGGGGGAGAAAACATGCAGGCTTCGTTCATCAAACCCACAATCGGCGGGCGCGTGTTTGACATCCTCAACCACGTATTCATGGTGCTTTTGTGTATTGTGATGCTCTACCCGCTGTTCTATCTGGCGATGCTATCCCTAACCGCCTCCGATGTGCCCTTAACCAAGGGATACCTGATCCCGCCGCATATGTCGTTGGAAAACTACAAAGCCGTTCTATCCAACTACTACATCGGCTATGGCTTTGTCAACACCATCCTGCGCACCCTCATTGGCGCGGCGAGCGGCGTGCTGGTCACGGTGCTCACGGCGTACCCGCTAAGCAAGAAATACTTTCCCAACCGCCGCTTTTGGACTGCGTTTGTGGTGTTTACAATGTTCTTCTCCGGCGGCATGATCCCCACCTACCTTTGCTACAGCATGCAGCTTAAGCTGGACAACAACTTTCTTGTGCTGATTTTGCCCATGCTCATCAACACCTACAACATGCTCATCGCCCGCAACTTCTTTATGGGCCTGCCCGAGGAGCTATCCGAATCCGGGCGCATCGATGGCGCGAGCGAGCTGCGCATCCTGTTCAACCTCATTTTGCCCATTTCCTTGCCCATTGTGGCAACGCTGGCGCTTTGGAGCGCGGTAGAGCATTGGAACGCGTGGTTTGATTCCATGCTTTACTTTACCGATCCCAAACGGCAGGTGTTGCAGCTCGTGCTTCGCCGCATCGTGCTGGAGGGTTCGGCCGATATGATGGGCACCGCTGCGGATGAAATGAGCACCGTCAACCCCGAAACCATCAAGGCGGCCACCACGATGGTCGCGACCATTCCGATTGTGCTGATCTACCCCTTTTTGCAAAAGTACTTTGTCAAGGGCATGGTTGTAGGTTCGCTCAAGGGATAAACCCAGTGCGTTACGCGGACGCTTTCCGCGTGAAAATAGAACGACAAAAAGGAGAAACACAATGAAACGGTTTGTATCTATGCTGGCAGCTATGATCATGGTTCTATCCCTGTTTAGCGGCGTCGCTTTGGCGGAAGATCGCATCACCATCACCATCATGCGCGATTACATCGCTCCCCCCGAAGCGGATGGTGAAATTCTCAAGTACATGTGCGATAAGTACAATGTCGATTTCCAAATCATCTACATTGAGCGCGACAAATGGGATGAATCCATCTCCACCAAGTTCGCCAAGGGCGAAATTGGCGACATCATTGATGTCAAGGGGCTGGATAAGCTCTACACCTACGTGGATCAGGGGCTTCTGGCGGAGCTTTCCCCGGAATTCCTGAAGGAAAACGCCCCCTTCCTGTACAACGACTACATCAAGGAGGACGAGAAGCACGTCCTTCGCTATACCACCATCAATGGCAAGAACTACGGCCTTCCCAACATTTCCGCCAACAGCTTCCACAAGGTCATCATGTGGCGCGGCGATTGGCTCAAGACGCTGGGCTTTGACAAGGCGCCCGAAACCCTAGACGAAATGGAAAAGGCCGTCTACGCGATTGCCAACAACGATCCGGATGGCAACGGCGTTAAGGATACCTATGGCCTGAGCAAGACCGGCATGGAAATGGTGTACGGCGCGTTTGGCTACCTGCCCGAGCTTTGGCAGGAGCGCGATGGCAAGCTCGTCTTTGGCGCGGTGCAGCCCGAAGTGAAGGAAGCGCTTACGACGCTTGCAAAGTGGTTCAAGGATGGCGTAATCGATCCCGAATACGTCACCGGCGAAAACCAAGGCGGCTACTATGCCATCTCCCACTCCTTCAACAACAACCGCATCGGCCTAACGAGCTTGGGCGATTACTATCACTGGAAGCCTGTGTTCTACCCGGGCGATTCCAAGAGCGAAACCTACCTTGAGCTGCAAAAGGCAAACCCCGCCGCGCTGGAAAGCCTGATGTATGGCACGCCCGTGAAGGGTCCTCAGGGCAAGGCCGGCATGAAGGGCGCTTCCGCGATCAACGCGCTTTCCACCGTGGGCTTTGGCGTGCAGCTGGAGAGCGATCCCGCAAAGTTTGCCAAGATCCTGCAAATTTACAACGAGATGAGCGCCTCCTACGAAAACTACCTTGAATCCATCTTTGGCATCAAGGGCACGCACTGGGATTTTGATGCGGCCACCGGCTTCCCCGGCCTGATCAACGAGAACGATTCCAAGTCCGTTGCTCGCTTGGGCATCGTTGCTGGCTTTGAGTGCTCCGAGTACACCTACAAGCGCGCGCAGCCCCGTATCGACTGGGCTTACGAAAAGAAGCTGGATCAGGATGCGATTTCGGATCAGCTGCTTGTGCCGCTCGCCTCTGCCGGTGAATATCAGGATGAGCTGAACAAGCTTCGCGATGAGACCTTCACCAAGATCATCCGCGGCGACCTGCCCGTGGACGCATTTGATACCTTTGTGACCGAATGGTTTGCCAATGGCGGCCAGCAGTTGACCGATGAAGCCAACGCTTGGTACGCCACCATCGAAAAGTAAGCAAAACCACGGGAAGCACACGCCTGCTTCCACAATGATCCCGCACAAATGTGCGGGATCATTGTGGGCTTTCCCGTGGATAAAGGAGTACGAAATGCTGCTGTATGTGAACTGGGATGGCTTTTCTTATCACTGGTACGAACTGGCAAAGCAATGCGGCGCGGGCACGCCGAACCTAGATCGAATGATCCAAAACGGCGCGGTGCTGCTCAACCACCATTGCGGCATCCCCGCCATTACCAACCCCATGCAACAAACGCTTGTATCGGGCGCATGGCCCGCAAAAACGGGAAACTGCTATACCTATTATGACCGCGAAACGCGAAAAGCCGTGCAAACCCTGCGCCTGAACCGCTGTGAGAACATCGTGGAGGCGGCGCAGAAAAGGGGGCTTGCCTGCGCATCGGTTCACGGGTGGTATTTTGAAAACCGTGGCTGCGTCGCGGGGGACGAAAGCCGCCCCTATATCCAAAACTTCCTTCCGAATTTTGAGACGCGCGTGGCATTGCTGCTGGCGTATTTGCGCGGGGAAGCCGTACCATCGGGCGAGGGTACGGTTACCATGCGCAAGCACCCGGATTTTTTGGCAATCTATGGCGACGATATCGATAATGTCTGCCACAACGGCGCCCGCCTGCCCTACCCCGAAATGAAGCGCGCGCGGACGCTTGAGGAATGGTACCGCAATTTCATCTATACCGTGCAGCGCATGGACAAGGCGCTGGGCGCGCTGCTTGAGCTGCCCGATACCTGCGTCGCGCTGGCGGCGGATCATGGCGGCATGCCGTTTGGCATCCCCGCCTTTGGCGTTTCGGCGGAGGCGGCGCATCAATTGCATGGGGACGAGCTGCTTGGGGCAATGGAAGGCGCGGGGCTGACGCCCTATGTATTGAAAGGCGCTGACGACACCGCGCCCGAGGACGCGCAGGCCGTGCTGCTGCTGCTGGGCACGCAGGCGCAGCTGACGTATACAGCCCCGGTGAGCGACGCTACCAAGGCTCGCGTCCAGCAGGCCGTGCGAGCGTTGCCCTTTGTTCACCGCTGCATGGATCAAGCGGAGCAGGCGGGCTATGGCGCGTCTGCCGATTTCTGCGATTTGTTCATCACCTCGCGCGCACCCTTCCATTTTGGCCCCTACCCCGCGAACGAGTTTGTCGGCGGCTCGCACGCCGCCATGGAGGACAGCGTTCTGCATGTGTTCTGCGCATTCTGCGGCAAGGGCATCAAGCGTGGCGTGCAGGTTACGCAGGCGACGACGCTGGTTGATTTTGCGCCCACGCTCTGCGCGCTGCTGGGCTTTGACGGCCCGCAGGATAAAACCGGGCGCGTGTTGACCGAGGTGCTGGCGCAGCCCGGCGGGAGGGCTGTATAATGCGTTTATACATCATTCGCCATGGCGACCCGGATTACGCAAACGACAGCCTCACCGAGCGTGGGGAGCAGGAGGCACAGGCGCTGGCGGCGTATTTGCCGGAGCTTGGGCTAACGCATCTGTACTGCTCGCCCCTTGGACGCGCGCAGCGAACGTGCGCGCCGTGCGCGGAGCGTTTACGCCTGCCCGTGTGCACGCTACCGTGGGTGCGGGAATTGACCGGCATCTACTATGACATTCCCGTGCTGGGGCATGTCGCGCCCTTTACCGTGCCCGGCGAGGAAATGTTCCGGCTTTCCCCCACGCCCAAATACGAGGGCTGGCAGCAGCAATTGTACTTTGACGACCCTCGCTTTGCGGCGCTCGTGCGCGAAATGGAGGAAGGCTCGGACGCGCTGCTGGCAAGCCACGGTTACGCGCGCGAGGGCGCTCTTTACCGCGTGAACGAGCCAAACGAGCACCGCGTAGCGGTATTTTGCCATCAAGGCATTGGCACCACATGGCTTGCACATCTGCTTCATCTGCCCTATCAGGCGGCGTGGGCGGGGCTATGGCAGGCCTGCACCTCCATCACAAGCATCAGCATGGAATGCCGCTCCGACACTTGGGCGGTACCGCGCATGATCGGCATGAGCGAAACGCCGCATATCACGCTTGCGGGACTGCCGCACAACGAGTGTGGGCTGGCGAGGAACATTGTGGGATAGGCCAACCAAAATACCGAAAATTGCAAAAGCCCCGCGCCCCCTTGCTTGGATGGGGGCGCAGGGGCTTTTTTTAGCCGCAAGCGCCCGCCCCATTGTGCCGTTCAGTGGAGAAAAAAGGTGGATTTCCTTAATATCAGAACACGCGTTCGTAATTCTTGCTCGTTTATTAAGCATGTATTCTAAGAATCTCCACCTTTTTGCCCTTCTGTTGTTGACTATTTGGGCTAAAAACAATAAGATTGATACATGAAAACGCGAGCGTAACGCGTTGAGAAAATGAATGGAGGCAATGGTATGAAAAAGTTTGTTACCCTGTTTCTCGCCCTATGCCTGATCCTTTCCATGATGGCTGTTCCCGCGCTAGCCGAGGAAAAGGTCACCTTGGAGCTGTGGCACTATTTTGGCATCGACTATGACTACTCCGATGGCTCTGTGTTCCAGCGCGATATCGACCGCTTCAACGCCAGCCAGGATCGCATTCAGGTCAACTACACCTACGTATCCCGCGATGACCTGATGAAGCAGTACACCATGGGCGCGATCTCCGGCGAGCTGCCCGACATCGGCATGGTGGATAATCCCGATATGGCTGCCTACATCCAAATGGGCGTATTCGCGGATATCACCGATCAGCTCACCGCATGGGGTCAGCTTGATCAGTTCTACGAAGGGCCGCTGAACAGCTGCAAGCAAAACGACCGCATCTATGGCCTGCCGCACAACAGCAACTGCCTGTGCCTGTTCTACGATAAGGATCTGCTGGACGCTACCGGCCTAGCAGTGCCCACCACGTGGACAGAGCTCCGCGCCGCCGCAAAGGCGCTCACCGATCCCGCCACTGGTCGCTACGGCATGGGTCTTAGCGCTGTGAAGAACGAGGAAGGCTGCTTCCAGTTCATGCCTTGGTTCCTCTCCTCCGGCGGCAAGCTGGAAGACCTGAGCGGCAAGGGCTGCGTGGACGCGCTGAGCTTCCTCAACGACCTGATCGCCGATGGCTCTATGCCAAAGGACGTCATTAACTGGACGCAGGGAGACTGCAACAACCAGTTCATTTCCGGCGGCTTGGCCATGCAGGTCAACGGCCCTTGGAACGTAGCGCCTATCAAGGAAATGGCCGCCACCAAAAACTGGGGCGTAACCATGATCCCGCGCGCGGATGACGGCGTAAACGCCTCCGTGCTGGGCGGCGAAAACTTCGGCATAACCACCGCCTGCGAGAATCCTGACGCGGGTGTGGAATTCCTCACTTGGCTCATGAGCACGGAAAACTCCGCCAATTTCTGCGAAGTTGCTGGCAAGTTCTCTCCCCGTGCCGATTCCACCGCCACCAAGGATATTTGGACCACCGATCCTATCTTCAGCGTTTTTGCGCAGAGCATGCAGTACGCCATGCCGCGTGGCCCGCATCCCCGTTGGCCGGAAATTTCCACCGCGATTTCCGTGGCGGAGCATGAGGTATTCACCGGCGTGAAGGACGCGCAAACCGCATTGGACGGCGCTGCCGCAACCGTAAACGCAATTCTGGCGCAATAAACAACCCCGATAGAAGCAGGGGCTGTGGCGCGGAGAGCCGGGGGGAGACTTCCTAAGGGCAATGCCCTTAGGCGGCAGGTTTATGAGGCGACTCCTCACAAACGCACCCCAGGTTCTCCGCCGCAACAGCCCCCGTTTTCCATCGATTACGGAGGTGACATTCCCCCATGAAGAGATGGCTGCGGCGAAACCGGGATAGCCTATCTGGCATGATGTTTGTGCTGCCCGCTGCTGTATACATGCTGGTGATGATGCTCTACCCCTTGCTGTATAACTTTTACCTGTCCATGCGCAACCTTACGGTGATGACCTTCAAGGGAAATACATCGGTGTTCGTTGGCCTGCAAAACTATATGACCATCTTTAACGATCCCGATTTTCAGCAGGCCTTCTGGCAAACGCTGTGGTTCACAGTAGCGTGCATCGTCATCCAATTCGCCATCGGGCTTTTGCTGGCGGTGTTCTTCAATGGCAAGTTCGCCTTGGCGGGGCCTGTGCGCGGCATGGTGCTCGTGGCGTGGATGATGCCCGTATCCGTTACGGGGCTTTTGTTCAAATACATGTTCCTCACCGAGGGCGGCGTGATCAACAAGCTGCTGGAGATGGTGGGGCTGTTTGCGGATAACCCGCTGCCATGGCTCATTGATGGCAAGCTTGCCATGTGGGCGGTTATCATTGCCAACTGCTGGGTGGGCATTCCCTTTAACATGCTGCTCTTGACAACCGGCATGTCCAACATTCCAAACGACGTGTACGAGAGCGCCGCCATTGATGGCTGCACCGTGGTGCAGCGGTTTTTCCGCATCACGATTCCGCTGCTCAAGCCCGCCATCATGTCGGTGCTCATGCTGGGCTTCATCTACACGTTTAAGGTGTTCGACCTCATTTTTATGATGACAAAGGGCGGCCCGCTCAACTATACCGAGGTGCTTTCCACCTACAGCTACCGCCACAGCTTTACGCTGTTCAACTTTTCCATTGGCGCGGCGAGCGCGGTTGTGCTCTTCCTGTGCCTGATGTGCGTAGGGGTATTCTATCTGCGCCTAATACGCAAGGATGAGGTGATGTAGCATGACACAGGCCGCAAAGCCCCTGGATCTGCGCTTGGAAAGCCGCAAAACCTTCTTCAAGCGCCTCGCGATGAACCTAATTGCCTTGCTCATCGCGGTGCTGTTCCTGTTTCCGCTCTACTGGATTTTGGTTTCTACCTTTAAGACCGATGTGGAAATTTTCGATAAGAACATCACCTTTTGGCCGCGCAATTTCACCATTGATCCGTGGATTACGCAGCTTACGGACACCGACTTCCTGTTTTCCCTGCGTAACAGCATCGTGATCGCGGTGCTCAACATGGTGCTATCCACCGTGCTTGGCGCTACGGCGGCCTACGGGCTGGCACGTTTCCGGTTTCCCTTCAAGCGCGCGCTGATGCTGCTGTTCTTGGTTACGCAGATGATGCCGGGCAGCCTGTTGCTGACGCCATTGTACCTGATGTTCTCCAGCGCGAAGCTGCTTAACACCTATCAAGCGCCGGTATTCGCCATTGCCACAGGCTCCATCCCCTTTATTGTGGTCACGCTACGCCCCTTCTTCCTCAACCTGCCAAAATCGCTGGATGAAGCGGCTCGCATCGATGGTTGCAACGCTTTTACTTCGTTTTTGCGCATCATGATTCCCATCGCACGCGTGGGGCTGATCACCTGCTTGGTGTTCTGCTTTTTGCACGGCTGGAACGACCTTGTTTATTCCATGACCTTCAACATCAAGCCCGCCATGAGGCCGCTCACCGCAAACATCTACAAGTTCATGGATAAGTACGGCACCAAATGGAACCAAATCATGGCCTATGGCATGATCTTGGTCATCCCGGTGATGCTACTGTTTGTGTTCCTGCAAAAATACATCGTGGGCGGCTTGACAAGCGGGGCGGTAAAGGAATAAGCTGATAGCATCCACAGCGAAGGCGGTGCGCATATGCGTTATGGCCTCAAAAAATTGACAGGCTGGTTTCGTGCCAGCCTGTCGCCGCAATTTATCGCTCTGATTTTGATCATGGGCGTGTTGGTAGTCGCGGTCAGCGCCACGTTTATTTCCGCTTTTTTTACCCACACGCTGGTGGAATCCATCCAAGCGGTGGAGACCAGCTACATGGGCATGCAGGCGGAAAACATCTCCGTAACGCTGCACCGCTATACCCAAACTGTTTACAGCATGGCGGTAGACGCAAACCTTCTAAGCGGCGTCAAAAAAGCCAACCAGCTTCCCCCAAAGCAGCGTGCGGACGTGAGCAAGACGCTGCGCGAAAACATGCTTACCTTTTTGGATTCCATGGAGGTGACCGCCGCCACCATGGTGCTAGCCGACGGCAGCTTTATTTTTTATAGCCGCGTTTTGGGCACGCGGGAGGGGCAAAGCTGGTTTGCCAACGACAACCTATATGCTGGCTACAATAGCGCCCTCCAAGAGCTTTGCGCCCGCGCCCGTGCGCAGGGCAAGGCCGTGCTTGGCTCTACCCCCAACCGCTACCGGCAGGCTGGGCTGTATTTTATTCACCTTGCCTGCCCCATGAAGGATCTCTATACCCGGGAGGAGCTAGGCGTGCTGGTGCTCAGCTTTAACAGCAGCGCCTTGCGCGATGCCGCCAACCCCGCCGACACCATCGCGGGCGCTTCCATTGGGGTGCTGACGGATCAGTTTGGCACGATTGTTGCCCATCCGGATAGCACCCGCCTTGGGTTTACGCTGAGCCTAGAGGGCAACCAAAGCGTGCCGGGCATTGTTGTGCCGGACAAGCACACCCTTGTGCTCGCGCGCCCAATCGGCCAGCTGGGTATGCAGCTCTACCGATTGATTGACCGGGATGCGCTGCTGGCCTCCGCGCGGCAATATACCCTTACGCTGCTCCTCACGCTTGTGGTGGTGGTGGGGCTGGTAACCGCTTTGATGCTTCTGCTGCTGCGCTTTATGATGCGCTCCATACGCGCGCTTCAAAACGGCATTTACGTTGTCTCCTGCGGCGAGCTGGATGTACAGGTTCCCGTAACCTCGCAGGACGAAATTGGGCAAATCGCGCTTGCCTTTAACTACATGACGCGCCAGCTCAGCCAATCAAAGCAGCAGGAGCGCGAGCAAGCGTCGCTCAAGCTGGATGCGCTCAACCGCTTGCGCTCTGCCGAGATCCGATCGCTGGAAAACCAAATCAACAGCCATTTTTTGTACAACACCTTGAACACCATCAACTTTACAGCCATCAAAAGCGGGAACATCAACGTTTCCAACCAGCTCAAGCATCTATCGCAAATGCTGCGCTATACCTTTGAAAAGAGCGATGGCATTGTTGCGGCGCAGCGCGAAGCCGACTGGCTCAGCGATTACCTAACCTTGCAATCCCTGCGCTTTGGCAGCGCCTTTGACTACAGCATTACGCTAGCGCCCGGCATTGAGGATTGGCCGATGCGCAAGCTGCTTTTGCAGCCGTTTATCGAAAATTGCGTGCTGCACGGCTTTCAGGGCATTGAGCACGGCGGCATGCTGAGCATCTGCTTCCAGCGCCACAGCGAAACCCACCTGCGCGTAACCATCCGCGACAACGGGCACGGCATGTCCGCGCCGGAGGTCGCGCGCCTGAACGCGTTGTTCCGCGGCGCGGGTGAGGCGCAAGGCGAGGGCATCGGTCTAGACAACGTGAGCCTGCGCATACGTTCCTATTATGGCGACGCGGCGCGCGTCTTTGTGCGAAGCTGGCTGGGCGAGGGCACCGTGATTGTGGTGCTGCTGCCGCGGCTGAACTCCCTTTGATGATTTGATAAGGATGTGTTATGGATGATGCGCGTAGTGGTCATTGAGGACGAGCTGGCCGCCCGGCGCGGCCTGGTGGATTTGCTAAACGACCTTGCCCCCCGCGTTACGGTGGTCGGCGCTGCCGCCAACGGAAAGCAGGGGCTATCCAGCCTGCACGCCCTTATGCCGGACGTGGCGTTTGTGGACATCCGCATGCCCGAAATGGACGGGCTGGAGATGATCCGGCTTGCTAAGGAGCAAGGCTTGACGGTCGAATTTGTGCTTGTAACCGCCTACGCGGAATTTGAATATGCCCGGCAGGCGCTGAAGCTTGGCGTGATGGAATACCTGCTCAAGCCCATTACCACCGAGGAGCTTTTTTCCGTGATCTGCCGCCTGATGCCAGAGGCGGCTACCGCCTCCTGCGACACAATCCACCACCCCATGGTGGATAAGACGCTCAAGCTGATACGCGATGGCTACCGCACGCCCATCAACCTGACCACCATCAGCGAGCAGCTTCAAATTTCGCCTGAATACATCAGCTACCTTTTCCACCGCGACATGGGCATCAACTTTTCCACCTACCTGCGCCAGTACCGCATTGACCGCGCCTACGAGATGATGAGCGGCGGCAATATGCGCATCTATGAAATCGCCCACGCCGTAGGCTTTAACGATGCCAAATACTTCTGCCGCGTCTTTCGCGAGGTAACGGGAAAATCCCCCGGCGCTTTCCTCAAGGAGCACGAAGGGAACGCCGAGAGCCTCGCGCCTCCAGACCCCGCACCTAAGGAATAGCGCCCTTCGCAGACCCGCCGTGGACTTGGCCAGCGCTGCGTTTCCAAGCAAATCAAAAAAGGCGGAAGGGGAATCTCCCCCTCCGCCTTACAAAAGCCATCGCGCACGCAAAGCAAGCCTTGCGCTTGTTAGTTTGCCTTTTCCGCAGGCTTCTGAATTCGCCCCAGCAGCCACGCGCAAAGCACGCCCACCGCAAAGCAACCCACATACACCAAAATATCCATTGCACCCATTGCAAAGCTATAGCCCGGCTCCAGCAGCAGCTTCACCGGCGGCAAAATCACCAAGGTGGACGCAATCACAATGCCGATTACCGCATGCATGAACAGCGAATACCAACGCTTGAGGCAATAGCCCACGGCGTTTGACAGCAGCAGCACCGTTGCCAGCAGGCACAGCCCCATGGGCAGCACCACGCCCATATTCAAATTGCCAATGGCCGCGTACATCGGGCCTGCAAGCCCTAGGAAAAAGAAGATGTTGGAAGGGCTCATGCCGGGCACAATAATGCCCAGCCCCCACAGCACGCCGCACAAGCACCACCAAAAAAGGTTCGGCACAATGGTCGTTTGCCCGCCCATGGCCATGGGCACCATCCACAGAAGCATCGCCACCATTGCAATCCCTAGCGCCGCATAGGAGCCGCGCGCTACGCCCTCCTGCTTCGCCTCTTTGAACAGGCTTGGCATGGTGCCCGCAATCAGCCCCACAAACAGGAAAACCGCCGCGGTTTCATTGGCCTCTAAAAAGCCGCCCAGCAGCTTGGACGTAACCAATGCCCCCACCAAAAAGCCGATGCCAATGGGCAAAAAAAACATAAAATGCTTTTTGATGTTCTTGATGGGGTTGCTCAAAAGCTCCATCATGGGCTTATAAATGCCCAAAATAACGCAAAGCGCGCCGCCGCTAATGCCCGGAAGCATCGCACCTATCGAAATCAACGCACCCTTGACCGCGCCCAAAATCGGATTTTCCGGCTTTACGGGCTTTGGACTTTCTTGTTCTTGCATGGAAGCACTCCCTTTTCTGTGTCTTTTGGTTTCGAATGAGATGATACCATATCCGCATGCTTTTGGCTATGGTTGAATAAAGGCTTCGCGGGTGAAATGCGCTGCTTTTTGAGAGCGCATTCCACCCGCGAAGCCCCAACCGCGCGGTTTATCGGAAGAAGATCGGCATGGAGGGATCGTATGCGTACATCTGCACGTTTTGCACCGCTCCACGAATCCCGTGCTTTTGATACAGCGCCGCCATGGTGCTGCTGGCGTACTGCTGCGCCTCATAAACGGAAATTTCGCCATCGTTATTTTGGTCGGCCGCCGCGTTTCCGTTCCATACATAGCTCAGCGAGCGGCTGTCAAACTCGTAGCCAACGCCCTTGCACAGCTGGTAGGTCAGCAGGCCAAAGCCCTCCTCCATACGCCCGTTGTGCAGGTATACGACGCCCTTGCCTTTTTCGTTTGCGCCAGTGGCGGTCAAAACGGTAAATTTGGGGAAGCGAAGCTCGCCGTTTCGGGTGCTCACCTGCATCGTATCGTCAAAAGCGCCGAGAAAGCTGGCGTTAAAGGCGGAGACCTGCGCATTTGTGGCGGTTTGCGTTTCTGCGGAAGCGCCTGCGATTTCCGAGATCAGGTTTCCGCTATAGCAGCATTCCAAAATGACGATCATCTTGCCGGGAACCTTGCCAAGCTCCGCCGCAAGCTGCGAGGCCGTTGCCCAGCTGCCATCGCACATGCTGATTACGCTGCTTGGCCTTCCGTTTATGCTGGCAAGGCCGCCATGACCCGCATAGAAGAACAGGTTCACATCATTTTCCGTAGCGCCGGCATAGGCGCTTGCGATAGCGCTCTTCATTTTGCTCCAGCCCGCATTCATCAGGGTGGATACCTGATAAGCTGTCTGCCCATGGGTAAGCATGGCTTGCATGGCGCTGACATCGTTATCGCTAGACGGTAGGTCGCAAAGGAGGGGTTGATACTTTTCCTCGCCAACAAGCAGCGCGCGCCGCACGGGCGCTTTGACCTCTACCCCAATTACGTTGCTACAGCCGCCTAAGGTATACGTTTCATCCTGATTCCAAATGACGGAATAGACGCAATACTTGTTGTTTCCTACAGGCTGCATCTTAAAATCATAGAAGCGCTTGCCCTCAGGCGCGGGGTCGCTCGCGCTGCCGGTTGCGGGAACGGGGCTTTCCGTCATGTACCACTTGCCAGCGATGCAGCTAGCAAGCAGATACCACTCATCGGGATCAGCGCCCGCGGAAGGCTCCCACTGCAAGCGAACGGTATTTCCCTTTTCGGTTTCACCCACCAGCACCTCGCCCACGAGGTTGATGGGCGGCTGGCCTACCACGCCTTGCGAAACCTTGATTTTGAGGAAGCTGTTCACGCCGTTTTTGCCGGGCGTTGTTGCGGTCAACAGCACAACGCCGCTCTTTAAGCCCTTGATCTCGCCCGTAACGGCATCGATCGTAGCGATGGTTTCATCGTCGCTTGACCAGCGCACTTCTTGACTTGCCGCTTCGGGAAGCACCTTCGCGCCGAGGAACGTGCTTTTGCCAACATCCAAAACGGGGAAGCGGCTGTTTTCATGAATGGGAAGATTGGTGGAAAGAAGCACGCGCTCCGGCGCGGGTTCAACCGTTACAAGCACGGCGTCCATGATCTCCGCGCCGCCAACGCCGCCCAACGCTGTAGCGACCAGCGTGAAGCTAAAGCCCACAGCGGACACATCGCCCGCCAGAACCGCTGCGGAGGCATCCCGGCTGCCGTTTGGCATCGCTGGGTTCCCCACAACGGTCACTTTGCCAGCCTTTGAGATGCTGACATACTTTGCGTTTTCGCCTATGGCGCTAAAGGTAACGGCTTTGTTGGTGGCATTGAACGGCTCCACATTCACCGCAAGCGACAAGCTTTCCTTGACGGTCATCTTCTTGGGTACGTTCAGGGTGATTTTCTTCACACCCACCACAACGGACGCATTGTAGATGCCGGTTTTTCTGCTGCCATCTGTTGTGGTGGCGATGATTTGCGCGCGCCCCGCCGCCTTTGCGGTAATCAGGCCATCGGCATCTACGCTGATGCATGCGGGCTTGGAGCTTCTCCAAGTCACCTTTCCACTTGCGCCCTCTGGCTGCACAATAGCTTGGAGCTGCTGTGTATCGCCAATTTCCAGCACATTGCTGATTTCCGTGCTGTTCACCTGCTGGGATTCGTCCACATCCGTTCCGTCGCCGCCCTTATGCGCGCCAGCCTGAATGAGGACGCGCTCCGTACGGGGCAAAACGTTCACAAGCCTTGTATCCATAAGGTCGGGATTTTCTGCCGACGCGACCGTGATGGTTACAGTGCCTTTCACATTTTTTTGCGCGCTCACAACACCCGTGCTGGACACCTTCACATACGAGGGGTCGCTTGAGCGCCAAATCAAATTTCTGTTGGCTGCGTTGGCAGGCGTAACCGCCGCCTTGAGGGCAAGGGGATTGCCGTAGGAAAGCATCAGCACCTCATCGCTCGCAAATGCCACGCCCGTAACGGAAAGCCTCACCGCAACGGCAATGCTCGCGGATTTGTTGCTGCCATCGGTCGTAGTGGCGGTAATGGTGGCGTTTCCATTTCGCAAGGCGGTGATCACGCCATGGTCGTCCACCGTGGCGACGCTCGTCTTGGAGCTTTTCCACGCAAGCTGCTCGGACGCGCCGCTGGGAAGCACCGTGGGGATCGCGGTAAAGGTTTCCCTACCCGCTAGGGAGGCATCAAGCACCACGCTTCTCTGGTTGAGCGTCAATCTGGTTGTTTTGTTTGTAATGGTGATAAGCTGCTCCGCCCACTTGGAGGGATCTGCCACGGAGGTGGCGGTAATGGTGACTTGTTTGCCAAACTGCCCCTTCGCGATGCTCACCACGCCGGAGGTAGCGGACACCTTCGCGATTTTTGCATCGCTGCTCGACCAAAGCACCGCTTTGTTTGTAGCGTCAGCGGGCAGCACGCTGGCTACAAGCTTCACGTTCACGCCATCGGCAACATTGGTAGGCCCGCTGATCTGCACTTGCGTAACGGGGGTATTGACCCTGACCTCAACGCTCTTGGCGAGCCGGCTGCCATCGGTCGTAAAAACCGTGATTTTGGCTCTGCCAGCGGCCTTTGCGGTCAGCATTCCCGCTTGATCCACCTCAACAATCTTTTGATTGGAGCTTTTCCAAAGCAGGGTTTCCAAAACGCCCGCCGGGTCAATGGAAGCCTGTAGCTGCATGGTTTCATCGGTGGTTAAATAAACCGTTGCGGCGCTTAAGGATAGCTTGGCGGCCTTGGGAACGATGGCTACCTCAATCGTCTGTGAAGCCTCGCCATTTGCCTTGGAGGTGGCGGTAATCCTTACGTTCGCCTGCTCGTTTTTCTTAATGATCACCACGCCGGAGGGTGAGACATAGACATTGTCGCTGCCCTCCACCTTCCAGCTAATGGCTTTGTTCGCCGCGTTCTGGGGCAGAACCCTTGCCTTGAGCGTAACCCTTGAGCCGTAGACGATGGTAGCTACAGGCTCCAGCTCAAGCCCCGTCACAGAATTCTCCACCGAAACCGCAATCCGCTTGAAAAGCCTGCTGCCATCAATGGTTTCCATGGTAACGTTGGCCTTGCCGTTGGATACGGCGGTAATGAGGCCATCCTGGCTGACGGTCGCCACCCTAGGGTTGGAGCTTGTCCATTTGAGCTTGGGAAGCGCGTCCTCCGGTTGGATGGTAACGCTCATTTGGCGTTGGGCTAGGGCAGGATCGTTGATGTCCAGCACAACGCTCTGCGCGTCCGCTTCCATTGTTTTGGCACAGGGGTAGAGCGTAAGCGTATACGCGGCGGATTTCGCGTCCAAATCCAAATCCGATCCCCTTGCATAGGCATAAACGGTGATATCGGCTCGTTTGTTATCAGGCAATGTCCGCTCCACCTGGAGCAGACCGGAGGCTGTAATGTCCGCAAGCTCGTCACCAGCATCGTCAAGCTCCCACAAAATACCCTTGTCGCTCGCGTTGGAGGGCGTTACATCGGCATAGAATTGAAGCGTTTTCCCCGCAACGCCAAACGCTTGATTGTTCTTTGTGCGCAGGCTCACATTTGCCACGGGATAGAGCACCTTCGCGGTGAGCGTAGCCTTTACGTTGGGGTATGCCGCGCTGTATGCGGTGATGACGGCTACGCCGCCGCTCACGGCGGTGACAAGCCCATTCGCATCCACGGTGGCAATTCTAACGTTGCTGGATTTCCAACGCAAATCCGCCTGCATTGCCGCCGATGGCTGGAACGCGGCGGTCAGCGTCTTACAGGGAGCGTCCCCGGCCTTATCATAATAAAACGTAATGGTTTTGGGGTAGGTGACCTCTGGCGGTTGGGTGGGCTGCGCACCCTCGCTGACGCCAGTAATGGCAACGCCGGTGGGTTCAGGATAAACGGTGAATTCAAACGTGGCGAATACTTCCGCATCGTCCGGGTTCAAGCGCTCCATTGCGGTCACCCGTACAATCAGCGTTTTGACTTCCGTGAGCTTTCTGGTTTTCACGGTGACAACGCCGTTTTGAACGGAGGCATAGCTGGCGGCTGAAGCCGTCTCGGACTCCCCAAGCTTTTCCATCACCGTCCACGCAAGCCGCTTTTTGGTGGTTGTGGAGGGGATCAAGGCGGCCTTGATGGGAAGCGGCTTGCCCGCGATCATCTCGGTTGCGCCGCTCAGCTCAATCGCCGAAGCGTACACAATCTGCCCCGAAACGCGCAGCGTTTTGGTGGCCTTGATGGTTGTGGCGGCCTCTGACTCCAAAACGACAAGCTCCGCCGTAATCTTCACATTGCCGTTGCCCTTGGCAGACACAAGGCCAGTCTCATCCACCGTGGCGATCAGCTCGTTGCTGCTGGACCATAGAAAGGTGCAGCCATCGATGCTTGCGCCCTTGTTAGGCACAATTTTGAACTGTGTTTTTGCGCCGTTTGCGCTGATGCTGCTCAAGCCGTTAAGCGTAATGCTGGTAAGCGGCAAAGGCTCGCCCAGCCATACGGCGGCTTCTTGCGTGGCTGGCACTTCCGTATCCGCAAGCATGGGCAGATAGGCGATGGGAAAGAGCGGCAAAGTGGAATCGTCATTCAGGTAGCATAGGAGCGCGGGCGCTTCGGCGGTTGCGGCCTTTTCCGCATCCTGCGCGGCGGTCAGCAGCGCTTCGACCTCCTCGGGGGCGATGGGGCGCAGCAGCTCCGCGCTCACCCAGCCGGTCTTAATGGTGAGCTGCGCGGCGGGTTGCTCAATAACCTGCTCGGCGGGTTGCTCGGCGGGTTGTTCAACAACCTGCTCGGCGGGTTGCTCATCGGTCTGCGCGGCGGGCTGTTCGGCAACCTGCTCAACCACCTGCGCGGCGGGCTGCTCGATAACGGCAACGCAAATCTTCACAGCGCCCTGCTGGTTGCGCTCAGTTACATAAGCGATGCCCTGACCCAGCTCGGCCATGGGCGCGCCAGACAGTTCGGCAAGCTCAAACAGCGGAATAGACTCCTGCATCAGCAAGGCGTAGCCAGCGATAAAATCCGGATTGTCGCAAAGCGGCTTGGAAAAATCAATCACAGGCTCCGGCACAATTTCCTCCACCGGGGGGGTGGCTTCAACAGCGCCTGTCGGCGATGCCTCGGGCGTGACGGTCGGCGCGATGGTTTCGGTTGCGGGCGCGACAGGCGACTCCGTGGCGGGCGCAACGGGCGTAGGCGTTTCAGGCGCGGGCGTAACAGGCGCGGGCGTTTCTGGCGCGGGCGTAGCGGGCGCGGGCGTTTCTGGCACGGGCGTAACAGGCACAGGAGTAACAGGCACAGGCGTTTCTGGCACGGGCGTAACAGGCACAGGCGTTTCTGGCACGGGCGTAGCGGGCGCGGGCGTTTCAGGCGCAGCGGTAGCGGATACAGGCGCTTCCGTTACGGGAACGCTTTGCTCGGCTTGCTCCTGTGGCACCGCCTCTTCTTGAGCAATGGCGGTCAGCGGCAAGCTCGTCAGTGTCATCATAACCACCAATGAGAGGGCAATCATCTTTTGTAGTGTTTTCATCGAGGTTTCCTCCTGCTCAATCCGTTTCCTTGGGGGGAAAAGGGCGCCAATGGTTCGAAGCCTTTCCCGCGCATGGGCGCGGTTACATTTTTCGCATCGGCTTGTGCGATCATTGTAACATACTTCTTTTCCAAATGAAACCAATATTTTTTCCCGACTTTGCCACAAAAAAAGCCGAATCCCTTGCGGCAGCAAGCGGGAAAGGCTTTTTTAGTGGCAAAGTCGGGGGAGGGCGCGGCGCTGCTCTCCTAAGCAACGCCCGCTGGCGCAGAGCCACTATAAAAAGCAGGCCGCTTGTGGTATACTATCCTCCATTGGATCACCCTTTTAGGAAAGCGGGCGAGGCTCTTGCAGTTTACCAAAATGGAAGGCATTGGAAACGATTATCTCTATGTCAATGGCTTTGAGGAGCAAATTTCCAACCCCGCCGCGCTGAGCGTGCGAATGAGCCGCTTGCACTTCGGCTGCGGCGCGGATGGGCTGATTGTGATTTTGCCAAGCGAGAAAGCGGATTTCCGCATGCGAATGTTCAACAACGATGGCAGCGAGAGCGAGATGTGCGGCAATGGCATTCGCTGCGTGGCAAAATACTGCCACGACCGCGGCCTGACCCGCAAGCTGGAGCTCACCGTTGAAACGGGCGCGGGCGTGAAGCGCCTCCATTGTATTCCCGGTGCGGATGGCATGGTGGAGCGCGTGCGCGTGGATATGGGCGAGCCGGAGCTGGACGGCCTTCGCGTGCCCACCACCGTTGCGGGCAAGCCCGTGATCGCCTATCCGCTGAACGCAAACGGTCGCCGTTACCATGCCACCTTTGTAAGCATGGGCAACCCGCATGCCGTGATCTTTGTGGAAGATCCGCAGGCCGTGCCCGTCACCGTAGACGGCCCCGTATTGGAATGCGACCCCATCTTTACGCACAAGGCGAATATCGAGTTTGTACAGGTGGTGGATCGCACGCACGCGCGCATGCGCGTGTGGGAGCGCGGCACGGGCGAAACGCTTGCCTGTGGCACGGGCGCGAGCGCGGCGGTGGTCGCGTGCGTGCTCAACGGCCTTTGCGACCGCGAGGTAGAAATGGCACTCCCCGGCGGCAGGCTGCTTGTGGAGTGGAGCGAAGCGGATCATCACGTATATATGACCGGCCCGGCCACCTTTGTTTACGATGGCGTGTGGCTACAGGGTGAATGATGCCCAGCTCACCAGTTGAATTGGAGGAAGATGCATGCTAAAGGTCAACCCAAACTATGAAAAGCTGCCGGGCAGCTATCTCTTTGCCGAAATCGCACGCCGCATCAAGGCGTATGCAGCCGAAAACCCGCAGGCCGACCTCATTCGCCTTGGCATTGGCGATGTGACGCGCCCGCTTGCCCCCGCCGTGGTGGAGGCAATGGAGAAAGCCGCGCGAGAGATGGGTCACGCGGAAACCTTTCGCGGCTACGGGCCGGATTATGGCTATGATTTTTTGGTGAACGCCATCATTGAGCACGAATATCGCTCCCTTGGCGTAACGCTAGCCTTTGACGAGGTCTTTGTATCCGACGGCGCAAAATGCGATGTTTCCAACGTACAGGAGCTTTTCAGCGCCGACGCGGTCATCGCCGTAACCGACCCCGTCTATCCCGTTTACGTGGATTCCAACGCCATGACCGGGCGCGCGGGCACCTACCTCACCGATCGCTGGGATCGGTTGTGTTACCTGCCCTGCACGGAGCAGAACGGCTTTGTTCCACCCCTTCCCGACCGCCCTGTGGACGTGATTTACCTTTGCTACCCCAACAACCCCACCGGCACCACGCTCACCAGGGAGCAGCTCAAGGCGTTTGTGGACTATGCAAAGGCCAACGGCAGCTTGATCGTCTATGACGCGGCGTACCGCGCCTTTATCACCTCCGGCGCGCCAAAGAGCATTTACGAGGTGGAAGGCGCAAAGGACGTGGCCATTGAGTGCTGTAGCTACTCCAAAACGGCGGGCTTTACGGGCACGCGCTGTGGCTTTATGGTGATCCCACACGGCGTGAAGGGCATAGGCGGCGCGGGTCAGCTGGTTGAGCTAAACCAGATGTGGAAGCGCCGCATGGGCAGCAAGTTCAACGGCGTAAGCTATCCCATACAGCGCGCGGCCGCTGCCGTCTACAGCGCGGACGGGTGGCAGCAGTGCATGGAAACCATCCACTATTACCTGCGCAATGCCGAGGTGATCCGCACGGGGCTGAAAGCCGCCGGGTTCACGGTCTTTGGCGGCGTAGACGCGCCCTATATCTGGATGAAAACACCGGATGGGCTGGATAGCTGGCGCTTCTTTGATGCGCTCATGCGCCAAAGCGGCGTGGTGGGCACGCCCGGCGCGGGCTTTGGCCCCTGCGGGGAAGGTTTTTTCCGGCTGACGGCGTTTAACACGCTGGAAAAAACACAGGAAGCCGTGTACAGAATGCAGCGGGCATACCGCGCGCTGTAAGCGGCCTACCAGCGCGCGTTCACCGGTGGCTTTCTTTTTTACAGCAAAGGGGGCGCGGGGATTGATTCCCCTGCGCCCCCTGCTGATTGCGTCTTACTTTCTCCACAGAATAACCTTTTCGCTCCCCTCGCTTGTTCCCAGCGAAGGGTTCATTCTTTTGAGGCTGTCACAGCTCACGCGGTAGCGCTTCGCAATATCCCACACCGTTTCGCCGGGCTGGCTGAAGCACAGCAGAATGCCGGAATCCACAGGATCTGCAGGCTGTTCATCCACGCCCACCACCAACGGCTCATCGCCAAGCTGCACATCATAGCAGCACACGTGCAAAATGAACTTGACCTCCACGCGGTCGCTGGTGATCCCGGTTACCTCGATATTGGTGGGTGTGAGCACCAAGCTTTCGGGGCGGCTGAGGTCGCAGGTGAAGTTCATGCGGAAGGGTTCCTCCGTTTGATAGGAGCGGGGAATATCGCTCTCATCCGTCATATACAACAGGGTGGTTTCCATCATCCCCTCCACGCTCAGCTTGCCGCCCGCGCGGGAAAGCTCCGTAATCACGGGGCGCAAGGCCGCTCTGAGCGGCGTGCGCGCGGGCGGCTGCCCATCCAGCAGCAGCGTGAGCTTGCCGCTTTCGGCGGTATGCACCTGCTTGTGCGCCAGCGCACGCATCACCTGCTGGCGCTTGGGCACAAGCAGGTTGCCCTGCGTTGTGTACGCATCCAGCAGGAGGCATACGTCACGCTTGCGGGTAGCGTGGGCGCTCACGCCCAGCAGCACCTCGGCGCGCAAGGTGCGCGCGCCCTCCTCCTGCCCATCCTGCGATAGCACCGCCACATCCTTCACCACCGCGTCGCAGACCAGCGTATCGCCGTTTTCACCCATCAAGGACAAGGTTTCCTCAAAGGGCACTGTATGGCGCGTGATAACCAGCGGTCTGGAGGGCATGGCGCTGCGGTGCGTTACCTCCAGCAGAATATTGCCCGAAAGCGTAGCGCGCTCCTCGCCGCCCATCACATCCTGCACGGTGGCGATGGCGGTGGCGTAGAGCGTATCGGTAATTTGCAGCACCGCGTTTAGCTCGCACTCGTCGCGCACAAGCACATCCTGCGCGCCCGTCGCCACGGTTTGGCAGCCGGAGAGGGTTTCGGTTTTGAGCATCAAGCCGTCCGCGCCGCGGATGCCCGTTACCACCGCCAGCGGCTCGTCCGAAAGCACGCGGGCATGGACGCGCAAAATCGCCATCAGCCGCAAGCGCCCGCCTTGCGCGTTGGCCTCCACATGCTCCACCATCAGGCTCACAGGCGCGGTCATGCCCGCCTCCACGCCTTCAAAATCCATGCTGTGGCTAAATTCTGCGGATGCCTCCAGCGCGCTTACGTGCTTGGGATCGCCCTGCGTGTACAGCACGTGGAAAACCACCTTGCCCTCCGCATTGACGCGCTCCGTTTGCGTATCGGCATGATCCAGCACCGCCATGGCCTCCGCACAAAGGATGTTGGTTTCCTCGCGCAGGCCGCCCGGCAGCGCCACCTCGCCCTCCACCACCGCTTGGCTCAGCGTTTCGCCTACAAAGCGTTGCAGGGGCAGCTCCTCGCGCAGAATCTCGGGCGCACGTTCGGTTTGCTCGCTTTGCTTATCAAAAAAATCCATCTTCATATCCATCACTGCTCTTCCTCCTCGCAACTGTGTTGGTAGCCTATGCGAGTGGAACAAAGAATATGTTTTCACTTCAAGCGAATTTGTCCGTTCAACAACAGCGAATTTCTGGTTTTCTGCGAGGGAGATATTCGCCTCTTCCCCATGCAGACGCGCCGTTATCGCTTGCACTTTTTTATTCCGTTTGTTATACTGTGACCATCTGAACGCTACCAAGCGCAAAGGAGAGCTTTACATGCAAATTGCCCTGATTGCTGACCTGCATGGCAACCGCCCCGCCACGGAGGCCTTGGCGAGCGACCTCGCCGCGCAGGCCGTGGAGCGCGTGATCTGCCTAGGGGATATCGTGGGCAAGGGTCCCAGCGGGGATTTTACCTTTGATTGGGCCTTTGCGCACTGTGAGCTGATCCTTGGCGGCAACTGGGATTACGGCGTTGGCAAGCGCATGTTCTCGCCCGACCTGCTCTACTGGGAGCAGCTGGGGGAGGAGCGTCTGCGCAAGCTTCGCGAGCTTCCGCGCGAGCACGAGCTTTGGCTCAGCGGGCGGCGCATTCGCCTTTTCCACGGCAGGCCCGTCATGAGCGAGCTGGTGGTTGCGCAAAACCCCGCTGAGCTGATTGATCCCTTTTTTACCGATGACGAGGGCATGCGCTATGACGTGGTTGTTTATGCCGACGCGCACCGTCAAGCCATGCGCACGATGTCGCCGGGGCTTTTTATCAATGTAGGCAGCGTGGGCAACGCCTTAGGCGTTCCCAAATGCTGCTATGCCATTCTCTGCGGAGAAGAGGGCAAATCGCCCGCACCGTTTGAGCTGCGTTTGCGGCAGCTGGATTATGACCGTGCGCAGGCCGTGCGGGACGCGCAAAACGCGCCGCTCGTGCCGCGCATTGAAGCGTATATCCGCGAGATTGAAACGGGCGTTTACAGCCGTTAAGCTCTTTACGCATGCCCGCCTGCGATCCTGGAAGCGGTACAAAATTTGCTTGCCTTCCCGCTTCAAAACCGCATACAGCCCCGTCGCGCAGCGCGCTGGTTATTTTGTGTATGTGTATTGACTGTCCCCCCTCAAACAGGTAGAATGACAAGAATCGACCCCCTCTGGCTTTGTACGCGCAGGTGGTCGGCGTGGAGGCGAACGCACCATTGTCTTTTTCATCGGATTGCAAAAAGGAGCTTTGTTTGCTGGCGCCGGAAAAACCCTGCTGCCTGTTAAGCGAGCTATCCGCGCTTTACGCCTCCATGGGCAGCTTAAGCCTATTAGGCCGCGGCATGGTGAACGTTCAGTTCACCGGCGGGAGCTTGGCCGTAAGCCGGCGCGTATATACCTTGCTCACCCGCGCACTAAACCTCGCGCCGCAAATTCACTATGTCACCCATGCGCGCTTTGGCGGCATGCGAAGCTGCGTGCTTACCCTCGGCCCCGTGCAATCGCCCACCTTTTTGCAGGCTTTGCATATCATGGAGCGTGAGGAGGATGGCAGCTACGCCCTGCGCTCCACTACTCCGCGCATTGCGCTCACCCGCTCCTGCTGCATGCGCGCCTTCCTACGCGGCGTGCTGCTAGGCGGTGGAACCATTACCAGTCCCGAGCACGGCTATCATCTGGAGCTTTCCTACCGCGGCGGGGATATGCGAGCCATGCTCGCCAAATGTCTCCAGCGTTTGGAGCTGCCAGTACGTGAAAGCACAAGGCGCGGAACCACTTATTTCTACTTAAAGCAGAGTGACCAGGTGGTTACCCTGCTCACCGCCGTTGGCGCGCATCAGGCCGTGATGCAAATTGAAGATCTACGGGTGCGCAGGCAGGTGATCGGCACCGTCAACCGCGCGATGAACTGCGACAACGCCAACCTCCAAAAGCAGATGAACGCCAGCGATGATCAGCTGGAGGCCATCCGTGCGCTGATCAAGGAAAATCGGCTAGGCGCGTTGCCGCCCTCTCTACAGGAAATTGCCCTCGCGCGCATAAGCGCCCCATCCGCATCTCTTAGCGAGCTTGGCGCCGCGCTTGAGCCACCCATCGGAAAAAGCGGCGTCAACCATCGCATGCGCCGTCTCCTAGAATATGCTCACACCTACAAGGAGGAAAATCCCACATGAAAACCGCTGTTCATTACCGAGGCGAAATGCCCATTGGCCGCCAGCAAGCCGCGCGCATTGCGCAAGTGGCTTCCCATTTTCAAAGCGTGCTCACATTGGAGCGGGATGGCGTGGTTCTCAACGCCAAAAGCATGCTAGGCTTACTATCCCAATCCCTGCCCAAGGATGGAGAAATGTTCCTTGTTGCGGAAGGCAGCGACGAGCGCGAGGCAACCGAAGCCGTCAAAGCCGCAATGGAAGAAAACAAGGGCTAACGCCCTTGGCTCATTTCCGCATGTTGCGGAAAATGGCGCGGGGAGCGCTATGCGCCGGGCGACGTTGGTCGCCCGGCTCTTTGGGTTTGAAGCGCATAGGGGCGATTGCCCTTGACCCATTCCCGCCTTGGCGTGCGAAAAATGGCGCGGCGGGCGCTATGCGCCGGGCAAGGTTTTCATTTGTAAAAATGCGCTTCTTTTCTTTTGCCGCTAGGCGGAAATTCGTTCGCCTTTTTCCTTCCCCTCCCCCGTTGAAAACCTATGGCATCTCTGTGACAAAACCCCGCAAGCCCAACCGCCATACGCCTCCGGTTTTCAACAGCCGTTTTTCCACAGCCTGTGGAAACTATGGAAAACGCCGTATTTTCGCCTGTCGCGCAGGATTATAGGGGATTTCGTCGAAGGGTTTTCCCGCTAAACGTGCAGGAAATGCACACGACAATCGCGAAATGGAAAAAGTAGTGCCTGCCCTGTGCCGTGGCAATAGCCCTCCAATGTGCGAAGCACGGAAAACCGATGGGTTTTTCCTCTGGTTTTCCAAGGGGGTTTTGCAGGCGCTATCAGGGCGCAAGTGGCTTTTCCATGGTTTCCACAGCCCCTACTACTACTACTAACTAAGTATATAACGACTACAACAGTTGCGGAGGTTCCAAATCGAATGAAGTTTGAATGCTCAACCCAAGACCTGCTCTACGGCCTAGTGAACGCTACCCGGGCGCTGAGCGCTCGCCCGGCAATGCAAATATTAGAAGGCGTGTACTTGCGCACGGAGCAGGACGGCGTATCGCTCCTATGCTCGGATGGTTCCTTGAACATCCAAGCGCATGTGCATGCCACCATCGCGCAAGAAGGCGAGGTGGTTCTCCCCGGCAAGCTCCTGACCGAAATCGTGCGCAAATTGCCGGAAGGTGTGGTCACTTTTTCGATGAACGATAAGTTCACCGTGACCATTCGCTGCCGTCAGAGCCGCTCCACCGTTACTGGCATGTCCACCGCGGATTTTCCCCAAATGAAGGATATCATTCACACGCACGCGCTCCATTTTCCCCAAAAGCGCCTTAGGGACATGATCAACAAGGTCACCTTCGCCATTGCGGTGCAGGAGAGCCGTCAGGCGCTCACCGGCTGCTTGTTGGAGGTTACCTCCACAGAGCTTCGGCTGGTGGGGCTGGATGGCTTTCGCCTGGCGTTGCAGCGCATGCACGAGGCCTTTGTGCTACCTGATGGCAAGGAAACCGTCAGCGCGATTGTGCCGGGTCGCGTGATGGGGGAGCTTGCGCATATTATGGACGATGAAAGCGGCACTGTTACTTTGCATTTAGACAACACGCATTTAATGGCGATCGTCGGCAACACAACGCTAGTGACAAGCCTACTGGCTGGCGAGTATATTAACTACCGCCAAATACTGCCCACCGCATGGCTCAGCCGCGTCACCGTAAAGCGCAAGGAGCTGCAAGATGCCATCGAGCGCGCAAGCCTCATGGCAAAGGAGGGCAAGAACAACCTCATCCGCATGAAGGCGACGGAAAACAACCTTAAAATCAGCTCCATGAGCGAGCTTGGCGATGTGCTGGAGGATTTGGACGCCCATTTGGAGGGTGAGCCGATTGAAATTGCCTTCAACGCGCGCTATATCAGCGACGTGATCAAAAACGTGGATGAAGAATGCTGCACGCTTTGCATGAACACCAATGTAAGCCCTTGCGTCATTTCGCCGCTGGAAGGAGATTCCTACCTTTATTTGGTACTTCCGGTACGCGTTTACAATTAGTCCCTGTGCGCTCCTAGTTGATCTTTCTTCGCCAAAGGTTGACAAGCTTTTCTATACCCTCTATAATATCTATGTTGGAAACCTCCGTCTGTTTGTCATGCGCAAAACGGACAGACGGCTTTCAAACATAAAACTTAGGAGGGAACACCCAATGGCAACAAAAATGACCGTTGACGGCAATACTGCCGTAGGCCACGTTGCATATGCGTTTAGCGACGTGGCTGCCATTTACCCCATCACTCCTTCCTCCCCTATGGCGGAGGTTGTAGATGAGTGGGCGGCCAAGGGCACGAAAAATCTTTTCGGGCAGACCGTTCATGTAAGCGAAATGCAGAGCGAGGCGGGCGCTGCGGGCGCTGTACACGGCAGCTTGGTTGCCGGAGCGTTGACAAGCACCTTTACTGCCAGCCAAGGTTTGCTGCTAATGATCCCCAATATGTATAAGATCAGCGGCGAGCTGCTGCCCTGCGTGTTCCACGTGAGCGCGCGCGCATTGGCTGCCCACGCGCTGAACATTTTCGGCGATCACAGCGATGTGATGAGCTGCCGCCAGACTGGCTTTGCGATGCTCTCCTCCAACAGCGTTCAGGAGGCGATGGATCTCGCGCTTGTAGCGCATCTGGCTACGCTTGAGACCAGCGTTCCTTTTGTGCATTTCTTTGATGGCTTCCGTACCAGCCACGAAGTGCAAAAGATCGAAGCCATTGATTATAAGGATATCGAGCCCCTTATGCCGTGGGAAAAGGTTCGCGCCTTCCGCGAGCGCGCCATGAACCCGGATCATCCGCATCAGGCGGGTACGGCGCAAAACCCGGATATCTACTTTCAGAACCGCGAAGCCGCCAACAAGTACTATGATGCGGCACCCGCGATTGTGGAAGATGTAATGAAGAAGGTCAGCAAGCTGGTGGGTCGCGAATACCAGCTGTTCCAGTATGTTGGCGCTCCCGACGCGCAGCGCGTGATCATCGCGATGGGCAGCGGCTGTGAGACCATCGAAGAAACCATCAACTACCTCAACAAAAAGGGCGAGAAGCTTGGCCTGATCAAGGTTCGCCTCTACCGCCCCTTCAGCGTAAAGCACCTGATGGCCGCGATTCCCCAGAGCTGCAAGACCATTGCTGTGCTTGACCGCACCAAGGAGCCCGGCTCTTTGGGCGAGCCGCTGTATACCGACGTATGCACCGCGCTCATGGAGGAAGGCCGCACGGATATTAAGGTTGTCGGCGGTCGCTACGGCCTTGGCAGCAAGGAATTTAACCCCACCATGGTGAAGGCTGTGTACGACAACCTCACTGGTGCAAAGAAAAACCATTTCACGGTTGGCATCAACGATGATGTAACCGGCACGAACCTCACGCTTGGCGAGCAGCTGATCACCGCGCCCGAGGGCACGGTATGCTGCAAGTTCTACGGCCTTGGTTCCGATGGCACGGTAGGCGCGAACAAGAACTCCATCAAAATTCTTGGCGACCATACCGATATGTATGCGCAGGGCTATTTCGCGTATGACTCCAAAAAGTCCGGCGGCATCACAATCAGCCACCTGCGCTTTGGCAAGACGCCCATCCAATCCACCTATTTGATTGACGCGGCGGATTTTGTGGCCTGCCACAACCCCAGCTACGTTACCAAATACGACATGGTTACCTCCCTTAAGGACGGCGGCGTATTCTTGCTCAACAGCCAATGGTCCGCTGAGGAAATGGACGCGATGCTGCCTGCCAGCATGAAGCGCCTACTTGCAAAGAAGCATGCGCGCTTCTACAACATCAACGCTACCGAGCTTGCGTTGAAGGTTGGCATGGGCAACCGCATCAACACCATCATGCAGGCCGCTTTCTTCAAGCTGGCTGAGGTCATCCCCTACGAGAAGGCCGATGAATACATGAAGGCGTACGCCAAGAAAACCTATGGCAAAAAGGGCGACGCGATTGTGCAAAAGAACTATGCCGCGATTGATATCGCCATCTCCGGCCTTGTGAAGATCGATGTGCCCGAGGGCTGGGCCACCGCGACCACTGGCGCCGAGGCGGTCAAGATCAAGGCAACCCAGTATTTTGACGAGTTTGTACAGCCCATTTTGGCGCAGGAGGGCGATAGCCTGCCTGTAAGCGCGTTTGATCCTACCGGATGTGTGCCCACCGGCACCACCCAGTATGAGAAGCGCGGCATCGCCGTAGTGGTGCCTGAATGGATCAAGGACAAGTGCATCCAATGCGGCAACTGCGCGTTGGTTTGCCCGCATGCCTGCATTCGCCCCATCTATGCCTCCGAGGAGGTCATGAAGGGCGCACCCGCTGGCTACGAGACCAAGATTGCCACCGGCAAGGAATTTGCTGGCATGGCATATCGCATGCAGGTTAGCCCATGGGACTGCACCGGCTGCGGCAACTGCGTGCAGGTTTGCCCCGCCAAGGAAAAGGCGCTGGAATTGAAGCCCATGGCTTCGCAGATCGCTCAGGAAACCAACTGGGAATTTGCGATGACTGTGCCTGAAATCAAAAACCTTGAAAACGTGGCGTCTGTGAAGAACAGCCAGGCGTTAAAGCCCCTGTTCGAGTTCAGCGGCGCTTGCGCTGGCTGCGGCGAAACCCCGTATGTGAAGCTTGTTACCCAGCTGTTTGGTGATCGCATGATGATTGCCAACGCCACGGGCTGCTCCTCCATCTATGGCGGCTCCGCGCCTACCTGCCCCTATACCGTAAACGATGAAGGCCATGGCCCCGCGTGGGCGAACAGCCTCTTCGAGGATAATGCGGAGTTCGGCTTCGGCATGAATCTCGGTATCACGCAGCGCCGCGCGAAGCTTGCCGACAACGTGCGCAAGCTCATCGCCGTGAATCATTGCTGGGATGAGATCAAGAAGGCTGGTCAGGCATGGCTGGATGGCATGGACGATGGCAAAGCCTCCAAGACAGCGGGCGATCAGCTGGTCGCGCTGTGCAAGGAAGGCATTGATGTTGACCTGACCGGCACCGAATGGGAAAAGGATTGGCTCGCCAATGGCAAGGTTTGCGCCTGCGAAGCCTGCACGCTTGCGCGTGAGGTCATCAAGGACGCGGATCTGTTGACCAAGAAGAGCTTTTGGATCTTCGGCGGCGACGGCTGGGCGTACGATATCGGCTACGGCGGACTGGATCATGTGCTTGCACAGAACCAGGATGTCAACGTGCTGGTTGTGGATACCGAGGTATATTCCAACACCGGCGGACAATCCTCCAAGGCGACGCCTACCGGCTCCATCGCGAAGTTCGCGGCATCCGGCAAGCGCACCAAGAAGAAGGATTTGGGCATGATGGCGATGAGCTATGGCTATGTGTACGTGGCGACTGTCGCCATGGGCGCGAACCCCGCTCAGCTGCTAAAGGCCATGACCGAGGCAGAAGCCTATCACGGCCCGTCGCTTGTGATCGCCTACGCGCCCTGCATCAACCATGGTATCAACATGGGCATGGCACAGGCCGAGATCAAGAAGGCTGTAGACTGCGGCTATTGGACGCTGTACCGCTTTAACCCCGAGCTTGCGGAGCAGGGCAAGAACCCCCTGACGCTGGATAGCAAGGCGCCAGCGGGCGGCTATCAGGAGTTCATCAAGGGCGAGGTGCGTTACGCGTCTTTGGCCAAGATGTTCCCGGATGTTGCGCAAGATCTGTTTGAAAAGAACGAAAAGGACGCCATGGACAAGTACGCGCAGTACAAGAATCTGGCGGACTAAGAAAACTCGTTAGGTAAAAAGACCCGGGCTGCGAAAGCGGCTCGGGTCTTTTTTCAATTGGCAAATAATAAACCAGATCACGCATATTTTTTTGAAAATGATCAAAAATGGCTTGACATGGGAATGAAAGAAGAATATACTAGGAACAGAAAACAAACTGGTTTCGGACTATATTTGAATATTATCTATATGAATGCGAGGTCTTTTTTATGAAAGATAGCCATTCTATTCGTTCATTGATTGATACTTGGTACGATGATTGGTTTGCGATGGATCGCCTGTACTATGAATGGGCGCGTGCGCGGGGCATCAGCCTGACCACCTTATTTTGCCTGTATGTGGTTCATGGCAATCCAGAATATTGCACCCCCGGCCAGATTGCCACAAGGCTTGCCCGCTCCAAGCAGACGGTGAACAGCGCGTTGGATCAGCTGGAAGCGCAGGGGCTTATTTTGCGCGAGGTAGATCCAACCAGCCGCCGCAGCCGTCTGGTGCATTTCACGGCAGAGGGGCAGAGCTATGCCAATACGCTGCTCAAGGAGCTGGATCAGCTGGAGGAACGCGCGTTTACCTGCCTGACGGAGGATGAGCGAACCCAGATGACAGCGCTTAATCAAAAGCTGGATCGCGCCCTAACGGAGGTTCTTACCCAAGAACCGCCCTTGGCATAAAAAAGGAGGAGAAAGCCTATGCTTCACCCCCAGCCCAAAGCCTGCAAACAGAAAATCGATTGGTTCATCACACTCATGCCGCTGGCGCTGATTTGTTTGCTTTGCCTATTGTTCATTGGTTTCCCCGTGCAGAGCAAGCGGGTGGTCAATCAGCTGCACAGCGTGCTGGTAAACGTTTTTGGTAGCTATTATATTGTACTTGGTTTGGGTTTTTTTCTGGTATCCATGTTTGTGGCGCTCTCCAAACGGGGAACAATCCGCTTGGGAACCATTGAAAAGCCGAGATATGGCAACCTCGCGTGGGGCAGCATGGTTTTTACCGCTACGATGGCCGCCGACATCCTATTCTTTGCTTTGCATGAATGGGCGTTTTACTATCAGAGCATGCCACTGGATATGACCGAAATGACGCTGGCGCAAAAGCAGCTCTGGGCATCGTCCTACCCAATTTTTCATTGGGGAGCCATTCCGTGGTCGTTCTTTATCCTGCCAGCAGCCGCCTATGGGTATATGATGCATGTCAAGGGGCGCAACCGCCAGCGCCTGTCGGAGGCGTGTCGACCGATGCTAGGGCGCAAGGTGGATGGCGCGCTGGGCAAGGGGATTGATCTTGTGGGCGTTTTTGGCATGATGGCCGGGGCGGCAACCACCTTTTCCCTTGCAACGCCGCTGATTACGCTGGCAATGCAGGAGGTCTTTGGCTTCCCCGTAAACAAATGGACGACCATTGCCATTTTGCTGGTGATTGCGGCAGTGTATACGATTGGCGTGGTGTTTAGCTTTTCCGGCATCGCCTATGTAGCGAAGCTCTGTGTGATTTTGTTTATCGCGCTGGCGGTTTCGTTTTTGATTGGCAGCGATTTGCTGTATACGGTGGAAACAGCCATCACTTCCCTTGGCAATGTGATCAACAACTTTTTCCGAATGTCTACTTGGCTTGATCCCCTGCGCCTTTCCGCCGGGCAGGGCGTGCAGGCTGGTGTAAGCGCGGCGGCCTTCCCGCAGAGCTGGACGGTATTTTACTGGGCGTACTGGATCGCTTGGTGCGTGGCGACGCCGTTCTTTATCGGCAAGATTTCCGAGGGGCGCACCATCCGTCAAACCATTCTTGGCGGCTATGTGGCGGGTCTTGGCGGCACCTTTGCCTCGATGTGGATTTTTGGCGGCTATGGGCTTCATCAGCAGGTAACGGGCAGGCTGGATGTGGCGGCGCTGCTGGCGGGCGGCGCGAGCCAGTCCGAGGCCATTGTGGCTATCTTCCGCACGCTGCCCATGCCAAATGTTTCGCTCTTTTTGCTGATTGCTTCCATGATTTTGTTCTATGCCTCCACCTTTGATGCGCTGACCATGGTGATGGCGACCTATTCCTATCGCGATTTGGGCGCGGAGGAGGAGCCTGGCAGGGGGATCAAGGGCTTTTGGGCGCTGCTGTTTGTGCTGCTGCCTACGGCGCTTTTGTTTACCGAGCAGACGCTGAGCCAGCTGCAAACGGTTTCCATTGTGGTGGCGCTGCCCATCAGTGCGGTGCTGCTCATCATTGTTGCCGGGTTCTTTAAGGAATCCAAGAAAACGCTGACTATGGGAACGCAAAAGGAGGAATCAAAATGAGCGGAGCTACGCATCGCACCGTTTCTGCGCGCCGCCGGGATGGAAAAACCGCTTTCTGGTTTGTGCTGCCTGCGATGCTGCCAATGGTAGTGTTCTGGATTTATCCCATCTTCCGCTCGCTGTGGATTAGCCTGACGGATTGGGATTATATCAGCCCCACCTACAACATGGTTGGGCTGGGCAATTACCTGAACTTTATTGGCGACAAGGCCTTTAACCGGGCGCTTAGCAACACGCTGCTCTTCGCCATCGGCACGGTGCTGCCCTCCATGATCATTGGCTTAGGGCTGGCGCTGATGTTTCGTTGCGCGTTCCGCGGCAAGAGCGTTTACCGCGCCTTGCTGTTCTCGCCTTGGGTTACGCCCACGGTAGCGGTATCCATCGTGTGGATTTGGCTGTTTGACGAAAGCGGGACGCTGAACTATTTGTTAAGCCTGATTGGCATTTCGCCGCTCAAATGGCTGCGCAGTAGGGATACGGCGTTGATGTCGGTTTCGCTGGTCACGGTATGGAAATCCATTGGCTACGCGATGATCTTCTACATGGCGGCGCTGGAAAAGGTGCCCAAGGATCTGTATGAGGCGGCTGCCATTGACCGCGCGGGACCGTGGAAAAAGTTTAGGCACGTCACGCTGCCGGGCATTTCGCCCACAACCTTTTTCTTGATGGTTATGATGACCATCACATCGCTACAGGCCTATGATCAGATTCAGATTTTGACACAGGGCGGTCCGGCGGGCAGCACGCGGACATTGCTATATCTGTATTACCAATACGCCTTTGAAAACTACAGCATGGGCGAGGCAACCGCCGTGGCGGGCATTTTGATGCTGATTACCATTTTGCTATCGGTGCTGCAATTTTGGGGCTCTACCAAATGGGTGAACTATCAGTAAATGAAAGGGGTGGTACCGCCGTGAATACCGCGAGCATTTCCTTCCAACGTAAAACATGGAGCGCAAAGCGCCGCAGAAGCGCTGTGAAAAAGCTGTTTTTGCACCTGGTGATGATTCTCTTTGTGCTGGCGATGGCGTTCCCCTTTCTATGGATGATCTCCAGCGCCTTTAAAACCAAGGCGGAGGTATTCCGCTTTCCACCCTCGCTGATCCCGGATCAGCTGCTGTGGAGCAACTTTGCGGAGGCCTATCAAGGTGCGCCCTTTGGACGCTACATCTTCAACTCGCTCTTTACTGCCGTGGGCATTGTGGTGATCCAGATTGTGAACTCCGCCCTGATGGCGTATGCGCTGACGCAGTTGCAGTTTCGCGGCCGGGGCTTCCTGTTCGCGGTGATTATGGGCACAAACATGCTGCCCGCCGCCGCCACCTATGTGCCGGGGTATATTATTCTGGCAAAGATGGGGCTGCTCAACACCTATACGGGCTTAATCGTATCCAACTGCGTTTATATGTTTGGCATTTTTCTTATCCGGCAAGCCTTTTTGCAGGTGCATAAAAGCCTTGTGGAGGCTGCTTGGATGGAAGGCTCCACCCACTGGCACACGCTTTGGCATATCATGGTGCCCATTGCGAAATCATCGTTTGTTACGGCGGGGCTGCTGAGTTTTGTGGCAAACTATAACAACTACATGTGGCCGATGCTCATTACCACAAGACCAAGCCATTACCTGATATCGCAGGGTCTGCGCCTGTATTTTATCGAGGGGGGAAACTACGGCATCAAATGGCCGCAGGTGATGGCGGCAAGCACCTTTACGGTGCTTCCGCTGCTGTTGCTTTTCTTCATCTGCCAGCGTTGGTTTATTCAGGGCATTTCCGATACGGGCGTCAAGGGATGATTGGGCTTCTGGGCGGCTGTGTGTGCCGCCTCAACAATAAACGACCATCAAAGGAGGAAAACCCATGAAAAAGCTGCTATCCCTGGTTCTGGTTCTGCTGCTGGCATTAGGCATGATCCCGAATGCCTTTGCCGCCGAAAAGGTACAGGTGGAGTTCTGGTATGGCCTAGGCGGCCCCACCGGCGAGCTGATCAAAGAAGTGATTGGTGAATTCAACACCATGCAAAGCCAATACGAGGTGGTAGGCGTTACCCAAGGCAGCTATACCGAGACCTTTCAGGCCATTCAGGCGCCCATTGCCGCTGGCAACCCCCCTGCCTTGGCGGTGCTTGAATACGGGCAGGTCAACAACCTTGCGTTGAAGGGCGTGTTGCAGGACATTCTGCCCCTGATCAACGCGGACCCGGATTTCCACCCGGAGGATATCGTACCCGCGTTCTATGAGCAGGGAATGTATGGGGAAAACCTGTACGCGCTGCCCATTCAGGGCACAACGCAGGTGCTGTACTACAGCAAGGCCGCCTTTGAGGAGGCGGGCATCGATGCGGAGGAAGCCCTCAATACTTGGGAAGGGCTTTTGGACGCGGCTCGCAAGATCACAAAGAAGGACGCGAGCGGCGCGACTACCTTCTACGGCTGGGAACCCATGTGGGGCTACTGGAACCTGATGGATATCGCCTATTCCAACGGCGGTCAGCTGCTTAGCGAGGATGGCAAGACCGTGCTGGTGAACACCCCGGAGTGGGTGGAGGCATGGGAGCTGATACGCAAGGCGATCCATGAGGAAAACGTGATGACCGTACATTCCACCGGGCAAGGCTGGGAATACTGGTATAACACCATCGCGGATGTCATGGAAGGCCGCGCGGGCGGCTATACCGGCTCTGCGGGCGATCAGGGCGATTTGGACTTTACCAAAATCGCGGCGCATATTCAGCCCGGCATGGGCGGCAAGCCTGCCGCCGCCGTGGTGGAAGCTACGGAGATGGTGATTCCCGCTGGCGCCTCTGAGCAGGCAAAGCAGGGCGCTTATGAGTTCATGAAATACCTGACCAACACCAAAAATACAGCGCGCTATTCCATGGTGACCGGCTATATCGCTGTGCGCGCCTCCGCGCAGGAAGATCCGGACTTTAAGGCGTTCGCGCAGAAAAATCCGCAGGCGCTGGTACCCCTGCTGCAAGCCACGAAGGCTGGCATTCCACCCATTCTGGACCCCACGGGCAATAAGATCTTCGATGCGTTGCGCATTGCGACCGATCTTGTAGAGGTGGAAGGCGTATCCGCGCAGGAGGCGCTGGACGAGGCTTGTGAAGAAGCCCAGGCCGCGCTGGACAAGGCATTGAAATAAACGGTAGGCACAGTGTAGGGAGCGCTGTGCTGGAAAGCAAAAAAGGTCGGCTAGGCGTGAAACCTTAGCCGACCTTTTTGCGGATTTTTGCTTTTCCGCGCGCCGTTTGCAGGATACATGACAAAAGAGCGTTGCATGTGATATAATCATTGACAGAACCACGCTTTTGAAAGATAGCCAGCTTTAGGCGATTAAGGGAGGATACAGCGAATGACGAGCGCACAGCATGAAGAGCAAAAGGCACAGGCGCAAACGAGAGCTTTAATGCGCCCGATGGGTGCGGATGGCTTGCGCCCTAAATGCGTGTCTGCGCCGCAGCATCAGCAGGACGCAAATGCGCCTTATTATCTGCCGAACGAGCCGCAGCCCTATCGCGTTGTAGAGCGGGCGCAAAGCCGCGCGG
>JAVVVJ010000001.1:0-9047 GCA_036652695.1 Clostridia bacterium | reverse complement strand
CGCCCATCAGCGAGGAAATGCCCCCCGTTGCGGGGCAAGCTTTGCCGCGCCGCCGCAGCCGCATGAGCGAGCAGACTAGAAACGAGCTGCCCCCGGCGGAGCAAGCGCATGCTGAGGCGGTTTCTAAAGACCTTCCAAGGGAGCAAACGCTTGATACGGGTATGGAGAAGCATCGGCGAAGCCGTGCGGAGCAGCCCGATGCGGCAAGGCCTTTTGCGGAGCGGACGGCGCGGGACATACCAGCGCCCGTGGCTGCGCAGGCCGCGCAACCCATGTACGCGCAGCAGTCCCTCTATGCGCAACCCATGCAGCCCATGCAACCTATGCAGCCTGTGCAGCCTATGCAGCTGCCGCCGCTGGAGGAGCACTCCATGTACCCCGATTCGCGGTATCCGCAGGGGCTTAACGAAAATGCGCTGATGGATTATCAAAGCGCCGCTTCGCGAACCGGCGCGCAACCCGCGCAACGCAGCGGCACCGCGTATGACATTGAGCATGCGGTGAGCGATGAGGATATGACGGATGAGCTTCGCGAGGACGCTGTGCCCACAAGCCGCATGGCCACGCCAACGCCGGTATCCTTCGCGGCGCTGATGCCGCAGAAAAAGAACCACAAGGGGCTATGGATCACGCTGCTGGCTGTGGCCTTGCTGCTGGCAATCGGCGTGGCGCTGTGGGCAACGGGCACGCTGAACGGGTTGCTGGGCAATGCCCAAATGCGGCCAATGGGCGATTCGCTTCCGGCAATTTTCAATGGGGGCGAAACCGTTACGCAGGGTAGCATCGAGCCTGCGATTACGCCAAAGGCGGCGCAGGTAAGTAGCTTTTCTGCCAATACGGAAACCGCGAGCGTGCCTGCAACCATCAAATTCATGCTGAAAACCACTGCCGAGGTGGCGGGCATTCGTTTGATGAACGAGCAGGGCTATGCAATGCCCGCCGCTGTGGAAAGCGTAAAGGAAGGCGATGGCATTTTGTGGACGTATCAAGTAACGCTGGATACGGCATACGAGGGCAATGTATACGCCTATGTGCGGGATGAAAACGGCACATGGACGGATGGCGGCGTAAGCTGCAAAATTACGGTAAAATAGAGAGCTTGGAGTTGCGATAAGCAAAAAAAATAAAGAGCGCAAGGCAAAGGCGCGGTTATACTAAATAGCCATGCCGCATGTTGCGGCATGGCTATTTAGTATTAGGGGTTCAGCGCTTTTGCCTTGGGCGGAGCTGAGAGATGATAATGCCTACCATCATGGCAAAGCAGCCGAGGTATTCGCGGGGGCTCATTTGATCGCCAAGGATGAGCCAAGCCGCGAGAACCGCAAAGAAGCTTTCCAAGCTCATGATGAGGGAGGCAACGGTGGGATCGGAATCCTTTTGAGCCACGATTTGCAGTGTGTAGCCCATCGCTCCGCTGAGCATGCCGGAATAGAGGATGGGAATGACGCAGCGAATGAGCCCCTGTAGGGTGGGACGCTCGTAAAAGGCGGCAAGAACGCCGCAGAGGATGGCAACCACAAAGAATTGCATACAGCTCAGCTTGACGCAGTCCGTGTGACGGCTGAAATAATCAACCACCAAAATATGGCCGGAAAAGCTCAGCGCACAGAGAATGAGGAAAACGTCGCAAGGCTCGATGCGAAACCCGTCATGGATGCACAGCAGGTATAGCCCAACGGCACAGATGGCTACCGCTGCCCACAGCAGCTTTCGCACCCGCTTGCCCCATAAGAGGCCGAGGATGGGCACGAGCACAATGTACAGGGCGGTCACAAAGCCCGCCTTGCCCGCGCTAGCGCCCATCTGAAAGCCCAGCTGCTGAAAGCAGCTTCCCAGGGCGAGCATCACGCCGCAGCAGAGGCCGCCAAGCATTAAGGTGTGCCATTGCTTGCGGTTCATGCGGGCAAAGGGAATCGCATCGCCGAGCTGCGGCGCTGCGGCGGCGGGTGCGCGAGCGGCCTTACGATCCATGAGGAAAACTACGGGGAGCAGCGTGAGCGCGGCGAGCAGCATACGCGCGCTGTTGAAGGAAAAAGGAGGCAGGCTGTCGGCGGCTACATCCTGCGCCACAAAGGCGGCGCCCCAAATCATGGCGGTAAGCAGCAGCAAAAGGTTGGCGCGGGAGGAGCGTTTCATGGGCGGTTCAGGTCCTTTCTTCAGCGAGCGCTGTGCCTATTGCGCTAGGGCGTCGGCACGCAGCAGCGCGGTCATGTCATGGGCAGGCATGGGACGGTGGCAGTAGTAGCCCTGCATGCACTCGCAGCCGATGCTGCGCAGAAAATCCACCTGCTCGCGCGTTTCCACACCTTCGGCGATCATGGGCAGACCCATGCGCTTTGCCATTTCCACAACGGCGATCAAAATGATGTTGCCGCGCTCGTTCTGGGTGTTCATCATGAACTTCATATCCAGCTTGAGCAGGTCAACGGGCAGGTCCTTGAGCGTGTTGAGGGAGGAATAGCCGCTTCCAAAGTCGTCCATCTCTACGCGGAAGCCTGCTTTGCGAAGCTCGGTGACAACGCGGCAGATATGCGCCTCGTTTTGGATGTAGGCGGTTTCGGTGATTTCCAACCGGAGCAGGCGGTGGTCAAGGCCGTGCAGGTCCATTTGGCGGGTGAGCTGCTCGGTAAAGCCCGTTGCAAAGGTATCCACACGGGAAACGTTGATGGATACGCTGACTTCCCTGCCAAGCTCCACCTTCCACTCGCAGATCTGGCGAATCACTTCATCGCGTATGTACTCGCTAAGGCGCGTGATGAGGCCGTTTTGTTCCAGAAGCGGGATGAAGATCCCGGGGGAAATGATGCCGTATTCCGGGTGAATCCAGCGCGCAAGCGCTTCCATGCCGGTGAGCTGGTTGGTGCGCAAGCTGTATTGCGGCTGATAGTATACTTGAAATTGCCTTTCACGCAGAGCGGCGGGCAGGTCGGTGAGAATGCTATGCGTCAGCTTCATGCGGGCGCTCAGCGCCTCATCGTAAACGGCGCAGCGCGTGAACTGCGCCGCTTTTGCCTCGCGAAGCGCCAGAAAGGCGTTTTCCATCAGCATGCTTACACTGATGGTGGGGTCATCGGCAACGGCGCAGCCTAGCCGCATAACAAGGTCGTACTCGTGCGGAGCATTGCGAAAGCAGGTGTCCAGCTTCTTTAGCAGCTCATCGGCGGAAAGGCTGTTGCTGGGCAGGCAGATCGCAAAGGAGCAATCCTCCAAGTGACCATAAACGGCGCTAGAGCGGAGGTAGCTATCCCGCAGCGTAATGCCGATGGAGGCAATCAAGCGGTCACCCTCCTGATAGCCAAAAAGCTCGCAGAAGGCGCGGAAGCGCACCAATTCCAGCATCATCATGGTAAACTGAACATCGGGATAGGTATCCAAGAGCTTGCGCGTAGCCTCTATAAAGCCGCGGCGGTTAAAGATGCCGGCCTTTTCGCTAAAATTTGCTTGCTTGAGCAAAACGCGATTGTTGCGGTGCTCATTGAGGTTGATTTCCTCCAGCTCTCGGTTGGCATTTTCGCTGGCCTCTTTTTCCATCAGCGCGACGTGGATGCGCTGATGCTCGCGGGCGCAGTTCGTCAAATAAAAGTAGATGAGAGCCACGAAAAGGATGGCGGCGCCTAAAATGAAAAACAGCAGCGTGCGGTTGGCATATAGCTGCTCGCCAAGGGTGTAGGGATGGGTGGCGCCCACCGTGTTTTTGATCAAAATGGCGGTGCGCTCCTCCTCGGTGATCTCGCCAAGCGCGCGGTTGAGAACGCTGAGGAGCATATCATTGTTCTGGGTAAGGGCAAAGCAGATCAGCTCATCATACTGGTAGGTGTGGCAGATGATGAGATCGTTTAGGTAGGGGCTTTGCAAAAGCGAGGAGGATACCAGCTCGTTGGCGAAGCACAAATCGGCGTTGGCATTGGAAACGGCGGTGAGCGCCTGCTTGGTGCTAGGGTAATAAAGCAACACCGCGTTTGGAAAGCGGCTTTGAAAAAAAGGCTCCATAAACCGCATGTCTCGGCAGAGCGCGATGATGAAATTTTCTTTTTCGGAAGGCAGATAGCCGATGCGGGTGAGGCAGAGCATGCGGCTGTCCATGATCGCATTGGAAAGCGCGTATTGCGCGGGAAGCGAAAGCGCGATGGATTGGACAACCGGCGCAATGATCTGCGCCGCCTCATCCGGCGCGGAATCCACCGCATAGGGCAGGTACGTAAAGCGAAGCCCTGTTTTGCGGCTGATCAGCTCCAAAAAATCGAAAGCGATGCCGCTGAACGTATCGGTCTTGGGATCGTACTGGCTTACGCTGGGCAGGTTATCCACCAGCGCGACGCAAATCGGCGCGCTGGTTTCAATAAAGTTCAATTCACTGCTTTGCCAGCTGCGGGCGATGCGGGCGATGGGCATGGGCTTACAGTCCATATCGATGCCGTAGCTCGGTTTCACCTGCGCAAGCGCTTTTAGCGCCGCGTTCAGCTCCCCAAGCAAAGCGTCATTGCCCTTGCCAACGGCAAAATAAAAGGGCTGGGGGGAAAAATCCAGCACGTCGCGCATGCCGGAAATCACAGGCGGGCGGTTGTTTAACAGCGCGTCAATCTCGCCGTTAAACAGCGCGTCGTTCATTTCCCGCTCGTTTGCGTAACGCGTGAGAGTGGTGTTAATGTTATGCGCTTGCGCATAGGTGCTCCAGTTATCCGCAAGCGCGCTGGAAAACAGCGTTCCCACGCGAAGCAGCCCGTGCGCGTTGAGCGCGGCGGCAGTAAGCTCGTGATTGGAGCGCAGGGCAATGAGGTGCGTGTGGCTGGTGCCGCAGCTCAATGCGGAAAAATCCATGGCGCTCTCCCGCTGCGGCTGCTTGATCACGGTGCCAACGAGATCTACCACGCCGCTTTGAACCCACGACATGCATTGCTGCCAGTTGCCAACGACCCATTCATACTGCCAATCGGTATAAGGAAGCAGTTCATCGTAGAGCTGGGCGAGCCTGCCGCTGCGCGTGCCATCGGGACGGATGGTAAAAAAACCTTCGTTTTCGTACACCCCAACGCGCACGATGCGCGCGGGAGAAGCCGCTGATGGCGCTTCGGCAGCAAAAGCGCTGCCGAGGGAGCATAGCAGCAAAAGAACAAACAAGGCGCAAAGGGCTCGGCTTATTGCGGTCATCTTCTGCACCTCCAAAACGGATGGGAGATCAAAAAAGGAATGTCCTACATTCCCCATTTCCAGTTTCACTATACAACATTTTTGAAAATTTGTCCATGGCGGTTTTGACAGCGGGCGCTCCGCCACGCCCACTGCTCACCTAAAACGCCTATTGACGAACGCTTGCTTTCACTTATATAATAAGTTGGCGAATTACCATATTCGGCAATCCGCACCATATCTAAATACAGATGGGAGCACGAAAAGAAGATGAAACTGCTGATGCGCCGCTTTGCGCTTTCTCTGCTGGCGGCATTGCTTGCCCTTACCCCCATGACCGCGCTGGCACAAGGGGATGTGATTGTACCTGCGCAAACCCAACCCTCCACGCAAAACGCGCCCACTGAAGGCGCGGTTACGGCGAAGCCGCAAAGCGCGGAAGCAACGGGCATTCCGCTGGCAACCGCAAGGCCCACTGCGGACACAGCTACGGTCACGCCCGCGCAAACCCCAGCCCTTACGCCGCAGGCTGAGCCCACCGCATCGCTGGACCCCAACGCGGTGAAATACGTCGCCTTGACCATCTCCACGCTTAAAATGCGCCGCACGCCGGAAAACAACGCCATGAGCATCGGCAGCGTCGCGGCGGGAGAGACGGTTTACCTCATTGATGTGCAAAGCGAATGGGCAACCGCTAAAAAAGGCGATACGGTCTATTATTTGTACACAAAATATTTAGAGAATATCCGCGAGTACGATGAAGCGTCTGCCGCCGTGGGCGATGCCGTGGAGCATATCGCGACCCCGACCGCCGATACGCTTGGCGCGCTTGCCATGGATGATCAAAATGGCTTTCAAAGCAAATATTATGCCTATGGCTACAAGCGCTCCGCTATCTATCAGCAAAAGGATATTACCAGCCGCCGCATCGGCACCGTGCCCACCTATGAGCAATGCGTTGTGAGCTATGTGGATGGCGACTGGTGCTATGTGCGCTATGGCAAGCAATATGGCTATGTGCTCTGCGACAGCCTGTTCAAGTGGGATCGCATTGATCCCTACGCGGGCGAAATCCCCGGGCTGGTGGTTTATCCACAGCTGGCATTTGTGAATAAGATCACTCATATCTATAGCGCAACCGATCATTCCATCCTCAAAACCATCAACCCCGGCTCCGCCGTATGCGTGCAGGAGCTGGATGCGATGGGGCGCTATCCGCTGCCCTATTGGCGCACCACCGGCTACATCAAGCAAGAGGACGTCGCGTACCTGCTGCCCGTTGTGCCCTATGAGGAAGCCAAGCCCGGCGATCTGATCAGCACCATGACCACCTTTTTTGCGGTCGGCGAACGCACCCTGATGTACCAAGGCCGCAATTGGAATATCTACCTTTCCTCCAGCATGATCAGCGGCACGGTGCTCCAGCCGGGCGAAAGCTTTGTAATGAACGAATGCATTGGCCCCTACAGCAAATCCACCGGCTATCACGAGGCGCCTATCATGAGCCCCACGGCGCTGAGCGGCTATGGTGGAGGCACCTGCCAGGTCAACACGACCTTCTACATCACCAATATCCAGGTTCCCATTTTGATCACGCACCGCAAGGTGCATGCCGATGTGGGGATTTACTACTGCAAGGTTGGCTTTGACGCGGCGGTGGGCGGCGGCGATATCAACCTTTCGTTGACCAACACGCTGCCCTTCGCCATCCGCTACCAGTTCTTCATCAGCGATGGCGTATTGACCTGCTGCATTTTCCGGGAGAACTAAACGCGGGGAAAAAAACATGCCGCGGTTTTGAAAGGTCGGTTATCAGCATGAATCCCACGCTTGCCTATAAAATCAAGATGCTTCCGGAAAGCCCCGGCTGCTACCTGATGAAGAGCGGGGGAGAAATCATCTATGTGGGCAAGGCGGTCAACCTCAAAAACCGCGTGAGCCAGTATTTTCATGGCTCGCATACCCCGAAGGTCGCGGCGATGGCCGCGCGCGTGGACGACTTTGACCTCCTGCTCTGCCAAACCAATTTTGAGGCGCTTACGCTGGAATGCAACCTCATCAAAAAGCATCAACCCTTTTACAATATCCTCTTAAAGGATGATAAGCACTACCCCTATTTGCGCATTGATCCGCAGGAGCGCTACCCGCGCCTTACGCTGGCGCGACGCATGGATGCGCGGGATGGCGCGCGTTATTTTGGCCCCTTTATCGGCGCGACGGCTGTGAGACAGGTGATGGATGAGGTGCGCAGGTTTTTTCCCCTGCGCACCTGTAGCCTCGCTTTGCCACTCAAGACGCCGCGCCGTCCTTGTATGCATCATCAGGTAGGGCGCTGCCTTGCCCCCTGCGCGGGAAAGGTGAGCGAGGAGGTCTATGCGGAGCTGCTCAAGCGCGTGATCGCCTTTTTAAACGGCGATTCCCGCGAGCTGCTCGCCGAGCTGGCAAAGGAGATGAACGCAGCCAGCGAGCGCATGGAATACGAGCAGGCAGCCATGCTGCGGGATAAAATCGCCGATGTAAAGCAGCTCATGGAGCGCCAGCACGCCATTCAAACCCGGGATGTGGAACAGGATGTGCTGGCCGTGGCAACGGATGAGCAGGACGCAATGGTGCAGCTCACGCATATCCGTGCCGGGCGCATGGAGGGCGGGCGCGCCTTTTTGTTGGAAAACTGTGGAATGGAAGAGCCGGAGCAGATCTTGGCGGGTTTTTTGACGCAGTATTATGATGATGCGTTGCTGATCCCCCGCAATGTGCTGGTGCAGGCGCTGCCGGAGCCAACCGAGGAGCTGGAGCAGTGGCTGCGTGAGCGCAAGGGGGGCGCGGTGACGCTTGTGTGCCCCCAGCGCGGCGAAAAGGCCGATTTGGTGCGCCTGACGCTTAAAAACGCGGAAAATACGCTGCTGCGGCATCGCCAGAGCGCAATTGTGAAAAACGCCCGCACCATACAGGCCATGGAGGAGCTACAGGCGGAGCTTGGCCTGCCAACGCTCCCGCGCCGCATCGAGGGCTATGATATCTCCAACACGCAGGGCATTTTGAGCGTGGCGAGCATGGTGGTTTTTGAGGGTGGGCAGCCGGATAAAAAATCCTACCGCATTTTCCGCATTAAAACCGTGGAGGGTGCAAATGACTTTGCCTCCATGGCGGAGGTGATCTCGCGGCGCTTTACGCATGGCTTGAAGGAGCGGCACGACCGTCAGGAGGCGGGGCTTGCCTTGGAGGGAGGAAGCTTTTCAAAGCTCCCGGATGTTGTGCTGATCGACGGCGGCCCGGAGCAGCTCCTCTTTGCGCACCGCGCCATGGAGGAGGCGGGCGCGAATGTGCCGATGTTCGGCCTCGCAAAGCGCTTTGAGGAGGTCTACCTGCCGGGAAAGGCAGAGCCGATCCTGTTGGGCAGGCAATCCAACGCCCTGCACCTGATCCAGCACGTGCGTGACGAGGCGCATCGCTTTGGCATCACCCACCACCGCGCGCTGCGCGGCAAGGCCGGTCTGCAAAGCGAGCTGAGCCAAATAGAGGGCATTGGCGAAAAGAAGCAGATGGCGCTCATTCGCCATTTCAAGGGCGTCAAGGCCATCTTCGCGGCCAGCGAGGAGGAGCTTTGCGCGGTGGAGGGCATCAGCAAGGGGCTGGCGGCAAAAATCGCGGCCTATGCGCGGGAACGGGGAAAGGCGTAGGGCTGCGGCGAGCAAGCACCATGACGCGAATACATCTATCATTGCATACCGTATATATAGAAGAAACACGAATGGAAAGCGATATCGCGGTGCTGCAAGCGAAGGATGGGAAATGCTAAAAGCCATACAGCATAAGGGTTTCCGGCGTTTTGGAAACAAGTTTGAAGATTATTGAAAAAAACATGAAAATAAGTGTTGACACAAGGGCGAAACAGTGGTATTATAAACAAGCTCCTTACA